>NZ_JBIRJC010000043.1:0-55255 GCF_044329365.1 Kitasatospora sp. NPDC017646 | reverse complement strand
AAGTCGATGACGCGCGGGCCGTCCTCTGCGAGCAGCACGTTGCCGGGCTTGAGGTCGCGGTGCACCAGCCCGACCCGGTGGATCTCGCGGAGTGCCTCGGCCAGTCCGGCGGCCAGCCTGCGCACCTCGGGCGGGGGCAACGGACCCTGGCCGGCGACCCGCTCGCCCAGCGACGGGCCGGGGACGAAGAGGGTGACGAGCCAGGGCGCCGGAGCGTCGGCGTCCGCGTCGAGCACGGGCGCGGTGAACGCGCCGCTGACCTTGCGCGCCGCCGTGACCTCCAGCCGGAACCGGGCCCGGAACTCGGCGTCCGCGGCCAGCTCGGGCCGGATCACCTTCACCGCCACCTGGCGGCCGGACACCGACCGGGCGCGGTAGACCACGCCCATCCCGCCCGCACCGAGCCTGCCCTCCAGGAGGTACCCGCCGATCTCCCGCGGATCGTGCTCCATCAAGCTCACGTGCCGATTCCCCCCAGGCGTGTACGGCCGACCGGCCCAGCCTAGTGGGGCGCCCGTTCGCGGACGGGGGGCGGCTCGGGGGAGGACCTGCCTCGACGACCCGTCGGCGGGGAAGAAAAAACGGCCGGTCGATCCGAGGATCAACCGGCCGTTCTCTGTGCGCGAGGGGGGAGTTGAACCCCCACGCCCTTTCGGGCACTGGAACCTGAATCCAGCGCGTCTGCCTATTCCGCCACCCGCGCATCTGGGTGATGGGTTAACTATAGACCACCCTGAGGGGTGCCTCCGACCACCTCAGCCCCACCGTGGGGAAGCCGCCGCACCGGCCTGCGACCATGAGCCCGTCGACCCACCGAGCGGAGGATCCGCATGGAGCTACGGCAGCTGCGCTGCTTCGTCGCCGTCGCCGAGGAGCTGCACTTCGGCCGGGCCGCCGAGCGGCTGCTGCTCGGGCAGCCCGCCGTGAGTCAGCAGGTGCGACGGCTGGAGCGCGAGTTGAAGGTCGAGCTGTTCGACCGGTCGCCCCGGTACGTGCGGCTGACGCCCGCGGGTGAGCGGTTCCTGCCCGCCGCCAGGAACGTGCTGGCGGCCGAGGACGCCGCCCGGGCGCTCGCCGCCGATCTGGCCGCGCCCGCCGTGCTGCGACTGGGCACCATCACCGGGCTGGGCGAGCGGCTGGACCTGATCCTGGACACCTACCAGCGGCAGGCGCCGGGCGTGCGCGTCGAGCTGCAGTCCGTACCGGTGCGGGAGCGGCTGGCTCGGCTGACGGACGGGCGGCTCGATGCCGCCTTCGTGCGCGGGGCGATCGCCGGGGGCAGTCCCGAGCTGCGGTTCCTGCCGGTCTGGGAGGACGAGTTGCTGCTCGCGCTGCCCGCCCGGCACGCCCTCGCCACCCACCCCGAGGTGGATCTCGCGGACCTCGCCGCCCTGCCGCTCCGGCTGACCGACCGCCGCAACAACCCGGCGCTGGTGGACCTGGTGATGGGCGCGTGCGCGGAGGCCGGCTTCCGGCCGGTCCTCGGCCCGGCGCACGGCGCGCTGCAGGACACCCTGGCCTCGATCGGCACCGGCACCCCCATGTGGACGGTGGTGTACGCCGTGAACGCCCGGATGACCAACTCCCACCGGGTGGCCTTCCGGCCCTGCCGGACGCGGCTGGCGCTGCCGACCTCGCTCGCCGTGCGGCGGTCCGCCCCGCTCCCCCGGCTGCTCCTCGCGGCTTGCCGCGAAACACCGCCGACCTGCGACGATCAGGATTCGTGATCGCTGTGAGAGCGATTCGGGTCTGGGTGCGGGCCGCCGGATCGGGTGGACTGCTCCTCGCCGGGGGAACCGGCCGAGGAGCCGGGCGGAAGAGCCCGGCAGGAAACCCGATCAGGAGCCGAAGATGCCGATCGTCACCATCCAGCAGGGTCCGCGCAACGTCGAGCAGAAGCGCGAACTGGTCAAGAAGGTCACCGAGGCCTTCGTGGAGGCGCTGGAGGTTCCCGCCGAGAGCGTGTACGTGTGGATCCAGGAGTACCAGCCGGAGAACTGGGGTGCGGCCGGCAAGCTCACCGCCGACCGGTAGCCGCCATCGGCGTGACCGAGGCGTCGAGGTGCGGGCCGCCGGCGGTGAGCCGGCGGCCCGCAGCGGGCGGACGGCCGCCAACGACCAGCTCCCCGACTCGTCGACTTTCTCGCCAACTCCGACCACTTCGACCGCTTCGACTTCGGCCCGCGCACCGGCCCGGCCTCCGCCTCGTCCGACGGCCCGCCGACCCGCGGCGAACTGCGCCTCGACGGCACGCCCGTCCCGGTCGGGACCCACCACGGCCCGGGCTGCGCAGCGCGATGATCACCGAACTCCCGGGCCGGCAAGGCCATGTGACCGTCACCGCGCCCGACGAACACCGGGACGCCGTCGCCGATCCGGTCCTCCGCCCTCCGGCTGACTTCCCCTCAGTCTTCCGACCGGACATGGCCTGAACTCGACAATGCCGACCGGGGAGGGGGTTAGCCTGACGATATGGTTGCAAACTACAAGGAAGAAGTGGCCATGACCGACCAGGAGTTCGTCAGCGCACCCGCCTCGATCCTCCGGTCCCTGGTCTCCGACCCGCACCGGCGGGCCGTCACCACCGCCGACGGCGTCGAGATCACCGGCGGCGACTTCGCCGCCGCCACCTACCGCCTCGCCCACGAGCTCATCGCCCGCGGCGTGGGCCGCGGCGCGACGGTCACCCTGCTCACCGGCAACACCGCCGAGGCGCTCAGCGCCCGCTACGCCGCGGGTCTGGCGGGCGCGCGGGTGGTCAACCTGTACGACGGGATGAGTGCCCCGGTCCTGGCCGAGATCACGGCCAGCGTGGACACCACCGTCCTGCTCGTCGACGCCGAACGCTACGCGGGCGCCGCCGAGTTGCTGCCGTTGATCGACGTGCCCGCCGTCCTGACCCTGGGCCCCGGCCCCGGCCCCGACGGCGCCGGCGTCGCCATCGGCGAGGACGTGATCGCCGCCTCCGCCGGCCGTCCCGCCGAGGAGCCCGCCGTCCGCATCGGCCCCGACGACGACCTCGGCATCCGCCACACCGGCGGCACCACCGGGATCCCCAAGGGCATCCTGAGCCTGCACGGCCCCTACCGCGACATGTTCGACGTGCCCTTCGCCGGCCGCCCCGAGGACGAACCGCCCCGCCTCCTCGCCGCCACCTCCCTGGCCCACCTCGCCGGGGTGCTCTCCGACGTGACGCTCCAGCGCGGCGGTTCCGTGGTCCTCCAGCGCTCCTTCGACCCCGGCGAGGTGCTCGCCGCGATCGAACGCGAACGCATCACCGACATGTGGGTCCTGCCCCCGCTGATCTACCAGCTCCTCGACCACCCGGCCATCGGCCGCACCGACCTGTCCAGCCTTCAGCGGCTCGACTACGGCGGCTGCGCCGCCTCCCCGACCCGGATCCGCGAGGCGCTCAAGGTGTTCGGGCCCGTCCTGGTCAGCCTCTACGGCATGTCGGAGGCGCAGAAGATCGCCGCCCTCGCCCCCGCCGAGCACGCGCGGTTCGGCGACGACGGACCGCTCCCCGTCGGCCGTCCCTTCCCCGACGTGGAGGTGGAGATCCGCGCCGCCGACGGCACCGTGCTCCCGACCGGCGAACAGGGCGAGGTGCACGTCCGCTCGGACACCCTGATGGCCGGGTACTGGAAGCAGCCCGAGCTCACCGCCCGGGTCCTGCGGGACGGGTGGCTGGACACCGGCGACATCGGCTACTTCGACGCCGACGGCTACCTCTACCTCGCCGACCGCCTCAAGGACCTGATCATCGTCGTCGGCGGCCACGTCTACCCGACCGAGGTCGAGGACCTGCTGCTCACCCACCCGGCGATCGCCCAGTGCGCCGTGTTCGGCGTGCGCGACACCCAGGAGTCCGAGCACGTCCACGTCGCCGTCGTCCCCGCGCCGGGGCAGCAGCCGCGGCTGGAGGAGGTCCGTGCCTTCGTCACCGCCCGCAAGGGCCGGATCTACGCCCCCGAGGCCCTGCACCTGGTCGACGCGATCCCCCTGACGTCCGTCGGCAAGCCGGACAAGAAGCGCCTGCGCGCGACCCTCGTGGGCTGAACGGCACCCGGGGCGCCCACCCCGGCCTCCGGAGCGCCTACCCGGGGCCGGGGCAGGAGCCCCGGCGCGAGGTCCGAAAGCCGCCGGTGCGGGCGGGATCCGCTTCGCAGGACGGGCGCATGACCAGTGCCGCCGCTGCCGCCGCCTTCGACGGGCTCCTCGACCGGTTCCTGCTCGCCAGCGGCGGGTTCGAGCGGATCCTGCGGTCCGTCCGCCCCGGGCAGTGGACCCTGCCCACGCGGAACCCCGCTCTGATCCCCACCCGGTTTCACCCCCAGGCGGGGTTTGGCTCAATGAACCACCGGCCCGGTGCCGAGGAGCCAATGGGGGGTGGCGGCGCTGAGGGCTGCCACCCCTCCCCCTCCTCCCGCTCCTCGACGGCCACCGGTCACTCCTGGGCGGCGGCGTCCAGGCAGCACCGCACGAAGTCACGCACCACCGGGTTCCCGTCGTCCGCCGGGGACCAGGCGACCCCGATCCGGCTCGGGCTCACGCCGCTCACCGGCCGGTAGGCGATCCCGGGGCGGGCGTAGAAGCGGGCGGTGGACTCCGGGGCGAGAGCGACGCCGTAGCCGTTGGCGATGGCGCTCAGCCAGTCGTCCGGGTGCTCGACGACCGCGCCGAAGCGGACGGGATGCCCCTCGCGCTCGTCGGCGGCGACCCAGTAGTCCCGCCAGCGACCGGTCTCGGCCGGGGCCGCCACGAAGGGCTCGTCCCACAACGCGCGGAACGGGACCACCTCCAGCGCGGCCAGCGGATGCGCCGACGGCAGCGCGACCCATCGCGGCTCGGCGAACAGCTCGGCCACCCGCAGCCGCTCCTGCCCGGGGAACGGCAGCCGAAGCAGCGCGGCATCGGCCTCCCCGGCGGCCAGACCCGCCGTCGGGTCCGACCAGGCCGTGTGCCGCATCTCGACCCGCCAGCCGGGGTGGCGGGCGGTGAACCCGGCGACGATGCCCGGCGTCGCCTCGTTGGCGGCGCTGGCCAGGAAGCCGACCCTCAGCACCCGCTCCGCCCGGCTCGCCGCGCTCCTGGTCTCCCGCAGCACCGCGTCCCATTCCGCCAGCAGCCCCGGCACCCGCGCCGCCAGACTCCGCCCCGCGACGGTGAGCGCCATCCCGGCCCGGGAGCGTACGAACAGCGGCACGCCGAGCAGGCTCTCCAGCTGCCGGATCTGCTTGGTCAGCGCGGGCTGGGAGACGTAAAGCCGCTCCGCCGCGCGGGTCAGACTGCCCTCCTCGGCGACGGCGGCGAAGGTGCGCAGCAGCCGGGTGTCCACATCCATTCCACCAGGTTATGGAAGCAGGTATTGGACGCGAGGGGAGCACCCCGAAGAGGCTTGGCGGCGGGGCGAAACCGCCCGATCTCCCGATCTCCCGCCCCGCCCCGTCCAGTCCCGTCCCGCCCGCCCGCCCGCCCGCCCGCACGCACGCACGCACACGAAGGAATCCCATGCCGTCCGCCCTCGTCATCGTGACCGTCCTCGCCGTCGCCGCCAACGGCGCGATCGCCGCCGCCGACTTCGCCAAGGCCGAGTTCGTCCTGGCCAACTCGGCCGAGGTGAACGTCAAACCGGAGTGGGTCCCGTGGCTGGCCTCGCTCAAGATGGCCGGCGCCGCCGGACTGCTGCTCGGCCTGGTCGCCGTCCCGCCGCTGGGCGTGGCGGCCGCAGTCGGGCTGGTGCTGTTCTACGTCGGCGCCGTGGCCACCCACCTCCGCACCCGGGTCATCCACAACGTCCACTTCCCCGTCGGCTACCTGGCCCTGGCCGCCGCCACCCTGGGCCTCACCCTCGCCCGCTGAGCCCTGGGCACCCCTCGGAACGCCCCGCACCACCACCGCGCACACGGTCGGCGTTGCCGTCCGACACGGAACTCCCTCATGTCGAACGGGAGTTCAGGTTGACGACACCCCACCCACCGCCCGCAGGGCGAACGGCAGCAGGCGGTCGGCGGTCTCGCGGGCGGCGGCCTCGTCGACGTCCTCGGGCAGCCGCGGGGTGAGCAGGAAGTGGGTCATCACCGGGCCGACCACCACCTCGCCCAGCAGGTCCACCCCGTCGACGGGCGGGATCTCGCCGCGCTCGACGGCCCGCCGGACCACCTCCGCCACCCTCCCGTACAGCGGCTGGAGGAAGGCCGTCACCAGCGCCTCGGCCAGGGCGGTGTTGTGGGCGGCCTCGCCGATCAGGGCGCGGATCAGGCGACCGGCTTCGCCGGTCATGGCGGCGGCCTTGTCCCGCAGGACGACCCGCAGGTCGCCCTCCAGGGTGCCGGTGCCCGGCTGCTCGTACGAGCTCTCGCCGTGGAGCGCGGCGGCGGCGATCACCAGTTCCTCCTTGGAGGACCAGCGGCGGTAGAGGGTCGCGGTCGAGACCCCGGCCCGGGCCGCCACGGCGGCGGTGGTCAGCCCGCCGTAGCCGTTCGCCGTGAGCACGGCCAGCGTGGCGTCCAGCAGGGCCCGGTCGCGGGCGGCGTCGCGGGGGCGGCCCCGGCGCGGGGCGGGCGCGGGTTCGGCGGGGTGGGGCGGGGGCGTGCCGTGCGTCATGCCGTGAAGTTTACCGAAAACAAGAAACGAAATCGTTTCGTTTCGTTTACGCTCGGCGGTATGAGCCTCTCCGTCGAAGTCACGCCCACCGGCGATCCCGAGAACCCCGGCAACGCCGAGAACACCGGCGACGACACCGCCGCGACCGTCTCCCGCCTCCACGCCGCCTTCGCCACCGGCCGCACCCGTCCCCTCGCCTGGCGCAAGGCCCAACTGCGCGCCCTGCGCCGCCTGTTGGTCGAACAGGAAGCCACCTTCACGGCTGCCCTCGAGGCCGACCTCGGCAAGAGCGCCGCCGAGGCGTACACCACCGAGATCGGCTTCACGATCAACGAGATCGACCACACCCTGCGCCACCTCGACCGCTGGCTGCGCCCGCGCCGCATCCCGGTGCCACTCGCACTCCAGCCCGCCCGGGCCCGTACGGTCCGCGAACCGCTGGGCACCGTACTGATCATCAGCCCGTGGAACTACCCGCTGCAGCTGGCCCTCGCCCCGCTGGTCGGCGCACTCGCCGCGGGCAACTGCGCGGTGGTCAAGCCCAGCGAACTCGCCCCCGCCACCTCGGCCGCCATCGCCCACTGGCTGCCCCGAACCCTCGACCGGCAGGCCGTCGCAGTCGTCGAGGGCGGCGTGCCGGAGACCAGCGCCCTGCTGGAACAACGCTTCGACCACGTCTTCTACACCGGCAACGGCACCGTCGCCCGCATCGTGATGGCCGCCGCGGCCCGCCACCTCACCCCGGTCACCCTGGAGTTGGGCGGCAAGAGCCCCGTCGTCGTCGAACCCGGCACCGACCTCGCCACGGCCGCCCGCCGGATCGCCTGGGGCAAGTTCATGAACGCCGGCCAGACCTGCGTCGCCCCTGACTACGTCCTCGCCATCGGCGGCACCGCGAGCGCTCTGGAAGCCCACCTCACCGCCGCCATCCGCGAGATGTACGGCACCGACCCGGCCACCAGCCCCGACTACGGCCGCATCGTCAACGAACGCCACCACGACCGCCTGACCGCCCTGCTCTCCGACGGCCGCCTCGTGACCGGCGGCGACCACGACCGCGCCGACCGCTACCTCGCCCCGACCGTCCTCGCCGACGTCGACCCGGACGCCCCGGTGATGCGCGAGGAGATCTTCGGGCCCGTCCTGCCGATCATCCGCGTCCCCGACCTCGACGCCGCGATCGCCTTCATCACCGCCCGCGACAAGCCCCTCGCCCTCTACGCCTTCACCGCCTCGGCCGCCACCAAGCGCCGCCTCACCGCCGCCACCTCCTCCGGTGCGCTCGCCTTCGGCGTCCCCAACGCCCACATCGCCGTCCCCGGCCTGCCCTTCGGCGGCGTCGGCGAGAGCGGACTCGGCCGCTACCACGGCGCCCACTCCATCGACACCTTCAGCCACACCAAGTCCGTCCTCGACAAGCCCCTCCTCGCCGACCCCCTCCGCCCCGCCTATCCGCCCTTCACCCCCCTCAAGTCCCGTCTCCTGCGCCGCCTCCTCTGACCCCGTCCGGTTGGGCTTCGGCTATTCGTCGATCAGCCGTGGAGGGAACGCCATGAGCAACGAGATCGGCGGCAACGTCACGATCGACGGCCGGGTCCTCCGCCTGCTCGCCCACCTCGCCGCCACCGGCACCCCGGAGGCCACTGCGGCCCGCGCCCTGGCCGACCGCCTCAGGGGCCCCGCTTCCGCTAAGGCCTGAAGATCGGCTCGTACGCGTTGCCCTCCACCGCGTTGAGCAGCGTGTACGACGGCCCGAGGCCGAGGGCGATCTCCCGCAGCCGCGCCAATGCCTCGGCGACGGTGGGCACTTCGAGACCGATCGCGGCGGCGGCCGCGTCCCGGTCGGCGAGCAGGTCGGGCTCGTCGGCCAGGTAGTCCTCGGCCGCCTCCGTGCTCTCCTCCTCGGTCAGCCGCCGGCAGTCCCGCCACCACGGCACCGCGAGCAGCAGCCGGACCATCTCCTCGAGCCCGACCGCCAGCAGCGCCGCGCTGCCCTCGGAGTCGGCGTAGAGGACCGGCCGCTCGTCGCCGCCCTCGCCGCACAGGAAGAAGGTGCCGCCCGCGCCGCACTTGGCCACCTCCTCCAGGGCCTCGCCGGAGGCGAGCACGACCTCCTCCACGTGCGAGTAGGCGTCGAGGGAGAAGTCCCCCGGCCAGAGCAGGTAGTCGACGGTGGCGGGGGTGGCCCGGAGGCGCTGGAGGAAGGACATGGCGGCCAGCCTAGGACGTGCCTCGTGGGTTCAGGCCGCGAGCCGCTCGGCCAGGAACTCCTCCCAGGTGCGCCGCCCGTGCTCGGCCCCGGCCAGGTTGAGGTTCGCCCCTGCCCGGTACGCGCGCCCGACCTTTCCCGGCACCCGTACGGGCAGCCGCCGGCGGCTGCGGCCCCGCGCGGCCAGGTACGCCCGGACCAGCTCGTCCATCGCGTACACCGTCGGCCCGGCCCGCCGGGCGGCCGCGACGAGGCGACGCGTCGCCTCGTCGTCGCCCTTGGGACCGCCCGCGAGGTGCAGCACGGTGTCGACGCCGGCGAGCGCCTCGTCCAGCCGGGCGGCCGCCTCGGCCGCGTCGCCGAGCAGGTCACCGCGCACGTGCGTCACGCCGTCCGCCGTCACTCCGTCCCGCTCCCTCCGGCTCAGCACCCGCACCGGCAGGGCCGCTGCGCGCAGCAGCGGTACGACCTGCCGGCCCAGGGTGCCGGTGCCGCCGGTGACCAGTACCGGGTCGTTCGTCACGATCGTCTCCGTTTCGTCCCGGGCCGGGAGTTGATCCCCGGCCGCCCCCGCTGTTGGGTGGCTCTGCTGCCCTGACCCGAGGTGACGAAGGAAAGTGACACGGTGGACGACGGATCTGCCCGGACCGCGCTCTTCGAGGAGCACCGCCCGCACCTGCGCGCGGTCGCGTACCGGATGCTCGGCTCGATCAGCGAGGCCGAGGACGCCCTCCAGGACGCCTGGCTGCGGTACGACCGCACCGACACGGCCGAGGTGGGCAATCTCGGCGGGTGGCTGACCACGGTGGTCTCCCGGGTGTGCCTGAACCTGCTGCGCGACCGCGCCGCGCGCCGCGAGGAGCCGTTGCAGCCGACCGGACCGGACGGCGCGAGCGGCCCCGAGCGCATCCCGGACCCACTGCTGCGGCGCGAGGGGGTGGTCGACCCGGAGCAGGAGGTGATGCTCGCGGACTCGGTCGGCCTGGCGCTGATGGTGGTGATGGAGTCGCTGTCGCCCGCCGAGCGGGTCGCCTTCGTGCTGCACGACCTGTTCGCGGTGCCGTTCGAGGAGATCGCCCCGCTGATCGAGAAGACCGCGGCCGCGACCCGCCAGCTGGCCAGCCGGGCCCGCCGCAAGGTGCAGGGGCAGGCACCCGCGCCCGACCCGGACCAGGGCCGCCAGCGCCTCGCCGTGGACGCCTTCTTCGCCGCCGCCCGCAACGGCGACCTGGACGCCCTGCTCGCGGTGCTCGCCCCCGACGTGGTGCTGCGCTCGGACGGCGGGGCCGGCCAGGCCCGGCACACCGTGGTGCTCACCGGCGCGGGGACGGTGGCGGGGCAGGCCGTCCTGTGGGGCAAGCTGTCACCGTTCGCCCGCCCGGCACTGGTCAACGGCACCGCGGGCGCGGTGGTCATCGGCGACAACGGCCGGGCACTGTCGGTCATGGCGTTCACCGTCGTGGACGGCGCGATCGCCGCGATCGACGTGATCGTCGACCCGGAGCGGCTGGCCTCCTTCGACCTCTCGGCCTTCCGGGACTGACCCTCACCAGCGCGGGGCGGCCGGGGTTCCGGCCGCCCCTGCCGCGCTCAGCGCCCGACGGCCCCGTCCAGCTGCTCGCGGATGATGTCCGCGTGCCCGGCGTGCCGGCCGGTCTCCTCGATCATGTGCACCAGCACCCAGCGCAGCGACGGCCCCTCGACGGCGTCCGGCCGCAGCGAGCGCGCACCCGGTCGGTCGAGGTCCGGGGCGGCCGCGGCCACCGCGTTCGCCCGGGCGATCGCGTCCCGGTAGGCGGCGACCGCCGCGGCCACCGTGAGGTCGGCCGACGCGGCCTCCTCGCTGTCGAAGGGCTCCTCCCCCAGTCCGCCGTAGGCCCACTCGAACCAGTTGTGCTCGACCACGGTCAGGTGCCGCACCAGCCACAGCAGGCTGGTGCCGGAGGCGACGCCGGGGCGCCGGGCGTCCTCGTCACCGAGGCCCTCGACCTTGGCGATCACGGCCTCGCGCAGGTAGTCGAGGAAGGCCAGCAGGGTGGTCCGCTCGTCGGCGTTCACCGTCGGCGGACGGCTGTCGGAGAGCTTGCTCGGCGCAGCGCCAAGGGGCGCGGTGTTCTCGTTCACCGCGCCACCCTAGCCACTCGCGCCGACCCGACGCACCGTCACCAGCCCTGGGTGCGCACCCAGTCCGCGAGGTGCCGGGCGCAGTCGTCGACCGACTCCCGCCAGGTGTGCCCCGCGCCGTCCCCGGCCTCGTCGCTGACGTACTTGACCAGCCGCACCGGCACCCCTGCCCGGTGGGCGACGGTGGCGACGGCGTAGCCCTCCATGTCGACGAGGTCGGCGTGCTCGGCCAGCCGCTCCTTGGCCGCCGGGGAGTCGACGAACAGGTCGCCGGTGGCCAGCACCGGGCCGTCGCCCCTGCCGACGACCAGCGGGGTGCCGTAGCTGCGGCCGGTCAGGGCCCGCAGGGCCTCGCTGTTCAGGTCGTGCTGGATCACCTGGACGACGTGGTGGACGCCCTCCCAGCCGGGGCGCAGCGCGCCGGCGGTGCCGAGGTTGATCACCTCGGAGGGCTGCTCGCCCTGGGCGAGCACGGTGGCCAGGGCCGCGGTGGCGTTGACCTTCCCGATCCCGGTGAGCAGCACGGGCAGCCGGTCGTCGAGGTGGGCGGCCTCCTCGCGGACCGCGACGACGAGCAGCGGGCGGTCGGGCGAGATCGTTCCAAGCAGTCGCATGGGGCCCATGGTACGGAGGGGCGGGGTGCCGCACCCGGGATCAGCGCGGCGCGCAACCGTGCGGGGCACCGCCCGCGTCGCACCCATCGCCACCTCTCCGTACGGCCGGACCGGGCCTGGAGGCACGACGCACCGGTACGGGCCGGCCACCGGCCGGCCCGTACCGCTGCGCGCCGACCCGACGCCGCGCGAGCCGGTACGAACGGTACGAGCCGTGCGGGAGCGTGCCGAAACCGTGCACGACATGCTCAAGATCCGCGCAAGTCGGGTGTGGCCGCGGGGAGTCACGGCCATACTGCTGCCATCGGTCGGGCCCCGGGTGTCGGGTCCGGCCCCAGGGGAGGATGAGGCGGGTGGCAACACCAGTAGGCAACGGCACTCCGGGCGCCGCGTTCCCGGCACGGCCGAGCGCGCCACCGGCCGTACCGGGGGCGGCACCGGCGGCAGCGGCACGGGGTGCGGCGCCGCCCGGCCTCCCGGGACCCGGACCGGGTGGCACGCCGACGAACAAGCCCCGGCCAGCCGCACCCGTCCGCGGCGTACGCGCCCGGCTGGCGCAGGCCACCCGCACGCCCCCGGGCCGGCTGCGGCTGGCCGGGGTGGTGCTCGCGGTCCTCACGGTGGCCTTCGGCGGGCTCACCGCCTGGCAGTTGGAGACCAGGGCGTCGGCCGCCGACCGGGTGGTCTCGTACAGCCAGCCGCTGACCCGGGACGCGGCCGAGATCCACCGCTCGCTGGCCGACGCCGCGACCACCGCGGCCTCCGGCTTCCTGCTGGCCGGCGCCGAACCCAAGGACGTCCGGGCCCGCTACGAGCAGGACCTCGCCCAGGCCGCCAAGCTGATCTCCCAGGCCGCCGCCCGGACCACCGCGACCTCCCCGGCCCAAGACTCACTCTCCCGGCTGAACCAGCAACTCCCGGTGTACGCCGGTCTGGTGGAATCCGCGCGGGCCGACAACCGGCAGGGAATCCCGCTCGGCGGCGCCTACCTGCGGTACGCCTCCGAGCAGATGCAGACCGTCCTGCTGCCAGCCGCCGCCGAGTTGAACACCATCGAGACCAGGGAACTGGCGGACGACTACGCCGCGGCCCGGGCGGTGCCGTGGGGCGCGTACGGCCTGGCGGTGCTCACCCTGGCCGCGCTGGGGTGGGTACAGGTGACCCTGTTCCGCCGCACCAACCGGGTGTTCAACATCGGCCTGCTGGGCGCCACCGCCGCCGTCCTGGCGGGCACGCTCTGGCTCGCCGTGGCCGGGCTGACCACCGGTTCGGCCCTGGAGGAGAGCGACCACGACGGCGCGACCCCACTGCGGGCGCTCAACACGGCCCGGGTGGACGTGCTGACCGCCCGGCTGGCGGAGAACCTGAACCTGGTCGCGCGCGGCTCCACCGCCACGTACAACGGGCAGTACGCGGAGGCCACCAAGCGCCTGGCCGGAACCGCCGGGAAGTCGACCCCGATGCGGCGGCGCAGCGGCTCCCTGCCGAACGCTCTGGCCCTCGCACCGCGCGACGCCGACCAGTCCCTGGCTGCGGCCGCCGACCAGTACGACTCCTGGCAGGACCGCTACGCCGCCGCGCACACGGCCGAGGTGACCAACGCCGACTACCAGGGCGCCCTGAACAAGACGGTGTCGGCCACCGACACCACCGACACCGCCGACGCCGCCTTCAACGGCACCGACCGGGCGCTCGCCCAGGCCGCCGACATCGAACAGGCCCGGTTCAGGGCCGCCGCCGACGGCACCGCCGGGGACCTCCGCCTGGCGGCCGGTGCGGCCGCGGTGCTCGGCCTGGTGGCCGCGGCCGCCGCGCTGCGCGGCCTGGGCCGACGACTCGCCGAGTACCGGTAAGGAGGGAACGGGAGAGATGCGCAGCAGAACCGTACCGACCAGGAGCGCCGCGGCGCTGGCAGTGCTGGCGGCCTGCGCGGCCGTGCTCGGCGGGGGCGGCCCCTCCGGCGCCGCGCCGGCCGCCGCGACCGTCGCGCCGCGGGCCGTCCAGCAGTCGCAGGAACAGCAGACGCAGTCCGACGCCTGCGACATCTACGCCAGCGTGCCGCCGAGTTCGGTGGACGGCCCGGCGGTGAAGGCCATCAAGGCCAGGCGCAGCCTGGTGATCGGCGTGGACCAGAACAGCTACCGCTGGGGCGCCCGCAACCCCAACACCGGTCAGATCGAGGGCTTCGACATCGACCTGGCCCGGGCGATCGGCACCGCCATCATGGGTGACCCGGAGAAGGTGGTGCTCAAGCCGGTGGCCACCGCCGACCGGTCCGACGCGGTGCAGCAGGGCCGGGTCGACCTGATCGTCCGCACCATGACCATCAGCTGCAAGCGGATGGACGAAGTGGCCTTCTCCAAGCCGTACTTCAGCATCTCCCAGCGGGTGCTGGTCCCGAAGACCTCTTCGGCGAAGAACCTCGACGAGGCGATCGGCGGCAAGAACGTCTGCGTCGCCAAGGGGTCGACGGCCGCCGACGTCCTCGACCCGGCCAAGGGCGCCAAGAAGGACGCCGGCGCCCACCTGACGGTCGTGGAGAACCAGCTGGACTGCCTGGTCCTGATGCAGCTCGGCAGGATCGACGCCACCATGACCGACGACGGCCTGGCGGCCGGTCAGGCCGCGCAGGACCAGACCGTGCGCATCGTGGACGGCGACGTGCAGCCGGAGGTGATCGGCGTCGCCATGCTCAAGAGCAGCCCGGACCTCACCGCGCGGGTCAACCAGGTGCTGGCCGACTACCACGCCGGCGGCGAGTGGGCGCGCAGCTACGACCGCTGGCTGAAGCCCTACATGCTCAACGACGCCGAGCACTACTGGCCGGTCCCGCACTGAGGCCGGCGCCGGTACGGACGGGTACGGACCAGTGCGGACGCGGGGTGTTGACGCCGTCTTGACGCCCCGCGCCCGCACCGCCCGGACGCCCACCGGCTAGGGTTCGGGACGATCACCACGGGGAGACCGGTGGTGGGCACGGGGGCTGTCGCGGGACCGCCCGTCGCACGCGACGGCGGCCCGCGCGAGGAAGGAAGGACACCGCGGTGGCGGCATCGGCTGGCCCGGTACTGAGCCGGGAGGAGGTGGACCGCGCGCTCGCGCGCCTCGGTGCGGAGCGGGACGCGGTCGAGTCGGCGCTGCTCGCCCTCCAGGACCACCCGGGCCTGCGGCTGCTGGACGGCGCCGAACTGAGCGGGCGCACCCTGGAGCGCTGGTCCGTCGCCGGCAAGGGCCTGCCGCTGCTCTGGGCGCTGTTCGACCGCTACTCCGAGGCGCTCGCCTCGGCCCGCGCGGTCCGGGCCCGCAAGGCCAAGCCCGGCAATCCCGAACTCGCCGAGCTGAGCGAGCTGCTGACCGGCGACGCGGTGACCGTCCCGGGAGGCGCGCTGCCGGACGGGCCGCAACTGCTGGGCGCGCCCGCCAAGCTGGTCGAACGGGTCAGCCTGGACACGCTGATGGCCCGGATGAACTCCTGGTACGCCACCGTGCTGGAGGTGGTCAGCGCCGCCGACGCGGTCTGGTCGGCGCTGCCGGCCCGGATCGACCTGCTGCTGGCCGAACTGCACCGGGTGCAGACCCTGGCCGCCTCGCTCGGCGTGCGCGTGGGCGGCCACCCTCTGGGCGACGACCTGACCGGACTGGCCCACGACCTCACCGAGCTGCGCACCGAGGTCCGCGAGGACCCGTTGGCGCTGTGGCGCCCGGCCCGGGTGCCCGCCCAGCGCGGCACGGTGCCGGAGGGCGAGGCCTTCGCCACGCCCTCCGGGGTGGTGGACACCGAACGCTTCGACCGGGCCGGGCGGGCGCTGGACGGCGTCCGGCTGGAGCTGGAGAACCTGCTGCGGCTGCGCGACGACGCCGAGGAGCGCCTCCAGGGCGTCGGCGACCTCCTCCAGCGGGCCGACGCCACCCTGGCCGAGGCCCGCCGGGCGCGCGGCGAGGTGCTGGCGAAGATAGCCTCCAGCGACGTCCCGGCCGTGCCCGGCCCGGCCTCGGCGCTGCGCGAACGGATCGTCACCGCGCTGGACCTGCGCCAGGGCGGGCAGTGGGGCCGGCTGGCGCCGCTGCTCGACGCGCTGGAGGACGCCGCCGCCAAGGAGCTGGCCCGGGCCCGGCAGTCGCTCACCGAGGTCACCCAGCCGCTGGCCGTCCGGGCCGAACTGCGCGGCCGGCTGGACGCCTACAAGGCGATGGCGGCCCGGATGCGGGTCGCCGAGGACCCGGAAGTGATCGAGCGGTACGAGAAGGCGCGCTGGCTGCTGTGGAGCGCGCCCTGCGACCTGCGGGCGGCGGCCGCCGCGGTGGCCCGCTTCCAGCAGTCGCTGCGCCCGGCCCGGGCCGAGACCTCCGACGGCGCGCAGGCACACGAGGGCGCGCAGGCACGACAGGGCGCACAGGCACACGAGGCGGCCGGCCAGACGCCGGTCGACGGACAGGTACAGGGGGGCTGAGGTTGATGGGCGAGGTGTGCGTACGGCCGGACTGCTCCGGCAACGGCAGGATCGACGCCGACGGCTACTGCGACGAGTGCGGGCTGGCCCCGGCGGGGACCTCCACGGTGGCCCCCGCGGGCACCAGCGGAACGACCGCACCCCCGCCGACCGCCGCCGGCCCCGGTTCCCCGTGCCCACGGGACTGCGCGGGCACCATCGACGCGGACGGCTACTGCGACGAGTGCGGACTGACCCCGCCCGGCGCCGACACCGGCGTCACCCAGCCCTACGTCCCGTCCGCCCGGGTCGCCCCGGACTCCGCGCGCAGCGGCTCGGTCCGCTCGCTGTCGGCCCGCACCGGCTCCGCCCGCTCGATGTCCGGCCGCTCCCGCTCGCACCGCTCGACCCGCACCGGCAGCAGCCGCTCGGTCTCGGTGCGCTCCACCCGCGGCAGCGTCAGCGCGGGCACCCGCAACCGGCTGGGCGCCGGCCTGGTCACCGTGCCGACGGTGGCGACGGCCGACCCGGCACAGGCCGTGCTGGCCAACCCCGAGGTGCCCGAGCGCAAGCGGTTCTGCTCCAAGTGCGAGGCCCCGGTGGGCCGGGCGAAGAACGGCCAGCCGGGCCGCCCGGACGGCTTCTGCACCAAGTGCGGCACGCCGTACTCCTTCACGCCCAAGCTGCGCCGCGGCGACCTGGTCGGCGGGCAGTACGAGGTGGTCGGCTGCCTGGCGCACGGCGGGCTCGGCTGGATCTACCTGGCGGTGGACCGGCGGGTCAACGACAAGTGGGTGGTGCTCAAGGGCCTGCTGGACACCGGTGACGAGGACGCGCTCGCCGCTGCCGTCGCCGAGCGGCGCTTCCTGGCCGAGGTGGACCACCCGAACATCGTCCGCATCATCAACTTCGCCGAGCACCCGGACCTGCGCACCGGCTCCACCGACGGCTACATAGTGATGGAGTTCGTGGGCGGCAAGTCGCTCAAGGACATCGCCAACGACCGCCGCACGCCGGACGGCCGGCGCGAGCCGCTGCCGGTCGAGCAGGCGATCGCGTACGCCCTGGAGGCGCTGCCCGCGCTGGGCTACCTGCACGGCCGGGGCCTGGTCTACTGCGACTTCAAGATCGACAACGTGATCCAGAGCGGCGACACGCTCAAGGTCATCGACATGGGCGCGGTCCGCCGCTTCGACGACGACGGCCCGATCTACGGCACCATCGGCTACCAGGCCCCGGAGATCGCCACCGACGGCCCCTCCCCCGCCTCCGACCTCTACACCGTGGCCCGCACCCTCGCGGTGCTCACCTTCGACTTCCAGGGCTACAGCACCACCTACCGCGACTCGTTGCCCGGCCCCGAGGACGTCGAGGTCTTCGCCAAGTACGAGTCGTACTACCGCTTCCTGGTACGCGCCACCGACCCGGACCCGGCCCGCCGCTTCTCCTCCGCCGAGGAGATGGCCGACCAGCTCACCGGTGTGCTGCGGGAGGTCCTGGCCCTCCAGGACGACCGGCCCCGGCCCGCGCCGTCCACCCTGTTCGGCCCCGAACTGCGCGTCGTCGACACCGAGTTGGTGCTGCCCACCGCTCAGCCCGGGCAGCTCCGGGTGGCCGCCCTGGACCCGTCGGCCGCCGCCCTCGCCCTGCCCGTCCCCCGGGTCGACCCGGGGGACCCCAACGCCGGCTTCCTCGCCACCCTGCTCGCCACCGACCCCGAGGAGGCGCTCGTCGCCCTGGGCGGCGCCCCCGCCGTCTCGACCGAGAGCCGGCTGCGCGAGCTGCGCGCCCTGCTCGAACTCGGCCGCCACGGCACGGCCGTGGAGAGACTGGCCGAGCTGGAGCACGACCACCCGGACGACTGGCGGGTGGTCTGGTACCGCGGCCTGGTCGCCCTGGTCGGGGCCGCGGACGACTCCGACAACGGCGGCAGCGCCTCCGGAGGCGGCGCCGGAACCGGCCTCCGGGCCGCCGCCGAGGCCTTCGACGCGGTCTACGACGCCTTCCCCGGCGAGGCCGCGCCCAAGCTCGCCCTCGCCATCTGCGCCGAACTGCTGGGCGACGGCGGCGACGCGGCCGAGTTCTACCGCCTGGTGTGGACCACCGACCACGCCTACCTGAGCGCCGCCTTCGGCCTCGCCCGGGTCCGCCTCGCCGAGGACGACCGGCCCGGCGCGGTGCGCGTGCTGGAGTCCGTCCCGGCCACCTCCAGCCAGTACACCGCCGCCCGGATCGCCGCCGTCCGCGCCCGGCTGCGCGAACGGGCCGTCACCGACCCGCTCGCCGCCGACCTCGCCGCCGGCTCCGACCAGCTGACCGCGCTGCGGCTGGACGACCGCCGCCGCGAGGAGCTCTCCGTCGAGGTGCTCGGCGCGGCCCTCGGCTGGGTCGGCGCCGGTTCGGCCGGTGCGCCTCAGGGCGTCGACCTGGTGGTACTGGGACGTCCCGCGGTGGAGCGGGAACTGCGCTTCGCCCTGGAACAGTCATACCGGGTACTCGCCCGGTTGGCCGACCGGGCCGAGACCAGGATCGAGATGGTGGAACGGGCCAACCGGGCCCGCCCCAGGACGTGGGTGTAGCCGATGCCGCAGCAGACCGAGTGCCCGAGCTGTTCCGAGCCGATGGACCCCGACGACGCCTTCTGCGGGCGCTGCGGGACCGGCCGGGACGGCCGGGCGGCCCCGGGCGCGATGCCCGCCGGCTGGGCCGCCGCCCGCGGGGGGGCCGTCCCGTCGCAGCGCGGGCCGGTCTGCGTGAACTGCGGGCAGCCGCAGGTCACCGAGGACGGCTACTGCGAGGGCTGCGGCAGCGCCCAGCCGCGCCCGCGCGACCACATGGAGAAGGCGCTCGCGGGCGTCGCCGGGGTCAGCGACCGCGGCGTGCGCCACCACCGCAACGAGGACTCCTTCACCGTCGCCGCCAGCTCGCTGCCCGGCGGGGAGCCGGTCGTGGTCGCCGTGGTGTGCGACGGCGTCTCCTCCTCCGACCGGCCCGACGAGGCCTCGGAGACCGCCGTCGACGCCGCGTCGGAATCCCTGCTGACCTCGCTGGAGGCCGGCCGGGACCCGGAGGAGGCGATGCGTGCGGCCGTCGCCGACGCCGCCAAGGCCGTCGCCGACCTCGCCACCGACGGCACCGGACCCGCCCGCCCCGACGTCAACGCGCCCGCCTGCACCTTCGTCAGCGCCATAGCGGCCGGCGGCCGGATCACCATCGGCTGGGTGGGCGACACCCGGGCGTACTGGATCCCGGACGACCGTGCCACCGCCGTCCCCTTCCGGCTCACCCAGGACGACTCCTGGGCGGCCCGGATGGTCGAGGCCGGGCTGATGGGCGAGGCCGAGGCGTACGCCGACCCGCGCGCCCACGCCATCACCGGCTGGCTCGGCGCCGACGCCGAGGAGGTCGTGCCGCACACCCTCGACTTCACCCCGCACGTCCCCGGGGTGCTGCTGATCTGCACCGACGGGCTGTGGAACTACGCCGAGGCGGCCACCGACCTGGCGTACTACGTCCGGCCGGACGCCCGCACCGAGCCGCTCGCGGCGGCGCAGACGCTGGTGAAGTTCGCGGTCGCGGCCGGCGGGCACGACAACATCACCGTCGCGGTGCTGCCGATCGACCCGCCGACGGCCTCCGTCGAGGAGGTCGAGGAGACGCCGACCGCGCTGAACCTGAAGGTGATCACCCCGGCCACCGCCAAGAGCGCCCCGGAGGACGACCCGGACTACGAGCCGACCCTGCCGGACCTCCCGGTGATCGGCTCCCCCGCCGCACCGCTGCCCCCGGTCACGGGCGCCCCGGCCGCCCCGCCGGCGCCGCCCGCACCCCCGGCGGCTCCCCCGGCCCCGCCCGCACCGCCCGTCGCCCCGCCCGTCCCGCCGCAGCCGCCGCAGCCGCCGACCGCCTGACCGGCCGTCCGCCGCCGGCCCGACGGCCCTCGTCCGCCGCACCGCCGGCCCGCCGGACCGCCCCACCGACCCGATCGCATCCACCCCTCACCCGACGGGAGCCACCGCCCCATGGCAACACTGGCGAAGCCGAACCTGCCCAGGTTCGATGTGGAGATCTTCCAGAACGAGTACCTGGCCGACGGCGCCCGCGAGGTGAACGCCATCGTCACCGTCACCTCCACCGGCGGTGGCACCTCCGGCGGCCGCCCGCTGGGCCTCACCGACGCCGGTCCGAAGCGAGGCGACGCCGACGCGGCCGTGGTGATCCTGGTCGACTGCTCGGGCTCGATGGACTACCCCAAGACCAAGATCAACGGCGCCCGCGAGGCCACCGCCGCGGCCATCGACGCCCTGCGCGACGGCACCGCCTTCGCCGTGGTGGCCGGCACCCACGAGGCCCGCGACATCTACCCCGGCGACGGCACCCTGGCGACCGCCTCGCCGGGCACCCGGGAGCAGGCCAAGGAGTCGCTGCGCCGCCTCACCGCGGCCGGCGGCACCGCGATGGGCACCTGGCTGGCCAAGGCCGACAAGCTCTTCCTCACCCGCCGCGACATCGCCATCCGGCACGCCATCCTGCTCACCGACGGCAACAACGAGCACGAGTCGGCGGAGGACCTGGCCCGCACCATCGAGCGGGTCACCGGCCACTTCACCGCCGACTGCCGCGGCGTGGGCACCGACTGGCGGATCGACGAGCTGCGCAAGATCTCCTCGGCGCTGCTCGGCACCACCGACATCGTCGCCGAGCCCTCCGGCCTCGCCGAGGACTTCCGCTCGATGATGGCCGGCGCGATGGGCAAGCAGGTCGCCGACGTCGCGCTGCGGATCTGGACCCCGGCCAACGCCACGGTGAAGTTCGTCAAGCAGGTCGCACCCGCGGTCGAGGACCTCACCGGGCGCCGCACCGAGGCCGGCCCCCGGGCCGGTGACTACCCGACCGGCTCCTGGGGCGACGAGAGCCGCGACTACCACGTCTGCGTCGAGGTCCCGGCCGCCTCGGTCGGCAACGAGATGCTCGCCGCCCGGGTCAGCCTGGTGCTTCCCCCGCAGGTCGGCGGCGGCACCCCCGAGGTGCTCGGCCAGGGCCTGGTCAAGGCGGTCTGGACGGACGACCTGGCCTCCTCCACCCGGATCAGCCCGCAGGTCGCCCACTACACCGGGCAGGCCGAGCTCGCCTCCTCGATCCAGGAGGGCCTGGAGGCCCATCGCGCCGGGGACGTCGACACCGCCACGGCCAAGCTGGGCGCCGCCGTCCGGATCGCCCACGCGACCGGGAACGACGGCACCTACAAGCTCCTGCAGAAGGTGGTGGACGTGGTCGACCCGAAGGAGGGTACGGTTCGGTTCCGTAAGAACGTGAGCGAGGCCGACTCGATGACCCTTGAGACCCGGTCGACCAAGACGGTACGTGTGAAGAAGTGACCGCGAAGTGACCGCTGAAGACGTGACCGGGCCGGCTGCCCGGCGCGACGCCGCGCCGCACCGGCCCGAAACGAGGGGGACCTGATGCCGATCTGCCCGAGGGGCCACGAGTCGCAGGCCGAGGACTGGTGCGACTTCTGCGGCTTCCCGATGACTCCGCCGGTCCCGACGCCGGGCGCCCACGGGGGCTACCCGGGAGCGCCCGGCGCCGACCCCGCGTCCGGCGCAGCCGCCGGGCACCCGCAGCACGGCGGTGCGCCCTTCGGTGCGCCGCCCCCGCCGCCCGGGGCCGTACCGCCGTCCCCGCCCGGGGCGTTCCCCCCGCCCGGCGCCTACCCGCCGCCGCCGGGAGGCGCGTTCCCGCCGCCCGGGGCCGTCCCGCCCCCGCCGCCGCACGGCCTCACCGAGGGCCTGTCGGTCTGCCCGATCTGCCGCAGCCCGCAGACCGGCCGGTTCTGCGAGGAGTGCGGCTACGACTACGAGCTGTCCACCCCCTCGCGCCGCCAGGTGCCGGCCGGCGGCGCACCCGCGCCCGCGCCCGGCCCGGACCAGCCCCCGCCGCTGAACATCCCGGCGGCCTACGGCGGCACCGCGCAGCCCCCGCAGGCCCCGCCCGTCCCGCCGCAGCCCCAGCCCCACCAGCCGCCGGCTCCCGAGTACCCGCACACCTACGGCTACCCGCCGCCGGAGGGCGCCTTCCCCGAGGCCCCGGTGCGCGAGGACTCCGGCCCGGTGTACGCCCAGCCCGCCGGCCCCGGCCCGAACAACCGCGGCGGTGACTTCGGCACGTCCTTCCACCTGGCCCCGCCGCACCCACAGCCGGGAGCCCAGCCGGAGCCCGTCCAGGCCGAGCCGGTCCGGGCCAACTGGATCGCGGTGGTCTCGGCCGACCGCGACTACTTCACCGACATGATGGCCCGCAGCGGCCCCGAGGCGGCCGGCCTGTTCTTCCCGCCGTACTGCCCCGAGCGCCGCATCCCGCTGACCGGCCGCGGCCAGCTGCGGATCGGCCGGCGCAGCCAGCACCGGGGCACCGTCCCGGAGATCGACCTGTCGGTACCGCCGGAGGACCCGGGCGCCTCGCACCAGCACGCGCTGCTCGCCGAACAGGCGGACGGCAGCTGGGTGCTGGTGGACCAGGACTCCACCAACGGAACCACCGTGAACGGCGGCGCGGAACCGATCTCCCCGCACACCGCCGTCCCGCTGAACGACGGCGACCGGATCCACATCGGCGCCTGGACGACGATCACCGTGCACCGCGCCTGACCTGCGGTTTGAGGTCGCGTCAGGGACAACTGCGGCCGGGCCGGGCGGAATTCGATAATTCCGCCCGGCCCGGTTTTCTCATGCCTTCCTCAGGAAATCCGCAAATCCCGGTCCGCGGTGTGCACAAGACGCCTCGAAAGCCCTATTCTCTGGCCTCATGACTGCTGCTATATCCGCTGACGGCATCCGCCAGCGGTACGGGGATGTGCAGGCCGTCGACGGGGTGTCGTTCACCGTCGAGGCCGGCGAGTTCTACGGGATCCTGGGCCCCAACGGCGCCGGGAAGACCACCACCATGGAGATCCTGGAAGGGGTCCGCAAGCCCGACGAGGGCCGGGTCGAGCTGCTGGGGATGTCCCCCTGGCCGCGGAACCCCAAGCTGCTGCCGCGGATCGGCGTTCAGTTCCAGGCCTCCGCCTTCTTCCGGAAACTGACGGCCCGGGAGACCATCCGCACCTTCGCGTCGTTCTACGGGGTCGGCCCCAAGCGGGCCGACGCGATGCTGGAGCGGGTCGGCCTCGCCGACAAGACCGAGACCCTCACCGACCAGATGTCCGGCGGCCAGGCCCAGCGCCTGTCGATAGCCTGCGCGCTGGCCCACGACCCGGAGCTCGTCTTCCTGGACGAACCCACCACCGGCCTCGACCCCCAGTCCCGCCGCAACCTCTGGGACCTCCTGCGGGACATCAACAACGAGGGCCGCACCGTCGTCCTGACCACCCACTACCTGGACGAGGCCGAGGTGCTCTGCGACCGGGTCTCGATCATGGACCACGGCAGGATCCTGCACACCGGCGCCCCGGCGGCGCTGATCCGCGAGATCGACGACACCGTGCGGATCAGCGTGGCCTCCGGCCAGCTGCCGGTCGAACGGGCCCGCGAGCTGCTGGCCGCGGCCGGCGCCGACGTCGCCACCCTGGAGGACGACACCGTCTCGCTCTCCGTCTCCACCCGCCTTCCGGCCCCGGTTCTCAGCGTGCTGGCCGAGCAGAACGCGCTGCGCGGCCTCGAAGTGCGCGGCGCCACCCTGGAGGACGTCTTCCTCCAGCTGACCGGACGGGAGTTCCGCGCGTGACCACCACCACTTCCACCGAGCCGAAGGTGCCCGCCCCGCGCGGGGGGTCGGCCGGCGCCGCCGACGGGCGGGAACGGGTCAGCGCGTTCTGGAGCCTGTCCCGCGCGATGCTCCTCGGGATGAAGCGCGACCGCACCGCGACCTTCTTCATCCTGCTGTTCCCGCTGGTGTTCCTGGTGTTCTTCGGCAGCGTGACCAAGGGCTCGAGCAGCCCGCACGCCAAGGTGGCCCAGGTCGGCGCGGTGAAGCTGTTCGACTCGATGCAGGGCGAGGCCCGCACCGAGCTCGACAAGGTCCTCACCATCACCCGCACCGACGACGAGGCCGGCACGCTGGAGAAGGTCCGCAAGGGCGACTTCGACGCGATGATCGAGCAGGGACCGGACGGCAAGCTCGAGCTGCGCTACACCGCCGCCGACCAGGTCCGCGCCGGAGCGCTCCAGGGCATCGTCGACTCGGTGGTCCAGGGCGCCAACCAGGCGGCCACCGGGAAGCCGCCGGCCTACGTGGTGGACGCCCAGCAGGTCGAGGACAAGTCGCTCAAGCCGATCCAGTACCTCACCCCAGGCCTGCTCGGCTGGGCCGTCGCCACCGGCGCGGTGTTCGGCGCCGCGCTGACCCTGGTCGGCTGGCGCAAGTCCAAGGTGCTGCGCCGCCTGCGGCTGGCCCCGATCAGCGCCGGGACGGTCGTCAGCTCCCGGATCGTGGTCTCGCTGCTGACCGCCTTCCTCCAGACCACCGTCTTCCTGGTGGTCGCGACGAGCTTCTTCGGGCTCAAGCTCACCGGCAACTGGTGGCTGGTCCTCCCGCTGGTGGCCTGCGCGACGCTCGCCTTCATGTCCATCGGCCTGCTGGCCGGCTCGGTCGCCAAGACCGAGGAGGCGGCGAACGGCATCTCCCAGCTGATCGTGCTGCCGATGTCCTTCCTGTCCGGCTCGTTCTTCCCGCTGGACGGCGCCCCGGGCTGGCTGAAGACCGTCTCCCAGGTCATGCCCCTGAAGCACCTGGTGTCGGCCGCCCAGTCCGTCCTGACCCGCGGCGGCGGCGTGATGGACGCACTGCCCACCATGGGCGGACTGCTGCTCTTCGCGGCCGTCTTCACCGGCATCGCCTGGAAGCTGTTCAAGTGGGAAGACGCCTGACCGTCGCCCGCCGGTCACCTCACTGACCGCCTCCACTGACCGCCGAACCCCGCGGGGTCGTACGCCTTTGGTCCCGGTGTACGACCCCGTCGGCGTCTGCGACCATGGTCGGGTGACTGAAATCGGACGAGGCACGTTCAGCGAGGAGACCTTCTTCGAGCAGGTCGGCGGTGAGCCGACCTTCCGGCTCCTCACCCGCCGCTTCTACGAGGGCGTCGCCCAGGACGAGTTGCTGCGGCCGATGTACCCCGAGGAGGACCTCGGCCCGGCCGAGGAGCGGATGGCGCTGTTCCTGATGCAGTACTGGGGCGGCCCGCGCACCTACAGCGAGCGGCGCGGCCACCCGCGGCTGCGGATGCGGCACGCGCCGTTCAAGGTCGACAAGGCCGCGCACGACGCCTGGATGACGCACATGCGGGCGGCCGTGACCAGCCTGGAGCTGCCCGCCGAGCACGAGCAGCAGCTGCTGGACTACCTGACCTACGCCGCCGCCTCGATGGTCAACACCCCGGGCTGAGCCGGCCTGCCGCTGCTACCGCAGCGGGCTGAGCCCCAGCCCCGCGCCCGGCGCGGCCACGGTCCGCACCACCACCGAGCCCGCCGGAGCACTCAGCCGCAGCCAGCCGCCAGCCCGGTGCACCGAGAGCGGGGCGGCGGGCTTCAGGAAGCCGATCACGTACGCGGCGTGCACCGCGCGCAGCGGCAGCTCCGGCAGCACCCCGACCGGCCGGGACCAGATCTCGTCCGCCAGCTGGTCCAGCACCGCGCGGGTGCGGTGGTGCGCCGGGACGGCCTCGCTGCGCTCGCGGAACTCCCGCACCCCGGCCATCAGTTCCGGGTACACCTCGGCCACCGGCGGGGCCCCGACCGGCCGCCAGCCGGCCCGCGGCGGCAGCAGCCCGGCCCAGGCCGGGCCGGTCACCGGCCCGGGCAGCGCGACGGCGCCCGCCCCGGCGTCCACGCCGTCCAGCAACTGGCCCGCCGAGACGGTCAGGTCGACCGGCTCGTCCAGGCCGCTCAGCCGGGCGGTGCGGATCGCCAGCGCGCCGGAGCCGCCCAGCGGCAGTCGTCCGAAGACCGCCAGCACGCCGTCCTCCCCGGCGGGGCCGACCGCCTGCAGCCGCACGGCCGCCGCCTTGTCGAAGCGCAGCAGGCGCAGCAGGAAGGCGGAGAGGTCGGCGGCCTCACCTGTGTCGGTCAGGGCGAGGCGGGCGGTGACGGTCAACGCGGCTCAGCTCAATCGGTTCGGGGGTCCTGGGAGTTTCAGACTGCCGCGACGGCCGGGGCCTCGTCCATGAACCGGGAGAGGAACTCCCGCTCCACCGGCGAGATCCGGCGCGGCCGGCCTTCGGCCAGGTCGTAGGGCACGACCACGGTGGAGGCCCGGACGTACACCGTCTCGGAGCCGTCCGGGTGGACGTCCTTGATGTCGTAGGAGACGGTCAGCGACGCGCTGCCGATGCGCGTCACCCGGGTCTCGACGGTGACCGGCTCCGGCCGGTGCACCAGCGGGCGCTTGTAGTCGATCTCGTGGCGGGCCACCACCGAGCCGCCGGCGAACTCCCCGGCGCCGGCCTCGGCGGCCTGGGTGAACATGAAGTCGATCCGGGCCTCCTCCAGGTAGCGCAGGAAGACCACGTTGTTGACGTGCCCGAAGGCGTCCATGTCGGACCAGCGCAGCGGGCAGGCGTAGATGTGGCGAGCCACGGGTTGTTCTCCTCGGTGTCCGGTCGCCCGCCGGCGCCGCTTCTCGGCGACGGCCGGCGGTGACGGCTGGCCGCGGCCCGGCAGGCCGCCCCGGGAGGGCGGTCCGCCGGGCCGTCGTGACAGCTGGATGTCAGCCTCGGGTCAGCTTCTTGTACGTGGCCCGGTGCGGACGGGCGGCGTCGGCGCCCAGTCGCTCGATCTTGTTCTTCTCGTACGACTCGAAGTTGCCCTCGAACCAGAACCACTTGCTGTCACCCTCGTAGGCGAGGATGTGGGTGGCCACCCGGTCCAGGAACCAGCGGTCGTGGGAGATGACCACGGCGCAGCCGGGGAACTCCAGCAGGGCGTTCTCCAGCGAGGAGAGCGTCTCGACGTCGAGGTCGTTGGTGGGCTCGTCGAGGAGCAGCAGGTTGCCGCCCTGCTTGAGGGTGAGCGCCAGGTTCAGGCGGTTGCGCTCACCGCCGGAGAGCACGCCGGCCGGCTTCTGCTGGTCCGGGCCCTTGAAGCCGAAAGCGGACACGTAGGCGCGGGACGGCATCTCGACCTGGCCGACGTTGATCCAGTCCAGACCGTCGGAGACGACCTCCCAGAGGGTCTTCTTCGGGTCGATGTTGGAGCGGGTCTGGTCGACGTAGCTGATCTTGACGGTCTCGCCGACCTTGACCGAGCCGCTGTCCGGGGTCTCCAGGTCCTGGAGCATCTTGAACAGGGTGGTCTTGCCGGCGCCGTTCGGGCCGATGATGCCGACGATGCCGTTGCGCGGCAGGGTGAAGCTCAGGTCGTCGATCAGGACCTTCTCGCCGAAGGCCTTGTTGAGGTTCTCGACCTCGATGACGACGTTGCCCAGGCGCGGGCCCGGCGGGATCTGGATCTCCTCGAAGTCCAGCTTCCGCATCTTGTCGGCCTCGGCCGCCATCTCCTCGTAACGGGCGAGGCGGGCCTTGGACTTCGCCTGGCGGCCCTTGGCGTTGGAGCGGACCCACTCCAGCTCTTCCTTGAGCCGCTTGGCGCGCTTGGCGTCCTTCTGGCCCTCGACCTTGAGACGGGACTGCTTGGTCTCCAGGTAGGTGGAGTAGTTGCCCTCGTACGGGTAGGCGCGGCCGCGGTCGAGCTCCAGGATCCACTCGGCGACGTTGTCCAGGAAGTACCGGTCGTGGGTGACGGCCACGACCGTGCCCTTGTACTTCTCCAGGTGCTGCTCCAGCCAGTTCACCGACTCGGCGTCCAGGTGGTTGGTGGGCTCGTCGAGCAGCAGCAGGTCGGGGGCCTCCAGCAGCAGCTTGCAGAGCGCGACGCGGCGCTTCTCACCACCGGAGAGCTTGGTGACCGGCCAGTCGCCGGGCGGGCAGCCCAGGGCGTCCATGGCCTGCTCCAGCTGGGCGTCCAGGTCCCAGGCCTCGGCGTGGTCGAGGTCCTCCTGGAGCTTGCCCATCTCCTCCAGCAGCGCGTCCGAGTAGTCGGTCGCCATCAGCTCGGCGATCTCGTTGAAGCGGTTGAGCTTCCCCTTGATCTCCTTGACGCCGTCCTCGACGTTCTCCAGGACGGTCTTGGACTCGTCCAGCGGCGGCTCCTGGAGGAGCATGCCGACGGTGAAGCCCGGCGAGAGGAAGGCGTCACCGTTGGAGGGCTGCTCCAGGCCGGCCATCATCTTCAGCACGGTCGACTTACCGGCGCCGTTGGGGCCCACGACGCCGATCTTCGCTCCGGGGAGGAAGCTGAGCGTCACGTCGTCAAGGATGACCTTGTCTCCGTGAGCCTTGCGCACCTTGCGCATCGTGTAGATGTATTCCGCCACGTGAGATCGCTCCGGCGTCGTCGGGAGTAATTCGGCTTGCAGCCTTCCATTGTGCCGCACCCGGCCCGGAGCCCCGAACCGCCCAGGTGACCACCCCGCCGGGCTGCCCGGGGCGGCAACGGGCCCACGCGCGGCCGGTTCGACCCACCCGCCTGCCGGAACGCCGACGGCCCGGCTCCCCGCAGCGAGTGCGGGGAGCCGGGCCGTGGCCGAGCAGCACCGATCGGTGCTGCCGGCGGGTGCTACCGGTTCAGGCGGCTACCGGGCTCAGGCGGCGCTGCCACCGTGGCGGCCACGGCGACGCAGGAAGAAGACCGCCGCGCCACCGGCGACGACCAGGGCGCCCGCGATGCCGGCCAGGAGCGGGGTGTTGCTGTTGGCACCGGTCTGGGCCAGGCCACCGGTACCCGGGGCGGCGCTGGTGGTCGACGGGACCGGCTGGGCGGCACCGCTGCTCGGGGTGCTGGAGGCGGTGACGGTGCCGGTGGCGGCCGGGGTGCTCGGGGCGGAGCTCGGGGTCACCCCGGTCTTGCAGTCGAGGACTCCGGTGAACTTCTTGGAGTAGCCGTTCGGGCCGGTGACGGTGACGGTGTACTCGGCCTTCTCGGCGACCTTGACGAGCGCGGTCTCGGTCTTGCCCGGCTGGACGGTCAGCTGCTGCGAGCCGACCGTGACGGTGCCGGCCTCGTCACCGCTGTTGGTGACGGAGACGCGCACGCCGTTGTTGGCGCACTCGACCTTGGCGGAGCTGTCGATCAGCGCGCCCTTGCCCTGCTTCCAGGCGGCGTTGGCCGCGGCCGCGACGCTCACCTTGGTGGAGCCGGCCAGGATCATGGTCTGGCTGTGACGGCCGCGCGCGTCCAGGTCGCTCATGAAGACCCGGCCGCTGAGCACGTTGGCGTCGGCGCTGGCGCTGACGGTGGCCTTGCCGTCCGGGGTGCCGGCCGGCACGTCCAGGAACAGCTGGGTGTCCTTGGCGATCGGACCGGCCAGGGCGCCGTTGACCGGCTTGCCGTCCTTGTCCACCAGCTTCGCCTTGTCGGCGGCGTCGCCGGAGACGGCGAGCTTCACCTCGTTCGCGCTGGAGTTCAGGACGAACGGGCCCAGCTTGCTGCCCGACTTGCCGGACACGGAGTCCGGGGTCAGCGTCAGCGAGGGCTTCGGCTCGGCCGCGACGCCCTTGTTCACGTCGCTGACCAGGTAGTCCCGGAGCTTCTTGGCGTTGTCGTTCCGCGGAACGGCGGTCTTGTTGTCCGAGAACTTCCAGATCGCGGCCTGGGTTCCGGCGGCGGCGTCCTCGTCGCTCAGGCTGTCGACGTGGATCGCCGCGGCCAGCGACTTCAGGTTGACCTGCGGGTACGAGTTCTCCAGGATCCAGCGGATCTTGGGGGCGTTGGCGTTGCTGTTGAGGGAGCTCGACGCCCAGTCCGCCTCGTGGTACTTGGCGGCGCTGTCCAGGTACACCGGGTTGTCGAAGTCGATGCAGTAGGTCTGGAGCTTCTCACCTGCGGCCGTCTTGAGGGTGAACAGCCCACCCTCGACAGCACCCTTGCCCTGAACGTCGATCGTCTCGCCGAGCATGGTGTTCTGGACCACCGCGCTCACGCCCGAAGCCGGGGTGTCCGCCGCGGCCGCCGCACCAGCCGCGAACAAGCCTCCACCCAGCGCCAGACTGGTCGTGAGCATGACAGTGGTTATGCGGGACAGGCTCCGCCTCTGCCTCTTGAACATCTGGGATCCCTCCGGAGCGGGCCGCACCGAGTGGGCAGCCCGCCGACTTGCCGTGCCGCGCGTGCCCCCTGTGGCACTGCTGCGGGTATGAACCAGACGAATCCTATTGAGCCCCGGAGGCCTCGAAACCCCCATGCGAAATCAGGACGATTCCGTATCTGGATCGTTATCAACCCCCTCAGCTTCCACACAAGCTGACGCCTCGGCAGAATCTTCCGATGACTTTCCGTTATCCGGACGAGATTGCGCGTGCGGGCACAACGACGTTCTCGATCAACATATTTGTCGACAGAGCAGGCCGCCGACCCGTCAGCTCACCGTCGCCCGTCCTTCACCTCCCGTCTCCCCCTCGGACACGCCGTCCTGCTGCTCCGTCAGCGAACGGCCCGCCCGAGGCAACTCGGGCAAACGGGGCGCCGCGGCCACCGCCGACGCCACCATCGAGGCCCGGCGCGACTCCAGCGCGTTGACGATCCACCCGGGCACCGGCTCCTCCGCGACCTCCGCCCCGGCGACCCCGGCCGCGCCCGCCGGCTGCCCGCGCACCCCCGCCGCCCACCGGAACGCCGCGGTGCCGCGAGTGAGATCGTGCCCGACCGACCGGGCGCTGATCTCGGCCCGACTGCGCTTCACCTCCCCCTCCGTCCACTCGTGCACCCGCAGCCGGCCGGTCACCAGTACCGGATCGCCCTTGGACAGCGAGCCGATCAGGTTCACCGCGAGCGCCCGCCAGGCCGTCACCCTCAGCCACTGCGCCTCGCCGTCCACCCAGCAGGCCCGCTCGCGGTCGTACCGCCGCTCGGTGAAGCCGAGCTGGAAGTTCGCCATCGGCACCCCGCCGGAGGACTCCCCGTAGCTCACTTCGGTCGCGACATTGCCGATCACCGTCACATGCGTCTCGCTCACGGCACACCCTCCGTTCTCGCCGATGCACCGTACGGAATCGAGCGGTGCGAGTTGAGAGTGCGCCCCGGAGGAAATCCCGACCACCGGGTTCCGAAATCCTGTGGACAACTCCTAGGCCGATCGGCAGGGTGAAAAAGAGCTGTCACCCGCAGGGGTGAATTTCGGCCTTCGCACACCGCCGGGGCCGCCACTTCTTCGCGGTCATGACAACAAACCGGCAGATCGCGGCCCCGCCGGAGCGCGACCGACGGGCCGCCGGGAGCCGTCCGCGCACGTCATCCGACCGGAGCAAGCCGAATAGGACCCCCACCCACACCGTTGGCAGGACATTCTCCGTGTCGAATCCATAACGGGTGAGGAGGCAGCCCCGTAACGACTGCACAACGTCCGGCCCGGAACTGTCCCAGACCGCTGCACGCACGGTCTTCACCTGCGATTATCGGACCGCTCCACCGAACCGACACACCAACGACGGTGTCGTCACACCCGGCCGAGGAACTGGACACCCTTATCCTGTCCCCGACAGGGCGAGGGCCCACCAACCCCCACCCCCACCCCTCAGGTACGGGCCGGACAACGCGCGCCCCCGGCGCTCGTCGCCCGATCCCGGCCACGGTCACGCCCGCCAGGGCGCCGTCCGTCCCGCCCCCATAGCTCAGCGGATAGAGCACCCGCCTTCTAAGCGGTAGGTCGCAGGTTCGAATCCTGCTGGGGGCGCCACCCTGCAATTCCGCAGGCCACCGCACCCGTGAACACTTTCCGTGTCGGTTTCGGACCTCCGGGTAATCCCCACCCGCTGCGCATAACCCGTGACAATGCGTGTCATGACCGCCGCGAAAGGCGCCCCGGCCGGAAAACCGGAATTCCGGGGCGAACCCCCCACCCCCGAACGAAACAGCCCCGGCCTGACCGGCCGCCAGCGAATCCGGAAAATCCGGACAGCCGGACAGTCGGACGTGCGGGAAGCCTGACGTGCGGGAAGCCTGACGTGCGGGAAGCCTGACGTGCGGGAAGCCGGACGTGCGGGAAGCCGGACGTGCGGGAAGCCGGACGTGCGGGAAGCCGGACGTGCGGGAAGCCGGACGTGCGGGAAGCCGGACGCCGGGGAAGCGGAACGGCCGAACAACCGGGCAGCGACGGCCGACGGTCGGACGCCGGTCAGCCCCTAAGCGACCAGCCCCGCCAGATACGCGTCGAGCAGGGCGACCTGACGCTCGGCCGGGAACTCCGCCGGGGCGAACAGCGACTGCACCACCAGCCCCAGCACGAAGGCCTGCGCCCCCGCCGCGAGCCCGGCGGGATCGGCTCCGACCGGGAGCTCGCCGAGCCGCTGGGCGTCCGCCACGAGCGCCGTGAGCGCCACCCGCGAGCGGGCGTAGCGCCCGGCGTGCGCAGCCGCCAGCTCCGGGTCCGCCAGGGCGACGTCCCAGGAGCTGACCCAGATCCGGTTGCCGGCCTCGCTCGCCTCGTCCAGCGGCAGGACGTCGAGCAGCGCGGCCCGCAGCCGGGCCATCCCGGCGGGCGGCGGCGGGGTGCCGTCGACGGGCGCCATCCGCCGGGGCCGGGCGGCGGAGCGGCGGTCGAGCTCCTCCAGGGCGTGGCTCAGCAGTGCCCGCTTGTTCGGGAAGTAGTGGGTCAACAGGCCGGTGGAGGCACCCAGTTCGGCCGCCACCGCGCGCAGCGTGAGCCCCTCGAAGCCCCGGGTGGAGAGCACCCGCCACACCCCCTCGGAGACTTCCGAGCGGCGGGCGTCATGGTCTCCACGGGCTGGGGTCATGGGGGCTATCGTACATACCAAACGTTTGTTATGAATGGACCAGACCGCCCGCCGCACGACCCGTGAAAGGCCCGCCCGTGTTTTCCGTCCCCCTCGCCGAGAACGCCGAACTGCGCCCCCTGGAGCCCTGGCAGGCCCCCGAGTTCCTGGCCCACATCGACCGCGCCCGCGCCCACACCGACCCCTGGATCCCCTGGGCCACCTTCTCCACCGACCTGGATTCGGCCCGCGCTACCCTGCAGCGCTACGCCGACCGCCAGGCCACCGACTCCGGCCGGATCTTCGGCATCTGGCAGGACGGCACGCTGGTCGGCGGCGTGATGTTCGTGCACTTCGACACCAAGAGCGGCAACTGCGAGATCGGCGCCTGGACCGAGCCGGCCGGTGAGGGCCGCGGGCTGATCACCGCCGCCGTCCGGCTGCTGCTCGACTACGCCTTCACCACCCGGGGCCTGCACCGCGCCGAGTGGTGGTGCTCGGCCGTCAACGCCCGCAGCCGGGCCGTGGCCGAGCGGCTCGGCATGCGGCGGGACGGCGTGCTGCGCGAGTGGATCCTGCACAACGGGGTCCGCCTCGACAAGGAGATCTGGGCGATCCTGGCCCCGGAGTGGGCCGCCACCACCAAGGCCTGATCGGCGGCAAGCAACCAGGCGCCTGCTGCCGGCCGGCGAACGCGCGGACGCGGCCCTGCCCGCCGCCCTGTCCGGTCCGCCACGCCGGACGAGGCCCCCCGCGCCTTCGCTCCGGTCGAGCACGGCCTCGGCGACGACCGCGCCCGCGCGGCCTGAGAGAGTGGGCGCACCACGACCGACCGGAGGTGCGCATGGACCAGCCGCTGCTCACGCGGGACCGCTCCGCCCTGCCCGCCCAGGCCGAGGGCCTGAACGCCTACGTCGGCGAGGACGGCGTCGCGGTCCTGGAGTTCGCCCGTCCGCACCGCCGCAACGCGGTGACCCTGGCGATCTGGCAGGCGCTGCCCAAGGTCCTGGACCAGCTGGCCGAGCAGGACGGCGTGCGCGCCCTGCTGCTGACCGGCGCCGGGAACACCTTCAGCGCGGGCGCGGACATCACCGAACTCGCCGAGGTGTACGGCGATCCGCTGCGCGCGGACGCCTACCACGCGGTCAACGTGGCCGCCGAGGAGGCGCTCGCGACCTTCCCGCACCCGACCCTCGCCGTGGTACACGGCGCCTGCGTGGGCGGCGGCTGCCAGCTGGCCGTCGCCTGCGACCTGCGCTTCGTCGCGGAGGACGCCCGGCTGGGGATCACCCCGGCCAAGCTCGGCGTGGTCTACCCGGCGGTGCCGACCCTGCGGCTGGCCCGGCTGGTCGGCCCGGCCCGGGCCAAGTACCTGCTGTTCTCCGGCGAGTTGGTGCGCGGCCGGGACGCGCTGCCGCTGGGCCTCGCCGAACGGGTCCTGCCCGACGTCGAACTGGACGCCGCCGCGCTGGAGTTCGCCCGGCTGCTGGCCACCCGCTCGGCCCAGACGATCGGCGCGGTCAAGGCCGCGCTCGCCGTCCCGGCGGAGCGGGCGGCCGAGGCGCTGGCGCCCTGGGAGCGGCGGTCCCGGGAGGCCTCGGACGTGCACGAGGGGCTGGCCGCCTTCCTGGAGGGCCGCCCGCCGCGGTTCTGACCCGCGAGCGGACGCGGAAGGCCGGCGGCACCGGCGGCTCACGTACGATCATCTGACCGGCCGGCCGGCCGCGACCGTCCAGCCGCCGACCCGCCCTCCCCGACCGGAGCACCCACCCCGATGACCACCGAGGCCACGACCGCCCCCACCAGCCGGACGCTCTGGGCCCGCCGGGTCACCGACGGCGTCGAGCCGAAGAACGTGATCATCGCGGTCTGCCTGCTGATCGGCGGCCTGCGCTACGACTGGTCCGGCCTGGGCTGGGCCGCCTTCGCGGCGCTGTTCGCGGCCGTCATCCCGACCCTGTTCATCCAGCGCGGCATCCGCAAGGGCACGCTGGAGGACCGCCACGTCGGCCACCGCCGGCGCCGGCTCACCGTCATCCCGTTCATCATGGGCTCGGTCGCGGTCAGCTTCGCGGTGATGATCTGGGCCCACGCGCCCCGCGACCTCACCGCGATGGTGGCGGCGATGTTCGCCTCGCTGGTGCCGATCCTGGTGATCACCGTCTGGTGGAAGGTCTCCGTCCACACCGCCGTCGCCAGCGGCGCGGTGGCCTGCCTCGGCATCGCGCTCGGCCCGCTGTGGCTGCTGCTCTACCCGCTGGTCGCGGTGATCGGCTGGTCCCGGGTGGTGCTGCGGGACCACAGCACCGCGCAGACGGTCGTCGGCGCGGTGGTGGGCGCCCTCACCGCCGGGCTCACCTTCTGGCTGGCCCGCTAGCCGGGGGCCGTCCGGCTACCGGATCGGCATCCCAGAGACCGCCCGGGCGATGACCAGCCGCTGGATCTCGCTGGTCCCCTCGAAGATCGAGTAGATCGCGCTGTCCCGGTGCATCCGCTCCACCGGGTACTCCCGGGTGAACCCGTTGCCGCCGAGTATCTGCATCGCCTGCGCGGTGACGAACTTGGCCGTCTCACCCGCGTAGAGCTTGGACATCGAGCCCTCGGCCGAGGTGAACGGCTGGTTGTTGACCGCCATCCAGGACGCCCGCCACACCAGCAGCCGGGCCGCGTCGACCCGGGTCTTCATGTCGGCGAGCTGGAAGGCCACGCCCTGGTTGTCGATGATCGGGCGGCCGAACTGCTCCCGGGTCTTGGCGTAGTCCAGCGCCACCTCGTACGCGGCCCGGGCGATGCCGATCGCCTGCGCCCCGACGGCCGGGCGGGAGGCCTCGAAGGTGGCCATCGCCGCGTTGCCCCCGCCGCCCGCGCGCTTGACGCCCTCGCGGGCCCGGGCCAGCCGCTCGTCCAGCTTCTCCTTTCCGCCGAGCAGGCAGCTGCCGGGCACCCGGACGCCGTCGAGCACCACCTCGGCGGTGTGCGAGGCGCGGATGCCGTGCTTCTTGAACTTCTGGCCCTGGCTCAGCCCCGGGGTGCCCGGCGGGACGACGAAGGAGGCGTGCCCGCGGGTGCCCAGCTCCGGGTCGACGCTGGCGACCACCACGTGCACGGCGGCGATCCCGCCGTTGGTGGCCCAGGTCTTGGTGCCGTTCAGCACCCACTCGTCCTTGGCCTCGTCGTAGACGGCCCGGGTGCGCAGCGCGCCCACGTCGGAGCCGGCGTCCGGCTCCGAGGAGCAGAACGCCGCCACCTTGACGTCGTCCGGGGTGCCGAACATCTGCGGCGTCCAGGTGCCGATCTGCTCGTCCGTGCCGTTGGCGAGCACCGCGACGGCGGCCAGCGTGGTGCCGACGATGGACAGCCCGATGCCCGCGTCGCCCCAGAACAGCTCCTCCATGGCGATCGGGATGCCGACGCCGGAGGGGTCGAAGTACTGCTGGGCGTAGAAGTCCAGCGAGTAGATGCCCAGCTTGGCGGCCTCCTGGATGATCGGCCAGGGGGTCTCCTCGCGCTCGTCCCACTCGGCCGCGGCGGGGCGCATCACGTCGGCCGCGAAGCCGTGCAGCCAGTCGCGTACGGCGAGCTGGTCCGCGCCCGGGTCCAGCGAGAACGTGCTGCTCATGGTGCTGCCTCCGCAGAAGGGATACGACGCAAGGGAACGGCCGCGGGGTACGACCGGGGGGGGGACGGCCGGGGCCACCGCCGGGAACACGACCGCGGGGACGCGACCCACCGGCGGTGTTACCCCGGGTAACACCGTGGGAGTCTGCTACTGATTGGTAACCGGTGTCAACGCCCAGGCCACCCAGAATCCGAGGAGCAGCGCATGTCCCGAGAGCCCCGCCGCGAGCAGCTGCTCAACGCCGCCGACCGGGTCATCCAGCGCGAGGGGCCGAGCGCCAGCATGAACGCCATCGCCGCCGAGGCCGGCATCACCAAGCCGATCCTCTACCGGCACTTCGGCGACCGGAACGGCCTGATCAGCGCCCTGACCGAACGCCACACCAGCGGCCTGCTGGCCGCCGTCCGGGCCGCCCTGGCCGAACCGCTGGAACGCCGCGACCGGGTCGAACACGTCCTGGACACCTACCTCGCCGGGATCGAGGCCCGCCCCCAGGTCTACCGGCTGCTGACTCACCCCGAACCGGGCGACCCGAGCGGCGCCGGCAACGCCCTCGCCCCCGCCCTGCGGCAGATCGCCGAGGAGATCACCCGCGCCGTGCAGAGCCAGGTCGACCTCGGCGCCGACCGTGACCTGCTCGCCGAGGCCTGGGGCCGGGGCATCACCGGCATGGTGCTGGCCGCCGGGGACTGGTGGCTGGAGACCAGACCCTGTTCGCGCACCCGCATGGTGCAGGCCCTGGCCGACCTGCTCTGGGGTCGCCTGGCCGCCGCCGCGGACCTGCCGACCGCCGTCCTGCCCGCCGCCCCGGCCGAGCCGCCGAGCCCCGGCACGGACTGAACTCCCTTCGGTTGAACGCCCGTCGGCCGAACTCACGTCGGCTGGACTCCCGCGGGCCGAACTCCCCCTGGCCGAACCACCCGTGAGCGCACGACCCTTGTGCCGCCCCCGGCAGCGCGGGCATCATCGGGGCCCCAACCCCCGCCGTGCGAGGTCCCCGATGCGCCTGCGCCGCACCGCCGTTGCCCTGCTGCTCGCCGCCACCGCCGCCCTCGCCGCCTCCCCCGCCCCGGCCCCGGCCGCGGCCGCGGACCACGGGGACGGGCACCGGGCCCACTTCCCCACCGGAACGGCCACCGGTCCGGACGGCCGCACCGCCCTCACCGACCCCCAGGGCCGCCGGCTCCAGCTGCGCGGCTTCAACCTGGACAAGTACGCCGAGGCCACCCCGGCCGACCTCGACTCGGTCGCCGCCCAGGGCTTCACCCTGGTCCGGCTGCCGGTCTCCTGGACCAGGCTCGAGCCCGAGCGCGGCCGGCTCGACCCCACCGAGCTGCACCGGATCCGGCAACTCCTTGACCGGGCCGACCGCCTGGGGCTGCTCGTCCTGGTCGACTTCCACCAGGACGTCTACGGGCCGAAGTTCGGCGGCGGCACCAACGGCATCCCGGTCTGGGCCACCCGCGACGACGGGCTGCCCTTCACCCCCGACCCGGACGACTGGTTCGCCGGCTACTTCCAGCCCGCCGTCCAGGCCGCCTTCCGCCACCTCTACGACGACCCCGACCTGCGCGCCTGGCAGGCCGACTTCTACACCCGGCTCGCCCGCGAACTGCGCGGCCACCGCTCGCTGTTGGGTTACGACCTGTTCAACGAGCCGTTCGGCCCGGTGGACGGCGACCCGACCGACCCGGCCGTGCTCGCCGCCGCCTCCGCCGCCCTGGAACGGGGCCGGCTCGCCGACATGTACCGCCGCCTGATCACCGCCGTGCGCCGGGTCGACTCCCGCGCCTGGCTGTTCGTCGAACCGACGGTCCTGGTCGGCCAGGGCGTACCGACGCGGCTGCCCGGCTTCACCGACCCCCGCGCGGGCGCGCCCCGGCTCGGCTACGCCCCGCACTTCTACGACACCGCGGTGGAGAACGGCGCGGACTGGAACCCCGGCGACGGCTTCCTCCAGCGGTACACCGCCGCGATCACCGGTTACCCCACCGCCCACCGGCTGCCCGTCCTGGTCGGCGAGTGGGGCCCGCCGAACTCCCGCACCCCGGGCAACACCCTGCTGGTCCACGGCCAGGTCGCCGCGATGGACGGCTTCGCCGAGGGCTGGACCATGTGGTACTGGTGCCGCGGCACCGGCGGCTACTGCGCGCTCGACCCCGCCGGGCACCCCGCCCCCGGCGACAGACCCGCCTTCGGTCCGTACCCGGTGGCCGTCGCCGGCACCGGCGTCCGAACGGAGGGCACCACCGTACGCTGGAACGCCGACGGCAGCGGGCGCACCAGCGAAGTCCTCCTGCCGCCCGCCGGTTTCCCCCGCGGCGTCCGGGTCGCCGTGTCCCCGGCCGACGCCCGGGTCGAGGTCGAGCAGCCCGCGGACGGACGTGCGGGAACCGTACGGATCCGGCTCCCGCACACCCGCCCCGGCACCCCGGTGACGGTCACGCTCGCACCGCGCTGACGATGCACCGCGCCGGCAACGCACCCGCGCCGGCGCCGCACCGCGCCGGCGCCGCACCGCGCCGGCGATCAGGCCAGCCCGCGGCGCTCCAGCAGCGGCCCGGTCTCCGGCGCCCGGCCGACCACCGCACGGAAGGACTCCAGCGGGTCCCGGCTGAACCCGCGCGCCAGCAGCTCCCGCCGGAACAGCTCGCCGCTGTCCCGCACCGAGCGCCCGTTGGTCTCGATCCACCGCACGGTGTCCGCGTCCAGCACCTCCGACCAGATGTACGCGTAGTACCCGGCGCTGTAGCCGCTGGAGAAGATGTGCTGGAAGTACGGCGTGCGATAGCGCGGCGGGATCGCCGGGACGACGATCCCGGCCTCCGCCAGCGCCCGCGCCTCGAACTCCTCGGCGTCCGCGACCCGGTGGCCCTCCGGCAGGGTGTGCCAGGCCCAGTCCAGCAGCGTCGCCGCCAGGTACTCCACCGTCCGGAAGCCCTGCCCGAAGCCCTCGGCCGCGGTCATCCGCTCGACCAGCTCGGCCGGCAGCGGCTCCCCGGTCTCGTGGTGGCGGGCGTAGTTGGCCAGCACCTCCGGCCGGACCATCCACATCTCGTTGACCTGCGAGGGGAACTCCACGAAGTCCCGCGGCACCGCGGTGCCCGCGAACAGCGGGTACCGCACGTCCGAGAACAGCCCGTGCAGCGCGTGCCCGAACTCGTGGAACATGGTGCGCACCTCGTCCCAGCTCAGCAGCGCCGGCTCGCCCGGCGCCGGGCGCGGGACGTTGAGGTTGTTCAGCACCACCGGCCGCCGACCGGTCAGCCCGGACTGGCCCACCAGCTCGTCCATCCAGGCACCGCCGCGCTTGGACGCCCGGGCGTGGAAGTCGCCGATGAACAGGCCCAGCGGGGTGCCGTCCTCCTCGAACACCTCGAAGACCCGGGCGTCCGGGTGGTGGGCCGTCAGCTCCGGCCGCTCGGTGAAGCTCAGCCCGTAGGCGAGCCCCGCGGCGAAGAACACGCCGTCCTTCAGCACCCGCTCCAGCTCGAAGTACGGGCGCAGCGCCGCCGCGTCCACCTGGTAGGAGGTCTGCCGGACCTTCTCCGAGTAGTACGCCCAGTCGTGCGCCGCGATCTCCCCGATGCCGTCCGCGGCCGCCACCCTGGCCAGCTCCGCGGCCTCCCGGCGGGCGTTCGCCACGGCCGGCTCCACCAGCCGGGCCAGCAGCCCGGACACCGCCTCCACGGTGCCGGCCGTCTCGTCCGCCACCACGTACGCGGCGTGGCTCGGGTAGCCCATCAGCACGGCCCGCTCGGCGCGCAGCGCGGCCAGCCGGATCGCCAGCGGACCGTTGTCCTCCGTGCCCCGGGCGAGCGAGGCGGCCAGCAGCCGCTCGCGCACCGAACGGTCGGAGAGCTGGGCCAGCTCGGGCTGGGTGGAGGTGCTCTTCAGGCTCAGCACGTACCGGCCCTCGTGGCCGAGCACCCGGGCGTTCTCCGCCGCGGCGGCGATCGCGCCCTCGGACAGCCCGGCCAGTTCCTCGGCGGAGTCCACGACCAGCGCGGCGGCGCGGGTGGCGGCGTTCACGTTCTGCTGGAACGTGGTGCCCAGCGCCGCCAGTTCGGCGTTCAGCTCGCGCAACCGGGCCTGCTCGGCCGCGCCCAGCCGGGCGCCGGAGCGGACGAACGCGGTGTACCAGCGCTCCAGCAGCCGCAGCGACTCCGGGTCGAGTCCCAGGGCGGCCCGGTCCTCGTGCAGCGCCTCGATCCGGGCGAACAGTTTCTGGTCCAGGTGGATCGCGTCGTGGTGGGCGGCGAGCAGCGGACTGACCTTCGCCTCCACCTCGTCCAGCAGGTCGGTGGTGTCGGAGGAGGACTGGTTGCGGAACACCGCGTCCACCCGGCGCAGCAGCTCACCGGAGCGCTCCAGGGCCACCAGGGTGTTCTCGAAGGTCGGCGCGGCCCCGTCGTCGGTGATCGCCGCGATCTCGGCCAGCTGCTCGGCCATGCCGCGCTCGTAGGCGGGCAGGTAGTGCTCCTCCCGGATCTCGGCGTAGGGAGGCAGTTCGTAGACCAGGGGGCTGGCCGCGAAGAACGGGTTCTCGGTCATTTCGCCGACCCTACGCGGTGTCATCCCGCGTGCCCATACACCCCTGGTCGTCGTTGTCAGACCCACCCGTTAACGTCGACGGCGCAGACCCACGGGCCGCACACCCGCGCCCCGTCCGTACACCCGACCGCCCGACCGTCAGAGACCGCCCGCCCGAGACCGCCCGAGACCGCCCGGTCGGGCCTCCCGTGCGAGACCCCACCGGAGAGGAGGCGCCCGCCGTGGCCCCCAGAACCGCCCTCGTGCCCGATCCGCACGGCCCCGGCGGCCGCCTCCAACCGCTCGACGAGGCGGGCGGCCCGCTCGGCCCCCCGGAGGCCGTCCGCGACCTCGCCGCCGTCGTCGCCGCCCGGGAGGCCGCACAGCACCCGCGATGGGTCTGGGCCGCCGCCGACTCCGGGTACGCCCCCCTGCTGCCCCGGCTGCCCGACCGGCTCGCCCGCTGCCACGACCTGCGGCTGGTCGAGGCGCTGCTGCTGGGCCACGAGGGCCGCTTCGGCGCGCCGCGCTCACTCGGCGCCGCCTGGTCCCGGCTGCGCGGCCTGCCCGTCCCGGACGACCTGCCCGAACCCGGCCTGGCCGACGCGGACGACGGGCAGGACACCCTGTTCGCCCCCGACCGGCTGCAACTGCCGCCCGGCGCCGATCCGTTGGCCGCCGTCGTCGCCGTGCACGCCGAACAGCAGCGCCGGATCGCCGCCCTCGACGACCCGGCCGCCCGGCAGCGCTTCCGGCTGCTGGTCGCCGCCGAGTCGGCCGGCGCCCTGGTGGCCGCCGAGATGGCCCACGACGGCCTGCCCTGGCGCTCCGACGTCCACGACGAGCTGCTCACCGACCTGCTCGGCCCCCGCCCCACCGTCCCCGGCACCCAGCCCCGGGTGCTCGCCGACCTCACCGTCGAACTCCACCAGGCACTCGGCGCCAAACCGTTCAACCCCGACTCGCACACCCAGGTGCTGCGCGCCTTCGCCGAGGCCGGCATCCAGCTCGGCTCCACCCGCTCCTGGGAGCTCAAGAACATCGACCACCCGGCCGCCCGGCTGCTGGTCCGCTACAAGGAGCTGTCCCGGATCCACGTCGCCCACGGCTGGGCCTGGCAGGACGCCTGGGCCCGCGGCGGCCGCTTCCGGCCCGAGTACGTGGTCGGCGGCGTGGTATCCGGCCGCTGGGCCAGCCGCGGCGGCGGCGCCCTGCAGATCCCGCGCATCCTGCGCCGCGCCGTGGTCGCCGACCCGGGCTGGCTGCTGGTGGTCGCCGACGCCGCCCAGCTGGAGCCGCGGGTGCTCGCCGCACTCTCCGGGGACGCCGGACTGGCCCGCACCGCCGCCGGCGGCGACCTGTACGAGGCGCTCGCCGCCCACGCCTTCCAGGGCGACCGCGACAAGGCCAAGCTCGGCCTGCTCGGGGCCATGTACGGGCAGACCAGCGGCGACATCGGCCCGCTGCTGAACACCCTGCGCCGCCGCTATCCCGCCGCGATGGGCTACGTCGAGGCCGCCGCCCGCACCGGCGAGGACGGCGGCGTGGTCACCTCCCGGCTCGGCCGGGTCTGCCCACCCGCCTCCGCCGCCTTCCTCGACCTCACCGAGGCCGACACCTCCGGCGAGGCCGGCGGCCGCACCGCCCGCGCCCGCGGCCGGTTCACCCGCAACTTCGTCATCCAGGCCAGCGCCGCCGACTGGGCGCTCGCCCTGCTCGCGGCGCTGCGCCGACGGCTGAACGAGCTGCCGGTGGCCGTCCCGACGGACCGCCCCCACCTGGTGTTCTTCCAGCACGACGAGGTGATCGTGCACACCCCGGCCAACCTGGCCGAGGAGGTGGCCGCCGCCGTCACCGGGGCCGCCGACGAGGCCCGGCGGCTGGTCTTCGGCGACACCCCGGTGCGCTTCCCGCTCAGCACGGCCGTGGTGGACTGCTACGCGGACGCCAAGTAGCCCCGGACCCGCCCGCCCTACTGGAGCTTCCGGAAGGTGCGTGCGTCCTCGGCCGCCGCGACCACCTCGGCCAGCCCCGCCCCGGTCGAGGCGGTGACGACGGCGGCCACCGCGCCCTCCACGAACGGCGCGTCCACCAGCTTCACGCCCGGCCTCGGCTCGTCCTCCAGCACGGTCACGGCGGTGAGCACCGAGCTGCCGAGGTCCGGCAGCACGACCACGCCCGCCCCGCCGTCGGCCTCCGCGATCGCCCCGGCGATCAGCTCGTAGCTGGTGCCGAGCCCGCCGTCCTCCGTCCCGGCCGCGACCACCACCCGCACGCCGTCCGGGGCGAGTTCGCCGAGCAGCTCGCGCAGCCCCTCCGCGAGCCGAGCGCTGTGCGAAACCAGAACAATGCCCACGTGTTCGCTCATGCCAGCGACCCTACGGCCCCGTCCCACTGCTCCGGGAGGGTGAGCGGAATCGCGCGTGTCGCACCCCGTGCCCGGGCCCCCCGTCTGGCGTAGCGTCAGCGCCGGGGCCGTCCTGCGGACCGGGCCCCTGCAGCGTCCGCCGTAGCGTCCTGTTCTCAAGGCCACCTAGGGAGCGAAGAGCGTTGAAGAAGCTGATCAACACCCCGGAGAGCGTCCTGGAGGACGCCCTGGCCGGAGTCGCCGCCGCCCACCCCGAGCTGACGGTGGACATCCCCAACCGGGTGATCACCCGGGCCGTCCGTCCGGCCGGCCGCAAGGTCGCGCTGGTCTCCGGCGGCGGATCCGGCCACGAACCGCTGCACGGCGGCTTCGTCGGCCCCGGCATGCTGGACGCCGCCTGCCCCGGCGAGGTGTTCACCTCGCCCGTCCCGGACCAGATGCTGGCCGCAGCCAAGGCGGTGGAGAACGGCGCCGGGGTGGTCTTCGTCGTGAAGAACTACACCGGCGACGTGATGAACTTCGAGCTCGCCGCCGAACTCGCCGCCGAGGAGGGCCTGGAGGTCCGCACCGTCCTGGTCAACGACGACGTCGCGGTCGAGGACTCCACCTGGACGGCCGGCCGCCGGGGCACCGGCGCGACCGTCCTGGTCGAGAAGACGGCCGGCGCGCTGGCCGAACGCGGCGCCGGACTGGACGAGGTGGCCGCGCTGGGCGAGCGGGTCAACGCCGCCTCCCGCTCCTTCGCCGTCGCGCTCACCGCGGCCACCGTCCCGGCCGCCGGCAAGCCCGGCTTCGACCTGCCCGAGGACGAGATCGAGGTCGGCGTCGGCATCCACGGCGAGCCCGGCCGCCGCCGCGAAAAGCTCCGCCCGGCCCGCGAACTGGCTGGCGAGGTGGTCGAGACCGTCCTCGCCGATCACCACCTGACCCCCGGCGACGAGGTGATCGCCCTGCTCAACGGACTCGGCGCGACCCCGCTGCTGGAGCTGTACGTGGTCTACGGGGAGGTAGCCGCCCGGCTCGCCGAGCGCGGCATCACGGTGGCCCGCAGCCTGGTCGGCAACTACGTCACCAGCCTCGACATGGCCGGTTTCTCCCTCACCCTCACCAAGGCCGACGCCGAGCTGCTGGACCTCTGGGACGCCCCGGTCGACACCCCCGCCCTCAAGCGGGCCTGAGTCCCTGGAAGGAGACCCGATGGACTTCGACACCCCGCTGTTCGACTCCGTACTGGCCGAGACCTGGATCCGCGCCATCGCGGCGGCCGTCGAGGAGGAGGAGGCCCTGCTCACCGAGTTGGACTCCGCGATCGGCGACGGCGACCACGGCAGCAACCTCCGGCGCGGCTTCGCCGCCGTCCTGAGCGCCCTGGACGGCCTCCAGCCGACCGGCCCCGGCGCCGTCCTCACCAAGACCGGCACCACCCTCATCTCCAAGGTCGGCGGCGCCTCCGGCCCGCTCTACGGCAAGGCCTTCCGCGCCATCGGCGCTGCCCTGCCCGAGCCGGCCGGCCCCGCCACCCTCGCCGAGGCCCTGGCCGCCGGCCTGGACGCGGTCCGCATCCTCGGCAAGGCCGAACCCGGCGACAAGACCATCGTGGACGCCTGGACCCCGGCCGTCGCCGCCCTCCGCGCGGCGGCCGCCGCCGGCGCCACGCTCCCCGAAGCCACCGCAGCCGCAGCCGACGCCGCCGACCAGGGCGCCCGCGCCACCATCCCGCTCCGGGCCCGCAAGGGCCGTGCCTCCTACCTGGGCGAACGCAGCACCGGCCACCAGGACCCCGGCGCCACCTCCACCGCCCTGCTCTTCCGCGCCCTCGCCGACGTCGCGCACAACTAGCACCAGCCCGCTCCTCCCCGTGCCCTGACGGGGAGCGGGGAGGAGCGAGCTGGTGCTAGGCCTGATCGAGGAGGCCGTCAAACTGGCCGCACTGGTGCTGGTCAGCCGGCGGCTGCGGGTGGGCGGCCTGCGGTACGGGCTGGTGCTGGGCGCCACCGTCGGCGCGGGGTTCGCCGCGTTCGAGAGCGCCGGGTACGCGTTCAACGCGGTGCTGAGCATCCAGGGCCTCTCGCTCGACGACCTGGTGGAGACGGAGATCCTGCGCGGGGTGCTCGCCCCGGTCGGCCACGTCCTGTGGACGGCGATCATCGGCGGGGTGCTGTTCCGGGCGCGGCGCGGCGGCCGCTTCCGGGTCACCGCCCCGGTGGTGCTCACCTTCCTCGGCGTCTCGCTGCTGCACGCTCTCTGGGACAGCACGGGCGGCATCGCCGTCTGGCTGGTCGCCCGCACCACCGCCAGCGACTTCCAGCGGGCCCTGTTCGACCTCGGCTACATGCCGAACCCGTCCAGCGAGCAGATCCACCTGTACACCGTGTACGACACGACCGGGCTGCTCGTGGTCTCCTTGGGTGGACTGCTCTGGCTGTGGCTGCTGATCCGGCGGGAGCCGACCGCGCCGATCCCGGCGCAGTCCCCCTCCTCCCCGGTCTGACCGGCCCCGTCGCCTACGATGCGATCCTCCTCACCCACCCCTCCAGGAATACCCCTGAGGGGTATGGTGTCGTGAAGAGCAAGAGCGCCAGTACCGCACCGACCTCCAGGAGGCCCCGATGTCCAGCACCATCACCTACACCGTGTCCGGCATGAGCTGCGGCCACTGCGAGAAGGCGATCACCGAGGAGCTGGCCGGCCTGGCCGGTGTCACCGACGTCGTCGCCGACGCCCAGGCGGGTACCGTGACGGTCTCCTCCGCCGCCCCGCTGGAGGAGGAGCAGGTCCGCGCCGCGATCGACGAGGCCGGCTACGAGCTGGTCGGCCGCGCCGCCTGAGCCACCCCGCTACGGCGGGGCCGGCGCCGCCGCCCCGCCGTACGCCCCACCAAGGAGCCACCCCCGCATGACCACCTCCGCCCCCGGCGTCGACGCACGGGACCGGGTCGAGCTGTCGATCGGCGGGATGACCTGCGCCTCCTGCGCGGCCCGGATCGAGAAGAAGCTCAACCGGATGGACGGCGTCGAGGCCACCGTCAACTTCGCCACCGAGAAGGCCCGGGTCGACTACGGCTCCGGCGTCACGGTCGAGGAGCTGATCGCCACGGTCGAGCGCACCGGCTACACCGCCGAGCTCCCGCCGCCCCCGGCCCCCTCCGCCCAGCCGGCCGCCGGCCGCCGGTCCGCCGCCGTGCAGCCCGCCGCGCGGGACCCGCTGCGTGACCGCCTGCTGGTCAGCGCTGTGCTCGGCGTCCCGGTGGTCCTGCTCTCGATGGTCCCCGCCCTGCAGTTCACCGACTGGCAGTGGCTGGCCTTCGCCCTCACCGGCCCGGTCGTCGTCCACGGCGGCCTGCCCTTCCACCGCGCCGCCTGGACCAACCTCAAGCACGGCGCCGCGACCATGGACACCCTGGTCTCGCTCGGCACCCTGGCCGCCTTCGGCTGGTCCTGCTGGGCACTGTTCCGGGGCCACGCCGGCCTGCCGGGGATGCGGCACGACTTCTCGTTCTCGGTCGGCGACACCGACGCCTCCGGCACGCTCTACCTGGAGACCGCCGCCGCCGTCACCGTGCTGATCCTGCTCGGCCGCCACCTGGAGGCCCGCTCCAAGCGCCGGGCCGGCGCCGCCCTGCACGCCCTGCTCGACCTCGGCGCCAAGGACGTCGCCGTCCTCCAGGGCGGCGGGGAGGTCCGACTGCCGGTGGACCGGCTGGTCGTCGGCACGCGCTTCGTGGTGCGCCCGGGCGAGAAGATCGCCACCGACGGCACGGTGGTCGAGGGCAGTTCCGCGGTGGACGCCTCGATGCTCACCGGCGAGTCCGTCCCGGTCGAGGTCACCGTCGGCGACGCCGTCACGGGAGCGACCGTCAACGCGGGCGGCCGGCTGGTGGTCGAGGCGACCCGGGTCGGCGCGGACACCCGGCTGGCACGGATGGCCAGGCTGGTCGAGGAGGCGCAGAACGGCAAGGCGGCCGTCCAGCGCCTCGCCGACCGGATCTCCGCCGTCTTCGTCCCGGTGGTCATCCTGATCGCCCTCGCCACCCTGGCCGGCCGGCTCCTGGCCGCCGGCAGCCCCACCGAGGCGTTCACCGCCGCGGTGGCGGTGCTGATCATCGCCTGCCCGTGCGCCCTGGGCCTGGCCACCCCGACCGCCCTCATGGTCGGCACCGGCCGCGGCGCCCAGCTCGGCATCCTGATCAAGGGCCCCGAGGTGCTGGAGACCACCCGCCGGGTCGACACCGTCGTCCTGGACAAGACCGGCACCGTCACCACCGGCCGGATGGCGCTGCACGCCGTGCACACCGCCGAGGGCGTCACCGAGGCCGAGGCACTGCGCCTCGCCGGCGCCCTGGAGCACGCCTCCGAGCACCCGGTCGCCCGGGCGATCGCCGAGGCCGCCGCCGACCGCCTCGGCGGACTGCCGCCGGTCGACGCCTTCCGCAGCACGCCCGGCCTGGGCGTGGAGGGCGTCGTGGACGGCCTCACCGTCACCGCCGGGCGCGAGACCCTGCTGGCCGACCGCGCCCAGCACCTGCCGCCCGCCCTGGCCCGCGCCAAGGCCGCCGCGGAGGCGGCCGGCCGCACCGCGGTCGCGGTCGGCTGGGACGGCGAGGCCCGGGCCGTGCTGGAGGTCTCCGACGCCGTCAGGCCGACCAGCGCCGAGGCGATCGCCCGACTGCGCGCCCTGGGTCTGCGCCCGGTGCTGCTGACCGGCGACAACCCGGCGGTGGCCGGGGCGGTCGCGGCCGAGGTCGGCATCGACCCCCGGGACGTCATCGCCGGGGTGCTGCCCGAGGACAAGGTCGTCACCGTCCAGCGGCTCCAGGCCGCGGGCCGGGTGGTGGCGATGGTCGGCGACGGCGTCAACGACGCCGCCGCGCTCGCCCAGGCCGACCTGGGCCTGGCCATGGGCACCGGCACCGACGCCGCGATCGAGGCCGGCGACCTCACCCTGGTCCGCGGCGACCTGCGCTGCGCGGCCGACGCCATCCGGCTCTCCCGCCGCACCCTCGCCACCATCAGGGGCAACCTCTGCTGGGCTTTCGGCTACAACGTGGCGGCGATCCCGCTGGCCGCCGCCGGACTCCTCAACCCGATGATCGCCGGGGCCGCGATGGCCTTCTCCTCGGTCTTCGTGGTCAGCAACAGCCTCCGGCTGCGCCGCTTCCGAGCCGCCTGAGCCAAACGGCCGAAGGGGTGCCCGACGGCACGAGGGGCCCGGACCGCAGGCGGTCCGGGCCCCTCGTCACCGCTCAACGCCCCAGCAGCTCCCCGCCGTTGCAGTGCAGGATCTCGCCGGTGATGAACCCGGCCTCGGGCGAGGCCAGGAAGTGCACCGCCGCCGCGACCTCGCCGGTCTCACCGATCCGGCCGAGCAGGGTGCGCGCCGCCCGGCGGGCCACCTCGGCCTCGTCCAGCCGCGGCCCGAAGAACTCGGTGCCGGCCACCGTGCCCGGCGCGACGATGTTGGCAGTGATGCCCGAGGTGCCCAACTGCGCGGCCAGGAAGTGGTTCCAGGCGTGCAACGAGGCCTTCGCCGCGCCGTACGAGCCGGCCCCGCGCAGGGCGGCGATGGAGCTGATGGTGACGACCCGGCCGGAGCCCGGGGTGAGCCGGTCCCGGATCGACTCGGTGAGCAGGACCACGGTCAGCACGTTGCGCTCGAAGTCGCCGCGCCAGCGGGCCAGCAGGGCGTGCGGCCCGCCACCGACCACCGTCTCCCGGCTGCCGGCGTTGTTCACCAGCACGTCGATCCGCTCGGGCAGTTCGGCCAGCGCGGCCTCCACCGCGTCCGGGTCGGCGAGGTCGCACACCAGCGGGGTGGTGTTCGGTCCGAGGTCGGCCGCGGCCTTCTCCAGGACGGCACGACGGCGACCGACGATCACCACCTGCTCGCCCGCCTCGGCGAACCGCCGCGCGACTTCGAACCCGATTCCCGTGCCACCGCCGGTGACGACGACGTTCCTGGCCATCTGCGCACTCCCTCCCCAGTTCCGCCGTCGCACGACGAGGGGGCGCGACGGTCCGTACCGGAATGCCACGATTCCTATCACGCTCGGTTGCCGTGACTGCGGGGAGGGTGACGTCGCGCGCGAGGGGAGGTGTGATATGAGCGCGGAACCGAGCGCCTACGGAGCGTGGCGAGAGGCAGCTCACACCCCTCGGGCGTAACTTCTCGCACCCTGATACGTCTTAGGTTGGTAGTGCGGCAGTTTTTCCGATGGGCGGGGCGCGACAGAACGGCAACGCGTCCCGCGCTTCCAGCGGCTGCCGCCGACGGGGCTCCGGCGGGCCCCGGGACGGCCGTCGTGCTTTCGACGGCCTTCGCGCACGGCGCCGGGGTGTGGCGGGCCAGGGACGCTTTGAGCGGCCGTCCCCGGCTGCAGCCGGCCCCGGAGTCGTGCGCCGTACGGTTCCGCCCCCGCGCGGGCCCTTCCGGGTCCGGGGCGCGAGGACGCGAAGGGGCCCGGCCGCTCAGCAGCGGCCGGGCCCCTTTCGGTGCGGTGCTACCTCAGCGCTGCTCGAGCTCGACGTAGTCGCGGATCGCGGTGCCCGTGTAGATCTGGCGCGGGCGGCCGATCCGGCTGGTCGGGTCGTTGATCATCTCGTGCCAGTGGGCGATCCAGCCCGGCAGCCGGCCGAGGGCGAACAGCACGGTGAACATGCTGGTCGGGAAGCCCATGGCGCGGTAGATCAGGCCGGTGTAGAAGTCCACGTTCGGGTACAGCTTGCGCGAGATGAAGAAGTCGTCCTTGAGGGCGTGCTCCTCCAGCTTGAGCGCGATCTCCAGCAGCTCGTCGCTCTTGCCGAGCTGGCCGAGGACCTCGTGCGCCAGCAGCTTGACCTGCGCGGCGCGCGGGTCGAAGGCCTTGTAGACGCGGTGGCCGAAGCCCATCAGCTTGACGCCGGCTTCCTTGTTCTTCACCTTCGTGATGAACGCGTCGACGTCGCCGCCGTCCTTCTGGATGCTCTCCAGCATCTCCAGCACGGCCTGGTTGGCGCCGCCGTGCAGCGGGCCCCACAGGGCCGAGATGCCCGCCGAGATCGAGGCGAACAGGTTGGCGTGGCTGGAGCCGACCAGGCGCACGGTGGAGGTCGAGCAGTTCTGCTCGTGGTCCGCGTGCAGGATGAGCAGCTTGTCCAACGCGTTGACGACGACCGGGTTGAGCTCGTAGTCCTCGGCGGGGACCGCGAAGGTCATCCGCAGGAAGTTCTCGACGTAGCTCAGGTCGTTGCGCGGGTAGACGAAGGGCTGGCCCATCGCCTTCTTGTACGCGTACGCGGCGATCGTCGGGAGCTTGGCCAGCAGTCGGACGGTCGACAGGTGGCGCTGGGCCGCGTCGAAGGGGTTGTGGCTCTCCGGGTAGAACGTGGAGAGGGCACCGACCACCGACGACAGCATGGCCATCGGGTGGGCGTCCCGCGGGAAGCCCTGGAAGAAGCGCTTGACGTCCTCGTGCAGCAGCGTGTGCTGGGTGATCTCGCGGTTGAACTCCGCCAGCTGGTCCGCGTTGGGCAGCTCGCCGTTGATCAGGAGGTACGCGGTCTCGATGAAGCCGCCCTGTGCTGCGAGCTGCTCGATCGGGTAGCCGCGGTACCGCAGGATGCCGTTGTCGCCGTCCACGAAGGTGATCGCGGACTTGTACGCGGCGGTGTTACCGAAGCCGTTGTCCAGGGTGACCAGGCCGGTCTGCGGGAGCAGCTTCGAGATGTCGAAGCCGGAGTTGCCCGCAGTGCTCTCGACGACGGGGTACTCGTACTCGCCGTCCTGGTACCGCAGTACTACCGAGTTGTCGCTCACGTCTTCCTCACCGACGAAATGAATCCTCTTCCAAGGTGCCCTGACTGTCTCTACCATCCCCCATCCGGAGGACAGTCGCGCACCCGGGGTGGCCCGGAAGGGCCCGCCCCTACAAAACCTGCCGCCGCAGCCGGTACGAACCGGACAAGATCGGCACCACCCTAGGCTCTGCCGTAAATCTCTTCACGTCAAGAGAACATTAGAGGCAACCATCCTGTTGGATAATCATCCAGAAGCAAGTCGATGATCGAGCGCGGCATGCCGCCGACCTGCGCTGACGGCCCTCACGGCCTGTGCGATCGCCTTCCGTGACCCGACCAGCACCACGAGTTTCCTCGCCCTGGTCACAGCGGTGTAGAGCAGATTTCGCTGGAGCATCGTCCAAGCGGACATCGTGACCGGAATCACCACCACCGGGTACTCACTGCCCTGCGAGCGGTGGATCGTGACCGCGTACGCGTGCGACAGCTCGTCCAGTTCGTCGAAGTCGTACGACACCTCCTCGTCCTCGTCGGTGAGCACCGTCAGCCGCTGGTCGTCCACGCTGAGGGCGGTCACCACTCCCACTGTGCCGTTGAAGACGCCGTTCCGCCCCTTGTCGTAGTTGTTGCGGATCTGGGTGACCTTGTCCCCCACCCGGAACGTCCGACCGCCGAACCGCCGCTCCGGCACCCCCTCCCGGGCCGGCGTCACCGCCCCCTGCAACAGCGTGTTCAGGTTCCCCGCCCCGGCCGGGCCGCGGTGCATCGGCGCGAGCACCTGTACGTCGCGGCGCGGGTCGAAGCCGAACTTCTGCGGGATCCGACGCGCCACCACGTCCACCGTCAGACCGGCCGCCAGCTCGGTGTCCTCCTCGACGAACAGGAAGAAGTCGGTCAGACCCTGCGTCAGCGGCGGCTTGCCCTCGTTGATCCGGTGCGCGTTGACCACCACCCCCGACTGCTGCGCCTGGCGGAAGATCCGGGTCAGCCGGACCGACGGGATCGGCCCGCCCTCCGCCAGCAGATCCCGCAGCACCTCCCCGGCCCCCACCGAGGGCAGTTGGTCCACGTCCCCCACGAACAGCAGGTGGGCCCCCGGCGGAACCGCCTTGACCAGCTTGTTCGCCAGGATCAGGTCCAACATCGAGGCCTCGTCCACCACCACCAGGTCCGCGTCCAGCGGCCGGTCCCGGTCGTAAGCGGCGTCCCCGCCCGGCTTCAGCTCCAGCAGCCGGTGCACCGTCGAGGCCTCCGCCCCGGTCAGCTCCGCCAGCCGCTTCGCCGCCCGCCCGGTCGGCGCCGCCAGCACCACCTTCGCCCGCTTGGCCAGTGCCATCATCACGATCGACTTCACCGTGAACGACTTGCCGCAGCCCGGACCACCCGTCAGCACCGCGACCTTGCGGGTCAGCGCCAGCCGCACCGACTGCTGCTGCTCCGGCGCCAGCTCCGTCCCGGTCCGCTTCGCCAGCCACTCCAGCGCCACCGGCCAGTCCACCTCGGCGGACCACGGCAACCGGTCGGAGTCCGAACGCAGCAGCCGCAGCAGTTGGTTGGCCAGCGAGATCTCCGCCCGGTGGAACGGCACCAGGTAGACCGCGGTGATCGGCTCGCCCGCCTCCCCCGGCACCGTCTCGCGCACCACCCCCTCGGCCGCGACCAGCTCCGCCAGACAGTCGATCACCAGCCCCACGTCCACCTGGAGCAGCTTCACGCCGTCCGCGATCAGTCGCTCCTCCGGCAGGTAGCAGTGCCCCTGGTCGCTGCTCTGCGACAGCGCGTACTGCAGCCCCGCCTTCACCCGCTCGGGGCTGTCGTGCGGGATGCCCACCGCCTGGGCGATCCGGTCCGCCGTCAGGAAGCCGATGCCCCAGACGTCCGACGCCAGCTTGTACGGCTCGTTCTTGACGACCCCGATCGAGGCATCGCCGTACTGCTTGTAGATCCGCACCGCCAGGGAGGTCGACACCCCGACCCCCTGGAGGAAGACCATCACCTCCTTGATGGCCTTCTGCTCCTCCCAGGCCTCGGCGATCTTCCTGGTGCGCTTCGGCCCCAGCCCGGGCACCTCGATCAGCCGGCTCGGCTCGTTCTCGATCACCTCCAGGGTGTCCACCCCGAAGCGCTCCACGATCCGCTCGGCGAACCGCGGCCCGATGCCCTTGATCAGCCCCGAACCCAGGTACCGCTGGATGCCCTGCACCGTGGCCGGCAGCACCGTCGTGTAGTTCTCCACCGTGAACTGCCGCCCGTACTGCGGATGCGAACCCCACCGCCCGTGCAGCCGCAGCGACTCGCCGACCTGCGCCCCCAGCAGCGCGCCCACCACCGTCAGCAGGTCGTTCCCGCCCCGGCCGGTGTCCACTCGGGCCACCGTGTAGCCGGTCTCCTCGTTCGCATAGGTGATCCGCTCCAGCACGCCCTCGACCTGCGCGAGCTGGCGCGTGACCTGCTGCCCCGACTGCGCCTGCTTGGCCACCGGAGCCCCCTTCGACCGGTACGGGTGGACATTCCGATACGCACCGTACCGTCCTGCGCGGACAACCCGGAGCCCCCTAAGGGCCGCGCACTCCCGAGCGCATCGTCCGTGCGTCCCCGCATCCTCCGTGCCCCCGCCCGCACATCCTCCGTACACCGATGGTGAACCCACCGTGCAGCGCTCCCACCGAGGTGCCAGGCTGGAGGGACACCCGGGGGGCCGTCGACCGCGCCCGCGCCCGCACGGGACCCGTCCGAGGAGCAGTACCGCCATGCTGACCACCGACTTCCGCCCCGGTTCCCCGGTCTGGCTCGACCTGAGCAGCGCCGACACCCGGGCCTCCGTCGACTTCTACACCGCCCTGTTCGGCTGGACCTTCGACTCGGCCGGCCCCGAGGCCGGCGGCTACGGCTTCTTCCAGCTCGACGGCCGAACCGTCGCAGCACTCGGCCCGCTCGCCGACGAGGGCGCGCTCCCCGGCTGGACGCTGTACTTCGCCACGGAGAACGCCGACCGCACCACCGAGCTCGTCCAGAAGGCGGGCGGTCGCGTGCGGTTCGCCCCCTTCAACGTCTTCACGGCGGGCCGGATGGCCGGCTTCACCGACCCGACCGGTGCCGACTTCGCCGTCTGGCAGCCGCACGACACCCGCGGCCTGGACCTCGTCAACGAGGAGGTCAGCCTCTGCTGGGCCGAGTGCTACAGCGTCGACGCCGAACGGGCGAAGGCCTTCTACGGAGCGGTGTTCGGCTGGCAGGAACAGGACGTGCCGTTCGGCGAGGCGCTCTACACCGTGCTCACCCCGGCCGGCGGGGGCACCGAGGACGCCCACGGCGGCGTCATGCAACTCGGCCCCGAACAGACCGCGCGCGGCACCGGCTCGCACTGGCTCCCCTACTTCGAGGTCCCCAACGTGGACGCCAGCCTCGCCATCGCCGACCGACTCGGCGCAACCGTCCGGCTCCCGGCGACGGACGTGCACGGCGTCGGCCGCCTCGCCCAGCTGCTCGACCCGCACGGAGCCGTCTTCGCCGTCATCACCAGTGCCGCATCCGGGGCCTGACCTGGCATCGGTCCAGAAGGGCCGTAAAGGGGTGCTACGGGCGTAGACAAGGCCGGTGCGGCCAGTCAGGACACCCTTATCCTCCGATCATGACTAAAACGGCCGTTCTGACCGTCCGACGGGCCACCGAGGCGGACCTGCCAGCGATCGTCGCCATGCTCGCCGACGACCCGCTCGGAGCCACCCGCGAGACCCCCGAGGACCTCACCCCGTACCGCACCGCCTTCGCCCGCATCGACGGCGACCCGCACCAGCACCTGGTCGTCGCCGAACGCGCCGGCCGCACCATCGGCACCCTGCAGCTCACCCTCGTTCCCGGCCTGTCCCGGGCCGGTTCCACCCGCGCGATCATCGAGGCCGTCCGCGTCCACGCCGACGGGCGGGGCAGCGGACTCGGCTCCGAACTGATCCGGTGGGCCGTCGAGCGAGCCCGCGAACTCGGCGCCGACCTCGTCCAGCTCACCTCCGACGCGACGCGCACGGACGCGCACCGCTTCTACGAGCGCCTGGGCTTCACGCCCTCGCACCTCGGCTTCAAAATGACGCTGCGCAGGTGACGGCGCCCTCGAACTGACGGAAATGGCCCGGAAATGCGAAGAACCCCCATCCGGAATCCGGATGGGGGTTCTTCTGAATGATTGTTCGGCGGCGTCCTACTCTCCCACAGGGTCCCCCCTGC
>NZ_JBIRJC010000042.1:0-55909 GCF_044329365.1 Kitasatospora sp. NPDC017646 | reverse complement strand
TGCTCGCCGTTGGCAGTCTGAAAATCACCCTTTACGCCCCTCTCCGCGGCCACCCCCTCCACCGCCCCTCCCGCAGCGCGTCCCTCTCGCCTGGGAGGGGGAAGGGGTGGGCGGGGGCGTGGGGCGTGGGGCGTAGGGCGTGGGGTGGGGCCGGGGGGCGTGGGGCGTGGGGCGTGGGGTGGGGCCGGGGGGCGTGGCCCGTGCGCCGAAGGGTGCGGGTTGTGGGGGTGGCGGGCGGGGGACCGGGCAGCGGTCCCCCGACCGCCGGATCGGGGTGCGGCCCGCCCTGACTGCGGGCGGGCGGGCCGCACGTTCCGGGCCGGCCGGGCCGGGGGCGCGTCCGGGGTGAGCGCCTGCCGGTCCGGCCGGGGCCGGCCGGGTGGACGGCGGGCACGGGGGAGCCGACCGGCCACCCGGGGTTCGGGTGGTTGTGCGTCCTGCGGTTACTGCGGGGTGGTGCGGTCCGGGTGGGCGGCGAGCCCGGGGGGAGTCGCTCGCCGCCCACCCGGAGTTCTGGGGGTCATCTCCGGGCCGACTGCTCGTCCTCGGAGGGGCCGTTCCTGCTCGGACGGGCGTCCGGCGGGGTGGGTACGGCCGGTGGGTCCGGGATGGTCACGCCACCCTTGCCGGGCTTGGCACCGTTGCCGGTGTCTCCACCGTTCGCGTTGCCGTTGCCCTTGCCGTTGTGACTGGTCGGGCTCGGCTGTGCGGTGGGGTCCTGGCGGTCGCCGTTCGGGCGGGCGGGGGTGCCGTCGCAGAAGTCCGGCACTCCGTCCGCTCCGCCGACCGCCGCGATCAGCGGGGCGAAGAACGGGTCGGCGGCCAGTTGGCGGGGACGTTCACCCTTGTTCGTGCGGTCCGTGAAGCTCTGGCAGAGCGGGACCAGCGCGGGGGGTGGGGAGGCGTGGTCGCCGTGTCCGCCGGGCGGGGCGCTGGTGGCGGCGGGCGGGGCGACGCCGTGCGGAGGATCGGCCTGGGCGCCGGTGGACGGCCGGGTGGATCCGCTCGGGGAGGCGGTGCCCGGGCCGCCGGTGGTGCCGTGCGTGGAACTGGTCGGGCTGCCCGGGGCGGCCAAGGTGTGTTCCGGCTCGGTCGGGCCGCCGCCGAGGGCGGACGGCAGGTTCCCGGTGCCGGCGGCGACCGCGACCCCGCACAGCGCGGTGGCTCCGAGCACGGCGGCAGCGGCCTTCGTGCTGAAGGCCCTGGCCAGCGCGGCGGTTGCCATCGATCGTCTCCGGACGGGGGTCACTAGGGGGTCGGGCGTGAGACTCGCCTCCCGGAACGCGGCCAGCGCGGCCTCCTCCCCGGCCAGTTCCGCGGCCGTCGCCGGGGCGGCGGCCGCGGCCAGCACCCGGGCGAGCTGCCCGGGACCGTCCGGTCCGGTGAGCGAGGCGTCCTGCCCGGCCGACGGGCCGCCCACGGCACCGCCGAGCAGCTGCTCGGCGGCATCACGGTCGATCCGACGGGATCGGTTGGTGCTCATCTCATGTCCTTCAGCGTCGCGGCCCGGCGTTCTGTCACACCCTGCGGAGAAGTTTTTTTCGCGGGTTTTCCGGCGGCTTCCTCCGTGGGCTCCTTGGCGGCCGGGAGCCCGGCGCCGGGGACGAAGGGCTGCTCCAGCAGCTTGGCCAGTCGCCGCAGCCCCCGGTGGGCGGCCATCCGGACGGTGCCGGCCCGCTTGCCGAGCACCCGGGCGGCGCTCTCGGCGTCCAGTTCCATGACCACTCTGAGCAGCACCGCCTCGGCCTGGTCCCGCGGCAACCGGGAGATCAGCGCCAGTGCGTCGGCGGTGCCGACCGTGGTGAGCGCGGCGCGCGCGGTGTCGTCCCCGGCGGCCAGCTCGACCAGGTACTCGAACGGCAGGTCGGCGACCGGGCGGCGGCGCCGGGCGCGCAGGTGGTCCATCGCGCGGTTGCGGGCGATGGTGGCGGCCCAGCCGCGGAAGCCGTCCCCGTCGCCGGAGAAGCCGCGCAGGTCACGGGCGATCTGCAGCCAGGTCTCGGAGGCGATGTCCTCGGCGTCCTGCACGTCCTCCGGCCGTCCGCCGACCAGCACTCTCAGGTAGCGCAGCAGGCCCGGCTGGACGGACCGGAACAGCAGCCGGAACGCCTGTTCGTCCCCCTCCTGAGCGGCCCGGACCGCCTCGGCCAGGTCGGTGGGAGCGTGGTCCCCACCCGGTGGTGGTACTGGTCCGGACCGGCCGAGGGGGCTGCCGGTGCCCGCTCCGGGGCGTTCTGCACTCTGCACCCGCCACATGATGCGCCATCCGGGCGAACGGGTCGGCTCCGGTCGAAGGACCGCACCGGTCGGAGCCAGGGTCACGACGGAGACTGCCGTTCGCCCGGAGCCCCTGGAGACCGCCCCCACCCGGGTCGTCAGTGGACGAATGGATTCAGCCGCGAGCCGGCGGCGCCCGTAGTCCTGGTGCCCGTCCGGGTGGAGGCGAACGCACGACGGCAGGGAGCGCCGCGACGACGACTGCCCACGGTCTCCGCGCGGAGGGGGAGCCGTGGACGTTTCCTGCCGGATCGTCGCAGGTCAGCGGAGGTGTCACGGGCCGCGCAGTGACAACTGTCATGCGGATCCCGCAACGGACGGCACTGCTCCGACGGAGGGCCGGCCGGAAACACTGGAGGCACGACGCGGGCAGCGGCCCGCAGTCACCAGTCGGGGGAGGAACCCACCATGAGCAGCCAGACCGCCACCGTCGCCACCGCCGTTCCCGCCCAGGCCGCCGGGGCGCCCAACCCGCTGGCCTCCGGTCTGCGCCCGCTCGCCCTCGACGTGGTCGTCCCGCTGGCCGGGTACTACCTGCTGCACTCCGCCTGCGGCCTGAGCGAGTTCGCCGCGCTGGCCTGGAGCAGTGCCTTCTCGGCCGGCCGGACCGCCCTCGGCCTGCTGCGGGAGCGCGAGCTCAACCTGTGGTCCTCGCTGATGCTGGTGGTCAACCTGGCCGGCCTGGCGCTCACCTTCGTCACCGGCGACGCCCGGATGATGATCGCCAAGGACGGCCTGCTGAGCGGCAGCGTGGCGCTGACGATCCTGGCCTCGGCGCTGATCGGCCGGCCGGTGATGACCCCGATGCTGATGCCCTTCGTCACCAAGGGCAACCGGGACCGCGCCGCCGCCTGGCAGCGACTGGTCGAGGGCCGGGCGGCCGCCTCGCGGACCTTCCGCCGCCACGAGCAGGTGTTCGCCGGCATCTGGGGCACCGCCCTGCTGGCCGAGTGCGCAGCCCGGGTGGTCGGCGCCTTCACCCTGCCGGTGTCGACCATGGCCTGGCTGTCCACCGTGCTCCTGATCGGCGCGATCGTGGGCGGTTCGCTGCTCGGCCAGATCGCGGTCGAGCCGATCGAGAAGCTGGTGGAGGCCGAGACCGAGGCTCCGGCCGCCGCCTGAGCCCAACCCGGGGCCGCTGCCCGAACCGGTGGTTCCTGACCGCTCGAACGGTCAGGAACCATCGACGCCCCCCGGGAGTCCTGATAACGAGGGGGTAACGGACCCCCGACCGAGGAAACGGGGACTCCACCATGCGGACCGACGCGCTGACCACCATCGAGGACCGCACCCTCGCCTGGGACGGCTGCCTGAACGTCCGCGACCTGGGCGGACTGCCCACCGCCTCCGGCCGAGTGACCACCCGCGGCGCGATCGCCCGGGCGGACAACCTCGACCGCCTCACCCGCGAGGGCTGGGACGCCCTCCTCGACCACGGCGTCCGCACCGTGGTCGACCTGCGCGACGCCGAGGAGTACAAGCCGCTCCTCCCGCTCCCCGAGGACGTCGAACTGGTCCGCGTCCCCCTGGACGAACTGGCCGGCCCCGCCTGGTGGGACGCCCACGGCCGGCTGGACGGCACCCCGCTGGCCTTCCGCCCCTACCTGGAGCACTGCCCGCAGGCCGCCGCCGCGCTGGTCACCACGATCGCCGACACCCGGCCCGGCGGGCTGGTGGTGCACTGCGGCGCCGGCCGCGACCGCACCGGTCTGGCCGCCCTGCTGCTGCTCGCCCTGGCCGGGGTCGACCGGGCCGCGATCGCCGAGGACTACCTGCTGAGCGGACCCAACGTCCGCCCGCTGTACGGGATGCTCGGCCTGCCGGACCCGCACCGCCGGATCGACGCGGTGCTCGCGGAGGCCGGGACCACCGCGGAGGCAGCCCTGGCGGCCACGCTGGAGGGGCTCGACCCGGTCGGCTACCTGCTCGCGGCGGGGGTCACGCCGGACCGGATCGCCGCCGTCCGGGACCGGCTGCTGCCCGGCGCGTAGGGCGCGCCGGGAGCGTTCGACGGGACGCGACAACAATCTACCTACGGGTCGGCGTCAACTAATGGTTGACGATCCTCGGATCGACAACCTACGGTTGACGCATGGAGAATCCCGTTGTTCCCAACACCACTCCGCTGCGCCTCGACGACCTGATCGCCGCGATCAAGAAGGTCCACACCGACGCGCTCGACCAGCTCTCCGACGCGGTCATCGCCGCCGACCACCTCGGCGACCTCGCCGACCACCTGATCGGCCACTTCGTGGACCAGGCCCGCCGCTCCGGCGCCTCCTGGACCGACATCGGCCGGAGCATGGGCGTCAGCAAGCAGGCCGCCCAGAAGCGCTTCGTCTCCAAGGGCCCGGGCACCACGGCCGACCTCGACCCGGAGCAGGGCTTCGCCCGGTTCACGCCCCGGGCCCGCAAGGTCATCGTGGCCTCGCAGGAGGAGGCCAGGAAGGCGAGCAACCCCGAGATCACCGCCGAGCACATCCTGCTCGGCCTGCTCACCGAGCCCGAGGGCATCGGCCTCAAGGCGCTCGCCGCCCAGGGCGTCACCCCGGAAGCCGTCCGGACGGCGGCCACCGCCGCCCTGCCGGCCGCCGTCGAGCAGGCGATCCCCGCCCTGATCCCGTACGACGCACAGGGCAAGAAGGTGATCGAGCTGACCTTCCGCGAGGCGCTCAAGCTCGGCCACAACTACGTCGGCACCGAGCACATCCTGCTCGCGCTGCTGGAGTTCGAGAACGGTGAGGGCGTGCTCGCCGGGCTGAAGGTGGACAAGCCGGAGGCGGAGACCTTCGTCGCGGAGGCCATCGCCGCCATCATCGCCGCCCGGGACGCGGAGTCCGAGCAGCAGCGGTGAAGTCTCCGTCGGCCCGCCGTGCCCGGGGTGGAACTCCCGCCCGGGGCACGGCTCTTCCGCGTTCCGCTCAGAACCCGGAGACGTGGGTGGTGACGATCCGGACCCGGCCGTCGACGGCCGCTTCCAGTGCCGCCCGCAGCCGCGCCGAACGGGCCGGGCCGAGCAGGCCCGTCGCCTCCTCCAGCGGGACCCAGCGGTGGGCGTCCAGCTCACCGGCCGGCACGGTCACCGGGGTGCCGTCCGGGACGGTGCCGAAGTCGAACATGAAGTGCTGGGCGGGGTGGTCGAGTTCGTCCGAGGCGTGGGTCCAGGAGATGGCCAGCAGCTCGCCGGCCTCCTTGACGATGCCGGTCTCCTCCTCCAACTCCCGCTCGGCGCACTCGACCGGGCCCTCACCGAGGTCGATCGTCCCGCCCGGGAACTGCCAGTGCTCGCGGTAGCCGGCCTTCACGATCAGGATCCGGCCGGACTCGTCGCGCAGCAGGCAGCCGGCCGCCGCGTAGATCCGGGGCAGGGACGCCAGCCACTCCTCGCGGGATCTCAAGGGCTCAGCCGTCACGGTGTTCCTCCTGGGGCAGGGCAGTTCGGTCGACCCCACTCTGCCACCGCGGTTGCGATGCCGTTCGGACCGGACCGATGAGTCGGTGCCACCGCGACGGTCCAATCCGCGTGGAGACCGGAGCGGCCGAAGCCGTACTGACCTGTGACCTGGGTGCGCTGAGCGCCCCCGACCTGGCCGTCGTCGACGCCCTCGCCCGGCTGCGGCTCGCCGCCGGGCGGCACCGGGTGGGCGTGGTGCTGCTGAACGCGGGCGGCCCGCTGCGGGAACTGCTCGCGTTCAGCGGGCTCGCGGCGCTGCTGCCGGAAGCGGGCGATCCGCTGGACGCCGTGGAAGCGGCCTCCCCGGGCCGCCTATTCCGCGGGGAGCCGGGCCGGGAGGCCGAACAACGGGAAGAGCACGTCGGTGTCGAGGAAGTTGGTGAGCCCGGTGATCCGGCCCTCTGACACCTCCGGCACGATCAGCGCCCAGGGCTCGTGCCCGCCGTCCGGGCCCGGCCGGTACTGGGCCAAGGCCGGGCCGCCGTTGGCCGTCACCGGGAGCAGCCTGGACCCCCGGCAGCCGTGCCCCGGGCCCAGCATCCACGCCCGGATCTCCTCCTGGCCCCGCAGCCACATCGAGAACGGCGGCATGTTGAGCGTGACGTCCTCGTGCAGCAGCGCGGCCAGCCCGTCCATGTCGTACGCCTCGAAGGCGCGGACGTAGCGGTCCAGCAGCGCCCGGTGCGCCTCATCCATCGCGGGAGCCGGGCGGGTGGCCGAGGCGTCGGCGGCGAGCACCGCGCGCGCCCGCTGCAGCGCGCTGTTGACCGACGCGACGGTGGCGCCGAGCAGTTCGGCCACCTCGGCGGCCCTCCAGCCGAGCACCTCGCGCAGGATCAGCACCGCCCGCTGCCGGGGCGCGAGGCGCTGCAGCACGGCGACGAAGGCCAGCTTCACCGACTCGCGCTGGGCGGCCACCTCGGCCGGGTCCCCCGTCTCGGGGAGCACCCGGCCGTCCGGCGCGGGGCCGATCCACGTCACCTCGGGCAGCCGGGTGTCGCTCGCGGTGGCCACCGTCACCGGACCGGCGAGGTCCATCGGACGGGCGCGGCCCTTGCGGCCGTTCAGCGCGTCCAGGCAGACGTTGGTGGCTATTCGGTACAGCCAGGAGCGCAGCGCGGCCCGCCCCTCGAAGCCCTTGTGCCCGCGCCAGGCCCGGACCATGGTCTCCTGCACCGCGTCCTCGGCCTCGAAGACCGAGCCCAGCATCCGGTAGCAGTAGCCGGTGAGTTCGGTGCGGTACCGCTCCAGCTGGAGCTCGACCGGCTCCTCCGTGATCACATCGGCCATGGTGCGCCCCCGTCGTGCTGCCGCGTGCTGTCGAACGGGACGAACGTAGCGCACCCCACCGACAGCGGGCGGGGCGCACCGGGGAGGCTCCCTGACGCGAAATCAGGGAGCCTCCCCGGTGCGTCGATCGGGAGCTGCCGCGAGCGGGTCGCCGGTCAGTGGGCGGAGTGCTTCTCCGCGCCGCGGTGCCGGTGCCCCTTGAGCTCCGCGTGCATCGCCGGGGCGGAGGGCAGCATCGAGGACGCCGCCTCGCGCCCACCGTGGCGGAAGGCACCGCCGGCGGGGTTCCCGGCGGCGGAGGACAGCACGCCGGCCCGCGCCTTCGGCCCGAGCCGGCCGGGCGTGGTCGCCATCGCCCGGCGCTCCAGCAGTTCCTGGGTGCCCTGGCGGAACTTGGCGGTACTGCCCGCTGTTCGCTTGGTCATCGTCGACCTCCCTTCGGCGACCGCTGCCGGACGGATGCCGGCCGGAGGGCCGCACAGCGTTATGTCCGGATTTTAACCGGTTTGCAGGCCGGCGCCACCGCGCGGCCGGCGACGTGCTCAGCCCATGACCTCGTGGACGAAGCACCAGCGCCAGTCCTCCCCCGGCTCGTACGAGCGGATCACCGGGTGGGAGGTGTCGTGGAAGTGCGCGGTGGCGTGCCGCTGCGGCGAGAAGTCGCAGCAGCCGATGTGGCCGCAGTCCAGGCAGATCCGCAGGTGCACCCAGTCCCGACGGCCCTGGGCCAGGCAGTCGGCGCAGCCGTCGGCGGGTGGGAGGGGATCGATGTCCCGGGGTGCCACGGCGAGGTCTTCGCAGGCGCTCATGGTCGAAGGCTATGACGGTCGGGGCCGGACCGCCGCTTCAGGGCGCACCAGAGGTGGGGGCGGGGCGGGCGCGGTGCCGGGGAGCGGGGCGGGCGCGGCGTCGCGAAGCGGGGCGGGTGCGGCGCCGTGGGACGGCGCGGGCGCGGCGCCGTGGGCCGCGCCGGAGGCCGTCCAACTGGCCAGCAGGGCCAGCTTCTGGGCGGTGGGCGAGCCCGGCGGCGCGGTGTAGACGACCAGCATCTGGTCCGGCGAGCCGTTGACCGTCAGGGTCTCGTAGCCGAACTCCAGCTCGCCGACCAGCGGGTGCCGGAGCAGCTTCACGCCGCTCGTCTTCTCCCGCACCAGGTGGTCCGCCCAGAGTCGGCGGAACTCCTCGCTGCGCAGCGACAGTTCGCCCACCAGGGCGGCCAGAGCCGGGTCGTCGGGGTGCAGTCCGGCGTCCCGGCGCAGCTGGGCGACGGTCTCCGCGGCGACGGCGTCCCACTGGGGGTAGAAGTCGCGGGCGGCGGGGTCGAGGAAGGCGTCCCGGGCCTGGTTGGGCGGCGAACCAGCCGTGGCACCCGCGCGGCCGGAGAAACCGTTCACCGCGTCGCCGAGCGCGTTCCAGGCCAGGACGTCCATCCGGCGTCCCAGCACGAAGGCCGGCACCCCGGTCATCAGGTCCAGCAGCAGCCGCGTCCCCGGGCGGACCCTCCGGTCCCCCCGGGCCCGGTCGGCCGCGGCCTTCGGCGGGCGGTTCAGCGAGCGCAGGTGCGCCGCCTCGACCTGGTCCAGCCGCAGCACCCGGGCCACCGCGTCCAGCACCGCGTCCGAGGCACTGCCGCCGCGGCCCTGCTCCAGCCGGATGTAGTAGTCCACGCTCACCCCGGCGAGCTGCGCCACCTCCTCCCGGCGCAGGCCCTGCACCCGGCGGCGGCCGTGCGCGGGCAGGCCCACCTCCTCCGGCTGGATCCGGGCCCGGCGCGAGCGGAGGAAGTCCCCCAGGGTGTTCTCCATGCCAGGCAGGGTAGCTCCGGGCGGGCGGCGCGAGGGTGGCACCGCTCTTCCCAGGATGCCGGTTCCCCGGAAGGCAGTTCCCGGGAAGGCCGTTCCCCGGAACGACGTGGCCCTGGGTGGGCGCGCGGCACCGGCGCAGAGTGGTCGACGTCAGCCCGCCGACCCGTTCCAGGAGTTCCCGATGAGCTACCCCGCCCTCGCCACCCGCACCGCCGTCGTCACCGGAGCCGCCAGCGGCATGGGCGCCGCCACCGCCCGGCTGCTCGCCGCCAACGGCGCCCGGGTCGCGCTGCTCGCCCGCCGCACCGACCGGATCGAGGCGTTCGCCGCCGAGATCACCGCGGCCGGTGGGCGGGCCCTCGCCGTCACCGCCGACATCACCGACCAGTCCTCGGTCGACGAGGCCGCCGCGGCCGTCCACGACGCGTACGGCCCGGCCGACCTGGTCGTCAACAACGCCGGGGTGATGCTGCCCAACCCGGTCGCCGACGGCCGGATCGACGAGTGGACCCGGATGGTCGACACCAACCTCACCGGCGCCCTGCGGACCATCCGCGCCTTCACCGCCGACCTCACCTCGGCCGCCGCCGACGGCCGCACCGCCGACCTGGTCAACGTCTCCTCCATCGGCGCGCACGTGGTCTTCCCCGACTACGCGGTGTACGGCGCCACCAAGGCCGCGCTCACCCAGCTGTCCGCCGCCCTGCGCGCCGAACTCGGCCCGCGCGACGTCCGGGTCAGCGCCATCGAGCCCGGCCTGACCGACACCGAACTCGGCGGGCACATCGACAACCCCGCACTGCAGGAGCAGCTCGGCGGCATGTTCGCCGCCATCCCGGCGCTCGCCGCGGAGGACGTCGCGGACCTCATCGCCTACACGGTCAGCCGCCCCCGGCACGTCAACCTGCGCCACCAGGTCGTGCTGCCGACCCGGCAGGCCTGACGGACGGCCGTCGGATCCCCGCTCCCGGCCCACGGGTGGCATGGGAGCATGCCACCCGTGGCGATCGTGACGGGGAGAACGAGCGGCGACACCGGCGGGGGCGGCGGTACGGCCCCGGTCGGGCGACCGGACACCAGCGGGGGCATACCCGGGCAGGCGAGCAGCGGCACGGGCGCGCCCGGGCAGGCGGGCAACGGCAGGGGCACCCTCGGGCAGCCGGGCAACGGCACGGACGCGCCCGGCCAGCCGGGTCGCGAGCGGCGGCGGGCCCGACCGCTGTCCGAATCCGGCCGGATCCGGCAGCCCGTCGCCCTGATCCGGCTGCTCACCGGCCTGCTCGCGATCGCGCTGACCCTGCTGCTCGCCGACTACGCCCGCGCCACCACCGGGGGCTTCGCCGCCGACGTCGCCGAGGCCGCCGCGCTGGTACCCCGGCCGCTGGCGAGCCTGGCCGGCGGACTCACCACCGCCGCCGTCCTGCTGCTGCCCGTCGGACTCGCCGTCCGCCGACTGCTCGGCCCCGACCGGCGGCGCGCCCTCCAACAGGTCTCCGACGGCCTGCTGGCCGCCGTCACCGCGTACGGCGCCACCCTCGCCCTGGACCTGTGGGCCGACGACCTCGCCCCGACCTCGCTGCTCACCGCCCTCACCCAGCGGCCGCCCGGCGACGTGCTCGGACACACCGAACCGGTCTACGGCTACCTCGCACCGGTCCTCGCCTTCATGACCGCCTCCGGCAGCCGCGAACGCCGCCTGCCCTGGGCCGTCCTCGCCCTCTCCGGCCTCGCCGGACTGGCCGGCGGGTACGCCACCCCCACCGCGCTGCTGCTCGGCCTGCTGATCGGCTGGACCGGCGCCCACGGCACCCTGTACGCCGTCGGCACGCCGGATCCGCGGCCGAGGCCCGGAGAAGTCCTGCGCGCCCTGCGGGACAGCGGGCTGCGGCCGGTCGAGGCCCTCCCCGCCGGACCGGACCGCTACCGGGTCCGGCAGGCCGACAGGCAGCCCGACCTCGACGTCCAGCTCCTCGACCGGCAGGCCGTCACCGCCGCCGCCGTCCGACGCGCCTGGCGCCGCCTTCGACTGCGCACCGCCCCCCACCCCCGCGCCCTGCGCTCACCACGCACCGGGCTGGAACACGAGGCCCTGGTCACGTACGCGGCCCTCGCCGCCGGGGTGCGCACCCGCCGGATCGCCGCCACCGCGGGCCTCGGCCACGACACCGCCCTGATCGCGTACGAGCACCTGGCCGGGCGCACCCTGGACCAGCTCGACGACGCGGAGATCACCGACGGGCTCCTCACCGACGCCTGGCGCCAGCTCGCCCTGCTCCAGCGCCGTGAGATCGCCCACCGCGCCCTCGTCCCGTCCTCCCTGCTGGTCGATGACAGCGGCGCGGTCCACCTGGTCGACTTCGCCGACGGCGACATCGCGGCGAGCGAACTCGTCCTGCGCTGCGACATCGTCCAGCTCCTCACCACCCTCGCCCTCCGAGCCGGCGCCGCCCGCTCCGTCCGCACCGCCACCACCGTCCTCGGCCCCGACCCCCTGGGCGCCGCCCTGCCCCTGCTCCAGCCGATAGCCCTCGCCCGCGCGACGCGACAGTCGCTCAGGCGCGGGCAGGGCGGGAAGGCGGCCACGGGCACGGACCGGCGTGAGCCGGACGGCGGCCCGGCGGAGGCATCCGGCGGCGCGCGCCCCACCGGGCGGCATACGGCCCCGCTCCTGCTCACCCGCGCGGCCGACACCGCCGTACCAGCGGCCGGGGCGCAGCCAGAGCGGCGGCCCGGCGACGCGCCGCCGGCGAACGGCACGACCCGCCCCGCGGCCGCGGCTTCGAGCGCCGATCCGACCGAAGCACAGCCCGGCCACAACACCGTCGGCGACCACGCCCGACCGGCGGCCGGCACGACCCGTCCGGCAACCGCGACACCGGTCACCGACCCGACCGGAGCGCGCTCCCGGCACGCCGACGAGGGCGAGCCCACGACAATCGATTCCGCAGCTGCCGGGCCGACCGCGGAAGGGGACGGCGGCACGGGCAGCGCTGCCGTCTCCGCCGCGTCGTACGCCACACCGCCGGTCAGCCCGGTCGGCCCGGTCGACCCACTCGGAGCCGACCAGCCGACGGCTCGGACCGGGGCGACGGGCTACGGGCTCGACGGGACGCCACCGCGACAACCCGGGAGCGGCCGGCCGACGGCGGCCCCGGGCAGCAGCGCGGGCGAACACCGTGCCGTCGTCGGCGCCGGGGCCGACGCCGACCGCTCGGTCCCGGCGCCCGTACCCGTATCCGCACCCGCACCCGCACCCAGGGACGGGGCCACGGTCGAGGCGAGCCACTCCCGGTCAGCTGCCGAGGCAGCGGCGCAGCCGGACCGTCGCGGCAACGACGAGGCCGCCGCCGGCAGCAGCGGCGAAGCCGGCCCGACCGGCGGGTTGCTGGAGGAGATCCGGGCGGAGGTGCTGCGCGGTCGACCGGAGGTGGTGGGGCGGCCGGTGCGGCTGGAGCGGTTGCGGCCGCGGACGCTGCTGGCCGTGGTGGGCGGGGTGGTGGCCGGGTGGCTGCTGATCCCGCAGTTCTTCGCGGCCGAGGACAACCCGGTCGCTGCCCTGGCGGACGCCGACCCGTGGTGGCTGGCGCTGGCGCTGGTGGCGGCGGGGCTGAGCCACGTGGCGGCGGGGATGGGGTTCGTCGGCTTCGTCCCGGAGCGGCTGAACTTCCGCAACGTCGTGCTGACACAGCTCGCCGGGGCGTTCGTGAAGCTGGTGTCGCCCGGTGGTGTCGGCGGGATCGCCCTGAACACCCGGCTGCTGCAGCAGGCGAACGTCCCGACCGCGAAGGCGCTGTCCAGCGTCGGGGTGGGGCAGTTGATCGGCCTGGTGCTCCACCTGCTCCAGCTGGGGGCCTTCGTCTACCTGGTGGACGCGCAGCCGGGCGGTTCGGAGCTGGAGGCGCTGCCCGCCGTGGTCGTCGGGCTGGTGGTGGCCGCGGTGCTGCTGGCGGTGGTGTGGTCGATCCCGCCGGCCCGACGGTGGCTGGCGGCGCGGCTGCGACCGCTGACGGCCGAGGTGCTGCCGCGACTGCTGGACCTGCTGCGCAACCCCGGGCGGCTGGCGGTGGGGGTGGCCGGGCAGCTGCTGGTGTCGCTCTGCCTGATCGCCTGCCTGTACTGCTGTGCCCTGGCGATCGGCCGGGAGCCGTCCTTCGCCTCGGTGGCGGTGGTGTTCCTGGTGGGCAACGCGGCGGGCAACGCCGCGCCGACCCCGGGCGGGGCCGGCGCGGTGGACGGGGCGCTGGTGTTCGGGCTGCAGCAGACCGCGTCGATGGAGGAGGGCGGTGCGGTGGCGGCGGTGGCGCTGTTCCGGCTGCTGACACTGATCCTGCCGGTGCTGCCGGGCTGGGCGGCGATGACCTGGCTGCAGCGCCGCAAGGCGCTGTAGAGCTGTGGAGCTGTGGGTAGAGCTGTGGAGCTGCTGTAGAACCGTAGAGCCGTAGAGCCGTAGAAGGCTGCGGGCCGGGGCGGCCTACTCGCGGTAGTCGTCCTCGTCGAGCTGGACGATCCGGTTCTGCTCGGCGGCGTCCGCGACGTCGGTGGCCGGGTCCGCGCCGAGGGCCCGGCGCTCGGCGACCTCGTCGTACTCGTCGCCGGTGGCCTCCTCCTCGTCGGGCTCGACGGTCTCGGCAGCCTCGTCGATCAGGTACTCCTCGTGGTCCTGCGGCATGGTGTCCTTCCTCACTGTCGGGAGACTCCCAGGGCCCGGATGGCGTACTGGCAGTATCCGTCGCCGGGCGCGTGGACGCGACGCGCCGGGACCGCCCGGGCGTGTTGCCCGGGCCGTACCGCGAACCCGGAATTGACCCATGGATCCTGCTCGGGAATGACCCAAGGCACTGGTTCATTCCACTCCTAGAGTCGTGGTCATGACGACGAACGGAACCACCACCGCTCCCGCCCGCCTCGACTACGCCCGCACCGTCCCCAAGGTGTTCCGCGCGATGATCGCCCTGGACGCCGCCGCCCGCGAGGGCCTGGACCCGGCGCTGGTCGAGTTGGTGCAGATGCGCACCTCGCAGCTGAACAACTGCGCGTACTGCCTCGACATGCACACCAAGGACGCCCGCAAGGCCGGCGAGACCGACGAGCGGATCTACCTGCTGCCGGTCTGGCACGAGGCCCCGGCCGGGGTGTACAGCGAACGCGAGCGGGCCGCGCTGGCGCTGGCCGAGGAGATCGTGCGGATCGGCGACGGGGTCTCGGACGCGGCGTACGCCCGGGCCGCCGAGCACTTCGCGGAGGCGGAGCTGGCGCAGCTGATCTCGGTGTGCTTCACCATCAACACCTGGAACCGGATCAACATCGCCACCCGCAAGACCCCGGGCACGCTGTAACCGCGCCAGCCGGGCCGCCCGGGCCCGGCCAGGTGGTTCCCCGGCGGCAGCGTCGGGCCCCGCACCGCAGGGCCGCGCGGAACGCGCCGCAGGCCACCGGGGGTACGATCGGTGCCGTACCCAGGGCTTACCCACACCCACCCGGTGGCCCCGAGGCCCATACCAACGACGGGGAAACGATGTCCGGCTCGCACTACTTCTCCAGTGCACCCGAGGTCGCCAGCGAGCGCCGGCCGATCACGGTCTCGCTTCCGGACCTGACCCTCGAACTGACCACCGACACAGGGGTGTTCTCGCACGGTCGGCTCGACCCGGGCACCCGGATCCTGCTGGAGCACGCCCCGCAGCCCCGGGTGCGCGGCCCGATCCTGGACGTCGGCTGCGGCTACGGTCCGATCGCGCTGACCTGGGCGAGCCGGCGCAAGCGGCTCCCGGTGTGGGCGGTGGACGTCAACGAGCGCGCGCTGGACCTGGTCCGGCTGAACGCCGAGGCGCTGCGGCTGGGCAACGTCCAGGCCGCGCTGCCGGACGACGTCCCCGAGGACCTCCGGTTCGCCACCATCTACTCCAACCCGCCGATCCGGATCGGCAAGGCCGAGCTGCGCAGCCTGCTGACGCGCTGGCTCGGCCGGCTGACTCCGGACGGCTCGGCGTTCCTCGTGGTGCAGAAGCACCTGGGCTCGGACTCGCTGCAGAAGTGGCTCAACGAGCAGGGTTACCCGACCTCTCGGGTGACGTCGGTCAACGGGTTCCGGATTCTGGAAGCGCGGCCCCGCCCGGATGCGGGCGAGGGCTCGGAGAGTGGACGGGGAACGACGTCGTGAAGCAGCTGCGCGGGACCGAACTGAAGCGACTGCACCGCTCGTGGCGGCGCAGCAACGAGTTCCGGCTCGCGATGATCCTGGAGAACCTGCAGTCGCCGTTCAACGTCGGCTCGGTGGTCCGGACCGGGGCGGCGATGGGCGCCGAGAAGCTGTACCTGACCGGGGACACCCCGTCGGTGCGCTCGTCCGGTGCGCAGAAGGCCGCGATGGGTACCGACAAGTACCTGAAGGTGGAGCACTTCCCGACGGTCGCCGAGGCGGTCGCGGCCGCGAAGGCGGACGGCTTCAAGGTGGTCGGGCTGGAGCTGGCGGACGAGGCGGTGCCGATGTTCGCCGCCGAGCTGACCCCGGCGGTGGCCTTCGTGCTCGGACACGAGGACCGCGGGATCACGCCCGAGGCGCTGGCGCTCTGCGACCAGGTGGTGTTCGTGCCGCAGCTGGGCCGGGTCGGCTCGCTGAACGTCTCGGCGGCCGCGACGGTGGCCTGCTACGAGGCGCGCCGCCAGGGGTACGCCCTCAGCGGCACCCCGGACGGGAGCGACGCCGGGGGCGACTTCGGCGACGAGGACTGAACGGGGCCCGACCTCGGGCCCGACCGGACCCGACCGCAGGCCCGGTCGGGCCCGACCAGCCCCCACCGGGCTCAGCCGCGCCTGACATAGGATCAACTGACCGGAGGGGTGTGCCGAAAGGCCCACCCCTCCGGCGTTCTCCGCCCCGGAAGCCCTCGGATATCTGCCGAACGGCAGATGTGCGCAAGCGGCCCGGACGGAAGCATTTCGGGCGTGACCGAACTCCAGATCCTCGACCTCACCAAGGAGTACCGCGGCGGTAAGCGCGCCGTGGACTCCTTCACGCTGACGCTCCGGCCCGGCGTGCTCGGCCTGCTCGGTGCCAACGGCGCCGGCAAGTCGAGCCTGATGCGCATCCTGGCCACGGTCACCCGGCCCACCTCGGGGCGGGTGCTGTGGGAGGGGGTCGACATCGCCCGCCGACCCGGGCCGCTGCGCCGCACCGTCGGCTACCTTCCGCAGGACTTCGGCGTCTACCCGCAGCTCACCGCCCGCGAGTTCCTCGCCTACCTGGCCGCCGCCAAGGGGCTTCGGCGGCGCCCCGCCCGGGTCCGGATCGAGGAACTGCTCGAACTGGTCAACCTCTCGGGTGCGGCCGAGCAGCGGCTCGGCGCGATGTCCGGCGGTATGCGCCAGCGGGTCGGCATAGCCCAGGCGCTGCTCAACGACCCGGCTCTGCTGATCGTGGACGAGCCGACGGTCGGGCTCGACCCGGAGGAGCGCCTGCGCTTCGGCAGCCTGCTGAGCGGGCTCGGCGCCGAGCGGATCGTCGTGCTCTCCACCCACATCGTCCCGGACGTGGCGGCCACCGCCGACCGGATCGCGGTGATGGGCGGCGGGCGGCTGCTGCACCACGGCAGCGCGGAGGAACTGCTGCACGGCGCCGAAGGCTCGGTCTGGGAGCTGACCGTTCCGGCCGACCGGCTCCCGCTGCTGCGCTCGCGGTTCCTGATCGGCGGCACCACCCGCACCCCGCAGGGCGTCCGGGCACGGGTGCTGTCCCGGCACGCGCCCGCCACCGAGGCCCGGCCGGTAGCGCCCCGGCTGGAGGACGCGTACCTGCTGCTCACCGCCGACCGGGCCGCGACGGAGCAGGTGACGGCATGGTGACGCGCATCGGGGCGCTGGCCCTGGCCGACTTCCGGGAGCGCCGACGGCGGCCCGGCTACCTGGTCGTGCTGCTCGGCACGCTCGCGCTCGGACTGCTGGCCGCGCCGGTGGGCGACTCCCGCTGGGAGGTGTTCCAGGTGACGGACCTGCACGGCCGCTACACCAGCGGCTACGTCGGGACGGTGACGGCGCTCGGCGGCGCGGTCTGGCTCTCGCTGGCGGGCTTCGGGATCGCCCGGGGCACCATCGGGCGGGACGAGCAGAGCGGCGTCGGGCGCCTCCTCGCCGCCACCCCGCTGAGCCGGATCGGGTACCTGGCGGGCAAGTTCGTCAGCAACCTGATGCTGTTCGGCTCGATGCTGCTCGCACTGGCCGGGACGGCGCTGGCGGTGCAGCTGGTCAAGGGCGACTCGGACCGGGTGGACGTGGTGCGGCTGCTGTTGCCGTACGTCCTGGTCACGCTGCCGCTGCTGGCGGCGGTGGCCGGGTGCGCGGTGCTCTTCGACACCGTGCCCGGGCTGCGCGGCGGGCTGGGGGCGGCGGTCTGGTTCCCGGTCTGGCTGGTGGTCGTGCTGGGCGCGCAGGCCGGCGGCGGGCCGGACCTGCTGGGCATGCGGCGGATCACCGCCTCGATCCGGGAGGTGCTCGCGGCCGGCGGGCGACCGGTCGACGGGGTGGAGTTCGGCGTGGGCCTGACGGCGGACAACCGGGTGCTCGGCACCTTCGACTGGCCCGGTCTCGGGCCGGGCGAGGCGTCCGGACCAGCGGCTACGGGGGTGCTGCTGGTCGGTGCGGCGGTGGGGATCGCGCTGCTCGGGGCGCTGTGGTTCCCGCGCTTCGACGGATTCCGGGCCCACCCCGGCACCGGGTCGGACGAGGCTGCCCGGCCGACCGGCCCGGACGGTCCGGCCGGGGGCGCGGCGGTGTCCTCGGCCGGCCCGGCGGGCTTCACCCTGGGCCCGGCCCGGCTCACCGCTCCCCAGCTGGGGCAGATCGGGTTCGACGCGCTGCTCGGGGAGCTGCGGATCCTGGTGCGGGGGCAGCGGCTGTGGTGGGCCGGGGTGGCCCTGCTCGCGATGGCGGCGGCGGCCGTCACCCCGGACGGGCCGAGCCACGCGGTGCTGCCGTTCGCGATGCTCTGGCCGATGCTGCTCTGGTCCCGGATGGGCCACCGGGCCGACGGCGGCAACATCGACCAGCTGCTCGGCGCCTGCCCGTCCCCGCTGGGCCGGGGGCTGGCCGGTCTGCTCGCGGGGATCGTCCCGGCCCTGGCGGTTGCCGTCGTACCTGCTCTGCGACTGGCCACCGCCGGGCAGTCCCGGGCCGCCGCCGGCGCTCTTGCGGGCGCCCTGCTGATCCCGGCCCTGGCGCTGCTCTGCGGCAGCCTCACCCGCGGGCCCCGGCTGTTCCAGACCGTCTACCCGCTGCTCTGGTACGGGATGATCAACCACGTCTCCGGGCTGGACTTCCTCGGCGTCTCCGGGGAGCGCGCCCCGGCCCCGCTCACGGTCGCAGGCCTGGCCGCCGCACTCGCCGCGGCCGCGCTCGCCCTGGACGCGATACGCCACGCCGCCCGGTGACCGGTCACTCGGTGCGCCGGGCGGAGGAGGGGCGGTTCCCCCGCCGGGGGGAGCTGGTCCCTCCCCGCGGCGGAGGCCGCGGCCGGGCGCGGGCTGGGAGCTTGGAGGCAGCCGAGAACCGGCCGACTCCCTTCCTTTCCACGGAGGATTGACCATGCGCAAGCTCATCACCGCCGTCGCGCTCACCGCCGCCGTCACGGCCCTGGCCGCCGGAACCGCCGGCACCGCCTCGGCCGCGTCCGCATCCGCATCCGCATCCGCATCCGCATCCGCCCAGCACCTCACGCTGCACGGCTGGACCCTGCTCAGCGACCACGGCCCGGGTCCCACCCCGGGCGAGCGGCTCACCGCGCAGGTCAGCGCCCGTACGCTCGACGGCCGCGCCCGGGGGCACGTCGCGGTGCAGCACGTCTTCGAGACGTCCGGCACCGTCCGGGCCGAGTTCGATGTGGACTGCCTGACGGTCGACGAGAACGGCGCCATCACAGTGACGGGGCCGATCTCGAAGACCGTGATCACCCCGCTTGTGGGTGAGCCGTACCTCTTCGATGAGGGCCACCACCCCGAGGCGGGCCTCACCTTCTACCCGATCGACGAGCAGCACCAGCGCCGGGTCGGCTGGAGCCGGACCGACCCCAAGATGCACTCCGAAGTCGCCAAGTGCGGCCCGGTTCCGGCCAGTCTCTGGGTCATCGACGGCGGGACCTTCCTGCGGCGGTAACGGTACGGGCGTGTCAAGCGGAAGGAACTCCCCTTCGAACCGGCGTGGCTGCGCCCGTGAACGATTGACTGGCCGCCACTGGATTCGTCCGGTGCGACCGCTCACCGCACCGCACGGACCGGCGCCCGGATCGGCCCGCAGCCGCGCCCACGCCGACGCCCATGCCCATGCCCGCCCCGGCTCCGGCTCCGGGCGACCGCGCCGAGGAGGAGGGGAGCATGACCGTGGAGGGCAGGAGCATGATCACCAGGGTGGCGCACTGGAGCGCCAGCCACCCCTGGTGGGCGCTCGCGCTCTGGATGGCGTTCGTTGTCGGCGTGTTGGCGGTCGGAACCCTCCTCTGCGCCCGCGAGGCATCCGACGCCGACCTCTCCAGCCGACGGTCCGTCCGGTCCGCCCGGACCGGACGGACCGGACGGACCAGCCACCCCGAACCCTCCTGCCCGCCCGGCCAGTTCAGCAGACCCGGGCGGTTCAGCCGCGCCACCGCGCCCACCCGCGTCCGCGGCTGGCAGGAGCGCATCGCGTATGACCTCCCGGCCGGTTCCCCAGGGCGCCCCCGGCGCGATCCGCTCCCCCGCCGGTCCGCCGCAGCAGACGTCACCCGGGATCTGCACGACTTCCCGGTCATCGACTCGATCAACCGGCCGCAGCCCACCCCGAACGGCTGAGCCTGCCCGCCCCCGATCGACCGGCGGGCGAGCACAGCGACCAACCGATCGTCAACCCGTCGTCACCGTCAGGGATTTGCGGTAACGTCGCCCGCGCCGCCGACTATGCCGCCCTTCAGGCGGGGATCACCGGATTCACCGAATCCCCGGCCGAGGAGTGCGGCCCGCGCGGCGTGCGAGCCAACGTGGTAGCCCCGGGCCTGATCGCCACCGACACGGTGGGCGAGATGTCCGGGGCCACGCTGGAGCGGATGCGGGGAACGTTGCGCTCGACCGGGTCGGCAAGCCCGAGGAGGTGGCTGATCCGGTCTCCTCCCTGCCGTCCGGTCGAGCGGCGCACATCAACGGGCCGGCCTTCCAGATCCACGGCCACGGCGGCGGCACCTTACGATGGGCAGACGAGTGGGGGCGGGAATGCGGGGAGTGCAGGGTCCGACGGCCAGAGCCGGTGAAGACCGCTACGACGCGATCGTGGTCGGCAGCGGCCTCGGTGGACTGGTCAGCGCGGCCTACCTGGCCGCCGACGGGCGCAGGGTGCTCGTCCTCGAACAGCACGACGTGGCCGGTGGCAACGCCCACGTGTTCCGGCGCCGGCGCAAGTACGAGTTCGACGTGGGCACCCACTACATCGGCGACTGCGGGCCGGGCGGCATCTTCCCGGCCATCCTGTCCGGCCTCGGCGTCCGCGACCGGGTGACCTTCCGGCCGATGGACAACGAGCAGGGCTTCGACCGGATCATCACCCCCACCGCCACGCTGGACGTGCCGGCCGACTGGGCGGCCTACCGGGACCGGCTCCGCACGGCGCTGCCCGAGGAGGCCGAGGGGGTCGACCGCTTCATCCACATCGCCCAGACGGTGTCGGGTGCCACCCGGGAGAGCCTGGTCGGCAACCACATGGTCGAGCTGTTCCGCCAGTTCCCGGACACCATGCGCTGGGCCCGCCGGAACCGCTCCCTGGCCGAGGCCCTCGACCACTGCGGGCTCTCGCCCAAGGCCCGCACCCTGATCGCCGCCCAGGCCGGCAACTACGGCACCATGCCCGACGGCATCACCTTCGCCGAGCACGCCGCCATGCTCGACCACTACATGCGCGGCGCCTACTACCCGGAGGGCGGCGGGCAGACCCTGGTCGCCGCCTTCGTCGAGGCCCTGGAGTCGTACGGCGGCGAACTGCGCACCCGCTGCGAGGTGCGCCGCATCCTGGTCGACCAGGGGCGCGCCACCGGCGTCGAACTCACCGACGGCACCCGGATATCCGCCCCCCTGGTGATCTCCAACGCCGACTACCGCCGCACCGTGCTCGACCTGTGCGGGGGCGAGCAGGCCTTCCCGGCCGAGGTGGTCGAGCGGACCCGCGCGGCCACCATGCGCGGCGGCCTGGCCACGGTGTACGTCGCGCTCGACACCGAGCTGCCCGGCCTGCCCAACGCCAACATCTGGTGGCACGGCAGCGACGACATGGAGGCCGCGTACGCCGCGATGGTCGAGAGCTGGGAACGCGACGGCACGGTGGACTCGGTCCCGCAGCTGCTGTTCTCCTTCGCATCCCACAAGGACCCGGGCGCGGCCGCGGTCTGCCCGCCCGGCCACAGCAACTTCCAGCTGATGACCCTCTGCCCGCCCGGCCACGAATTCTGGGGCGTCCGCGGCGGCCCGGTGGACGGCGAACCGTACCGCCGCGACGCCGCCTACCAGGCCCGCAAGCGCCATTTCACCGAGCTGATGGTCACCGCCGCCGAAAAGGTCATCGGCCCCTTCCGGGACCGCGTCACCCACCTGGAGACGGCCACCCCGCTCAGCCACGAGCGCTACATCCGCGGCACCGGCGGCACTCCGTACGGCATGGCCCGCTGGGGCAACGTCAGCCAGCGGCCGGACGTGCGCACCGATGTCGAGGGCCTCTACGTCGTCGGCCAGAGCATCCGCTTCGGCAGCGGCCTGAGCGCGGTCGCCACCGGCGGGATGGCCGCCGCCGGACAGATACTCGGGCGCCAGCTGCTGCCCGAGGTGGCGGCCGGCGCGGTGCTCGGCGACCCGGCCAAGCTGCCCGACCGCGGCCCCGACTGGGACCCGCTGCTGGTCTCCCGCGGCCTCGCCCGCCGGAACGCCAAGGGCCTCGCCCGGATCGGCTGACCCCCACGACGCCCGCCCCTCCCCGGGCGGGCGTCACGCCGTTCCACAGCCTTTCCCGGGACCCTCCCCGCCACCCATGGCCATGGACCGCGCGGCACCGAACGCCGGCTGGCCACCTTCGACGACGTCCTCACCGTCAGCAGCCCAGGCAGCCGCCCGCCGCCTACGGCGACCTCCGCCCCCACCGACAACCGCCGCGTCCTCGCCGTCCTCGCCCACCTCGACCAGTCACCCCACCCCCGCCCCAGACAACGCAAGAGGCCCGGTCAGAACGTCTGACCGGGCCTCCACCATCTGAGCCGCCTGCGGGATTCGAACCCGCGACCTACGCATTACGAGTGCGTTGCTCTGGCCAACTGAGCTAAGGCGGCACCGTGGCCACGTGTGGTGGCAACGCGGGTCAGTCTACACAGGTTCGCAGGTGATCCGTAGCCAGGGGGGTCGGGGGTGGGTGGGGGTGCGTGGGGGGCGGATGGTTTTCGCTTCAATCGATCGCCGGTGCGACGTTACGATGAGCGCCCCCCTGATGCCCCTCCCCCACCTCTCGGAGCGCACCGTGTTCGGTGTCAACGACCTGGCGACGTACGTCCTCGGCGCCCTCGTCATCATCCTGCTGCCCGGCCCCAACTCGCTGTACGTACTCTCGGTCGCCGCCCGCAAGGGCATCCGGACCGGGTACCGGGCGGCGGCCGGCGTGTTCGTGGGCGACCTCACGCTGATCAGCCTGACCTCGCTGGGGGCCGCCTCCCTGCTGAAGGCCAACCCCGCGGTGTTCGCGGTGGTCAAGTTCGGCGGCGCCGCCTACCTGCTGTGGATCGGCTTCGGGATGTTGCGGGCCGCCCGCCAGCTGTGGCGCGAGCGCCGGGCGGAGGCCGGTCCGGCGGCCGAGGCGGCGCCGGAGGCGGGTGAGCGGCCGTTCCGGCGGGCGCTGGTGATCAGCCTGCTCAACCCGAAGGCGATCCTGTTCCTGCTGTCGTTCTTCACCCAGTTCGTCGACCCGTCCTACGGGCAGCCTGCGCTCTCCTTCGCCCTGCTCGGCGGCATCCTGCAGACCTTCAGCCTGCTCTACCTCTCGCTGCTGATCTTCGCCGGCACCACGCTCGCCGCCGCCTTCCGCCGCCGCCGGCGCCTGTCCGCGACCCTGACCAGCGGTGTCGCCGTGCTGTTCGCGGGCTTCGCCGCGAAGCTGGCGGTCTCCTCCGCCTGACCAGCGGAACGGCGGAACGGCGGAACGGCGGAACGGCGGAACGGCGGAACGGCGGAACGGCGGAACGGCGGAACGGCGGAACGGCGGAACGGCGGCACGGCGGAACGGCGGCACGGCGGCACGGCGGAACGGCGGAACGGCGGCACGGCGGAACGGCGGCACGGCGGAACGGCGGCACGGCGGCACGGCGGCACGGCGGAACGGCGGCACGGCGGCACGGCGGAACGGCGGCACGGCGGAACGGCGGAACGGCGGCACGGCGGAACGGCGGCACCCCGGCGGGCACGGCTACAGGTCGCAGCGCTTGCCCTGCTCCGGTGACTCCCCGGTGAGCAGGAACCGGTTGACCGCACCGTCCACGCAGGTGCTGCGCCGCCCGTACGCGGTGTGGCCGTCCCCGTCGTAGGTGAGCAGGCGACCGGATTCGAGTTGTCCGGCCAGCGACCGGGCCCAGTCGTACGGGGTGGCCGGGTCGCGGGTGGTGCCGACGACGACGATCGGGGCGGCGCCGGCGGCCCGGATGGTGTGCGCCGCCCCGGTGGCCCGGGCCGGCCAGTAGGCGCAGGTCAGCGCCATCCAGGCCATGTCGCGCCCGAAGTGCGGCGAGGCACGTTCGAAGTCCGGCACCGCCCGCTGGACGTCCTCCGGCGAGCGGAACGGCGCGGGCAGGTCGAGGCAGTTCACCGCCGTGTTGGCGAACATCAGGTTGAGGTACGAGCCGTCCGCCCCGCGCCCGTAGTAGGCGTCGGAGAGCTTCAGCAGGCCGGTGCCGTCGCCCGCCTTGGCGTCGGCGAGGGCGGTGCGCAGCTCGGGCCAGAGGAACTCGGCGTATAGGGCCTGGATGACGCCGGTGGTGGCCTGGGCCCCGGTGAGCCGGCGCCGGTTGTCGGTGCTCGTCGGCAGCGGCTGGGCGTGGACGGCCGCGAGCAGGGCGGTGAGCTGCTCGCCGACCTGCTGCTCGGTGCGGCCGAACGGACAGTCCTCGCGCTTGGCGCAGTCCTTGGCGAAGGCGGCCCAGGCGGTCTCGAAGCCGCCGGCCTGGGTGCGGTTGCCGGTGACCGAGTCGAGCGCCGGGTCCATCGCGCCGTCCAGCACCACCCGCCCGACCCGGCTCGGGTACAGCCCGGCGTAGGTGGCGCCGAGGAAGGTCCCGTACGACTTGCCGACGAAGTTCAGCCGCTCGTCGCCCAGCAGCGCACGCAGCACGTCCATGTCGCGGGCCGCCTCGACGGTGCCGAGGTGGCCGAGCGCGGGCCCGGCCTGCTTGCGGCAGCCCTCGGCGAACTCCTTGTCGGCGGCGACCAGCGCGTCGATCGCCCGCTGGTCGCCCGGGGCCAGGTCGGCGGCGGTGAAGGCGTCCATCCGCTCGCCGCTCAGGCAGCTGACGGGGTTGCTGCGGCCCACCCCGCGCGGGTCGAGGCCGACGAGGTCGTAGCGGGCGTGCACCGCGCGTGCGTACGTCCTGGCGACGGTCTCCAGGTACTCGATGGCCGAACCGCCGGGGCCGCCCGGGTTGAGCAGCAGCGAACCCAGCCGGGAGTCACTGCCCGAGGCGCCTGAGGCGCCCGAGGCGGCCGCTCCCCCGGGCCCGCCCTGCTCGGCGGCCGCGCGGGCGGCCGAGAGCGTGAGGTCCCCGTCGCCGGGGCGGTCGTAGTCCATCGGTACCCGGAAGGTGGTGCACTCGAACCCGCCGTCGCACGGCTGCCAGGTCGGCCGCTGCGCGTAGTACGGCGCGAGCGCGGCCGGTACGACGGTGGGCAGCGGCTCCAGCGGGGTGGCGACGGAAGCCGGGCCGCGTCCCGTCGAGTGGGTCGCATGAGGCGCGTCGGGCGAGTCGGTCGCGTCGGACGAGCCCGGCCCACCGGACGCCACGGGCAACCCCCCGCTGCACCCGGCCGCCGAGACCGCCGCCAGCCCGGCCGCGAGCACCGCTGCCGCCGCCCGCATCCAGCCCAGGCCCCGCACTCGCGCCCCCGTCCGGCCCCGCACCCACACCCGCACCCGGCCCCGCACCCGCCCGAAGGCCCTCATCCGCTTCCTCTCCACCGCTCCGGGAAATCCGAGAAAAGTACGAGAACGAAGAAACGCCGCTGCCCGGCACCCGCCCCGGGGTACCGGGCAGCGTAGCGCCCGCTCGGCCGGTGCTCAGGACACCGTGGCCAGCGTCTCGGCCAGGAACTGCGCCGCCTGCCGGAGCAGCCGCAGCCGCTCGCGGTCCGCGGAGTAGTCCTGCACGTTGTCCGAGATCCGCACCTCGGCCTTGGCCGCCGGGCCCGACCCGGCCTTGAGCGCCGTCTGGAGCTTGCGAGCCGCGTCCAGCCCGGCGGCGTCGCCCTTGGCGGCGGCCAGCAGCAGCTTGGCCGAGCTGCCCGCCGGGGCCTCGGCGCCGGTCTGGACGAGCGCGGCGGCGTCGTAGCGGCCGGAGACGGCGGCGGCCACGCCGTAGAGGTCCGGCCTGGCCAGCCCGGCCGCAGCCGCGCACGGCGCGCCGCCCTCGACTCCGAGGACGCCCCAGGAGGACGGGCCGGGCGGGAGGGCGCGGAAGGAGGCCGTGATGGCGGTGCGCAGCGTCGCGTCGTCAGCGACGGCGGCCGGAGCGGCGGCGACCAGCTCGCAGGGGTGCGAGGTGCCGTTCGGCGCCTCGGGCGCGACCAGGATGAACGGACGGACACGGCCGGTCTGCAGGGCGGCGCCGACGCCCTCGAAGACGTCCGGCACCTCGGCGTCGGCGGTCTTGGCCGGGGTCGCGGAGTGCATCACCACGACCGGGAAGCGCGCGTTCGGCTCCTTGGCGTACTGCGGCGGCAGCCAGACCCGGACGTTGCGCGGCTTACCGTCGGGGCCGAACACGGCGGACTGGAGCAGCTCGCCACCGCCGGGGTGGCCGACGCTGTCGAAGCGGCTGGCCACGGCGGGCGCCCCACTCGCGGCCGGCGTCGCCGCGGCCGACGCGGTGTCCGCGGGCGGCGCCGCCTGCTGCCGGACTGCCGCACCGGGTGCCGACCCCGGCCAGGTCCCCGCCCCGGCAGCGTCCACGGCGGTCTCCGCCCGGTCCGTCCCCGCACCGCTCCTGCTCAGACCGCCGAACGCGCCGAGCGCGGTGAGCAGCGTCAACGCGGTGACACACACCCCGCACACCATCGCCCCGCCCGCCCTCATCAGCATCGGCCACCGGTCGCCCGGCAGCTCGTAGGTCGCCGCGGCCCGCAGGTCACGCCAGCGCTGGCGCGCACCGCGCGCCAGCCAGAGCCCGCCGACGGCGGCGACCAGCAGGGGGATGACGAGGAGCGGACGGACCACGGAACGCACCACCTCGGGAGGAGGGCCGGCGCCGGACCGAACCCGGTGCCGTATGAAGGCGACCGCCCCGGCGGTGGGCCCTCCCGGACGGGGGAGGCTCGGGTACGGCCGGTGCGCAGTCGGCCCCCAGCGTGCACAACGGGTGCGCCGTCACACGCGGGTGTGCCCGGCGAGTATCGCCCGTTCACTCGAAGGTGGGACTCCGGGCCGACTCCGGGAGGCCTACGGGAGCGGCCCCGAACACCGGAACGGCTCGGGAGGAACGCGGTCGGGAGGAACGCGGTCGGGAGGAACGCGGTCGGAAGAAACGCAGGCCGGCCTCAGCCCGCCCGCAGCGCCACCGTCATCGCCTCGACCGCGAGCAGCGGGTCCACGTTGCGGTCCAGCGCCGTACGGCAGGCGAGCACCGCCTCGATCCGGCGCAACGTGCCCTCGGCCGGCCCTGCCTGGGCGACCCGGTGCAGGGCCTGCCGCTGGTCCTCGTTGGCGAGCGCGCCGGTGGAGCCGAGCTGGATCGCCAGCACGTCCCGGTAGAAGCCGAGCAGGTCGAGCAGCGCGACCCCGAGGGTCTCCCGGCGGGTGCGGGTGGCGCGGCTCTTCTGCCGCTTCTCCAGTTCCTTGACCGCTCCGGCCATGCCGCGCGGTGCCTTTCCGCCCTCGGCAGCGCCGTAGGCGGCCTTCAGGTCGCCCGTCTCCTTGGCGTCCTGGGTCTCGGCGAGCGCCTCGGCATCGGCCTTGGCGGTGTCGACCAGGCGCTGGGCTGCGGACAGGCAGCCGCCGATGTCGGCGACCTCCAGCGGGATCCGCAGCACCTCGGCACGGCGGGTGCGGGCCTGCTCGTCCACGGCGAGGCGGCGCGCGCGTTCGATGTCGCCCTGCCCGGCGAGCGCGGCCAGCCGGGCGGTCTCCGGGTCGACGCCGTCGCGGCGGACCAGCATGTCGGCGACCGCGTCGGCGGCGGGGGTGCGCAGGACCAGCAGGCGGCAGCGGGAGCGGATGGTCGGCAGCACGTCCTGAACGGAGGGGGCGCAGAGCAGCCAGACGGTGCGTGGGGAGGGCTCCTCCACGCCCTTGAGCAGGGCGTTGGCGGCGGCCTCGGTGAGCCGGTGGGCGGCGTCCACCAGGATCACCGACCAGCGGCCGCCGGTCGGGTAGCTGGAGGCGCGCAGCACCAGGTCGCGCATGTCGCCGACGCCGATGGACAGGCCGTCGGTCCGCACGTACTTGACGTCGGCGTGGCTGCCGGCGAGCACGGTGTGGCAGCCGTCGCAGAACCCGCAGCCGGGCGTGCCACCGAGCGCCAGATCGGGGCTGGTGCACTGGAGGGCGGCCGCGAAGGCTCGCGCGGCGGTGACCTGCCCGGCCCCGGGCGGGCCGGTGAACAGCCAGGCGTGGGTCATCAGGGAGGCGTTCCCGCCCTGGGCAGGAGCCGCGCCGCGACCGGCCTCGACCGTCGCCCCGGCCGCCCGGGCCGCGGCGGTCAGCTGGTCGACCACCCGATCCTGGCCCACCAGGTCGTCCCAGACGGCCACTGCTGCTCCCAAGCTCCGTACGGCAGCGCTCCCGGCGCCGATTCCCCGCCGTCGAGCATACGTCTCCACTCCGACAGCCACTGCTCCGTCCGGGTCACGCGGCTACGCGACCGGGCGGCTACGAGACAAGGCGACCAGGCGACGACCGGGCGGGACCAGGCGACGACCGGGCGACCGGCAGTACGGTGACGGGCGGCGCCCCGGAGATCACTGCCCCGACGACGCCGCCCGTCCGCCCGTCATCCGTACCGGCTGGCTCAGCTCCGGCGACCCCAGCGCCGGCCCTTGGCCTTGCCGTCGCCCTCGCCGCGGCCGTCCCCGCCCTGCCGGTCGCCGGCGTCGCGCGGCCCCGCCTCGCCCTGGTCGCCGCTGCCCTGCTCCCAGCGCGCCCACTCGTCGCGCGAGCCGAGCAGGGTGTCGGTCAGGCTCGGCAGGTCGTCCATCGGGGTCTCCTCGGCCCACTCCGGCCTGGGCCGCTCGGCGGTCGACTGGGGGTCGACCGCGGGCGGGGCAGCGAGTGGCTCGACGGCGGACCGGCCGTCCACCACCGGCAGCTCGCGGGTGCTGTCGACCGGCTCCCCGGAACGCCCCGGCCCGACCCTCGGCAGCACCGCGGTCTCGTCCACGGCGGGCACCTTCGGCAGCACGGCCGTCTCGTCCGCCGCCGGAACCCTGGGCAGCACCGCCGTCTCGTCCGCGGCCGCCGGGACCCTGGGCAGGCGTGCGGTCGCGTCGGGGGCCTCCGCCGCCCGGACGGCCGCCTGCCGGTCACGCAGCGTCAGCTCGCGCGTCGCCTCGTCGCCGAGACCCTCCCCCGCGCCCCGCGGAGTCTCCGTGACCGACCGCAGCTCCGTGGTGGCCGCGTCCCCGGCCGGCGAACCCGAACCCGACCGGTCCGAACCCGAAGCCGAACCGGAACCCGACCGACCCGAACCCGCCTGGTCCGACTCGGAACCCGGACCCGAACCAGAACCCGGACCCGGACCCGAACCCGAATCAGAAGCCGAACCCAAAGCCGAACCCGCCCGGTCCGAAGCCGTCTCCGCCGCCGCAGCAGCCGCCGCGAGCGCCGCGGCCTGCGCCAGCCGGGCCTCCTCGGCCCGCTGGAGCGCCTCCTCCGCCCGGCGCCGCTGCTCCTCGCGCGCCAGCTCCCGCTGCCGCTGAAGCTCCGCCTGGGCAGCCGCCTCGTCGGCGATCCGCTTGCGCTCGGCGGCCTCCGCGGCCAGCCGTACCTCTTCCTCCGCCCGTCGACGGGCCTCCTCCTCGGCGCGGCGGCGCGCTTCCTCCTCCGCCCGGCGGCGGGCCTCCTCCTCGGCCTTGCGCCGGGCCTCGGCGGCGACCCGCTCGGCCTCCTCCTTGGCCAGCCGCTCCTGCTCGGCCTGCTCGGCCCGCAGCTGCGCCAGCACCTTCTGGCGCTTGCGCTCGGCGGCCTCCTCCTCGGCCTTCTTGCGAGCCTCCTCCGCGGCGCGCCGCTCGGCCTCCTCCTTGGCCAGCCGCTCCTGCTCGGCGCGGGCGGCCTTCTCCCGCTCGGAGAGCGGCAGCTCGCGGTCGAGCCGGTGCCGGATGGCGGTGGTGACGAAGCCGGGGGCCTGGCTGCCGTCCACGACCAGGTAGCGCGCCGGATCGGCGGCCGCGAGTGCGAGGAAGCCGGCCCGGACCCGCTGGTGGAACTCTGTGGGCTCGGACTCCAGCCGGTCCAGCGCCTCGGTGAAGCGCTCCCGGGCCCTGGTGGGGTCGACGTCCAGCACAACGGTCAGGTCGGGCAGCAGCCCGCCGGTCGCCCAGCGGGAGATCCGGGCGACCTCGGTGGCGGCCAGGTCGCGTCCGGCGCCCTGGTAGGCGATGGAGGAGTCCATGTACCGGTCGGTGATCACCACGGCGCCGCGGGCGAGGGCCGGCCGGATGACGTTCTCGACGTGCTCGGCCCGGTCGGCGGCGTAGATCAGCGCCTCGGCACGGTGCGACAGGCCGGTGTTGCCGACGTCCAGGACGAGTCCGCGCAGCCGCTGCCCGACCGGGCTGCCGCCGGGCTCACGGGTGAGCACGACCTCGTGCCCCTTGCCGCGGATCCACTCGGCGAGCGCCTGCGCCTGGGTGGACTTGCCGGCGCCGTCGCCACCCTCCAGGGCGATGAAGAAGCCGGTGCCCGCGCCCCGGTGCGGCACCGGGCCGCTGCCGCCGCGCAGCGCGTGGACCAGGTCCCGGCCGAACGGCACGGTGCCGCGCCGGTCGTCGGTGCGCAGCAGCACGACGGCCGCCAGCGCCAGGGTGAGCAGCCCCGAGGTGGCGACGGCGAGGCCGGCCCCGCCGTGGATGAAGGTGAAGGAACCGGGCTCGACGGTGCCGTACTCGACGTCCCCGTAGGCCGCGGCGATCAGCGGAACGGCGACCAGCGCGGCGGCGACCACGGCCCGCAGCACCGCGTGCAGGTGCTCGGTGACCTTGGCCAGCCGGGCCTCCTCGACCTCCTGGGCGAGCAGGGTACGCCCGGCCGAGACGACGACCCCGGCGGCCAGCCCGGCCAGCGCGGTGAGCAGGAGGACCAGCACGAAGTCCAGCACCAGCCCGGCCAGGATCAGCGCGACGCCCTCGGTGAGCAGCGCCAGCGCGAGCAGCCGGCGGCGGGAGAGCGACGGCAGGGTCGCCCGGGTGAGCCCGGCACCGAGCGCGGGGGCGCCGACCGCGGCGAGCACGATCAGGCCGTAGCCGATCGGCCCGGCCCGGTGCTCGGCGGCGGTGAGCAGCGCCAGCGCGGCGACGCCCGCCATCGAGGCGAAGCCGGCCGCGACGGCGAAGGTGAAGTACGGGGCGCTTCCGGTGCGGCCCTTGCTCAGGGCGGGGCCGGGGGTCGCGTCGGTCGGGGCGCGCAGGCCGGTCAGCGGCGGGTGCGGGGCGACGGCCACCGGACCGCCGGGCAGCTGCTGGAGGTAGCCGCGCAGGGCCGCGGCGACGAACAGACCGGCCGCGCCGAGCGCCGCGAAGGTCAGCTGGTGGGCGCGCAGCCAGTCCGAGCCGAGCGCCGCACCGATGTTGTTGACCAGCGTGAGGGCGACGAGGCCGACGGCGCCGAGCGCCACGGTGACCCAGCCGGTGAACCGGTCGATGCTCCGGACGGTGTCCAGGTTGGCGGCGGCCGGCCGCTGCTCGGCGACGGGCGCGTACGGGTTGGCCGGCGGCAGCAGGCCGGGGACGGCGGCGGCCCTGGCGATCTCCCACACCCGCTCGGCGGCACCGGTGAGGAACACCGTGGCGAGCAGCACGTAGGTGGCCGCGCCGGACGGCTTCGGGCCGGAGCCCAGCCAGACCGTCCACCAGGGTGCGACGCCGATCAGCAGGGCGCGCACCGCGTCCGCGCCGAACAGCGTCCAGCGCCGGTCGAGCTTCCCGGCGACCAGCTGGTGCACCGGCTCCAGCAGTGCCACGCCGACCAGTCCGGTGGCCGCCACCCGGACGGCCAGGACGGCGGCGGTGGCGAAGGCGAGGTTGCGCGGCAGGTCGCCGAGCTGGCCGCCCTGCGCGGCGGCGATCACGGTGAGCGCGAGCAGCACCAGCAGCCCGAGCCGGTCGGCGGTGCCACCGATCAGCTGGGTGGTCCACAGGCGCCGGTAGGGCCTGGTCCGCAACAGTGCCCGGGCCCGGTCCACGGGGGTTCCGGCGGGCGGGACCTCGGGCAGGTCGGGCCCGGTGGCTCTGGCGGCCGGGGCGGCGCTGGGGGTGGGCTGCTCCTCGCTCGTCATACGGTCAGCGTAGCGGTCCGGGCTTTGCCCGATTGAGACGAACGGGGTTCCGGTTCCCCCTCATCACCGGCCTGTGACGATCCCCGCACAGACCGCGGACCGCCTCGTACAGGTCGGGGGTACCGCCCCGCACGGGACCGGGGCCGACCCGCGGCGCCCCGCGCCGGCCCGGCGCCGTCCCCCGGACGGACCTCGGGCCCGCACCCCGGACGGACCCCGGGCCCGCACCCCCGGACAGGGGGCACGGGCCCGGGTACCGCTGTCGGAGGATCAGCCCTCGTCGGTGGCGGCGGCCTTGCCGGCCGTGGCCTTCTTCGCGGCCGTCTTCTTGGCGGCGGTCTTGGCCGTCGCCGTCTTGGCGGCGGTCGTCTTCTTCGCGGCCGTCTTCTTCGCGGCGGTCTTGGTCGCCGCCGTCTTGGCGGTGGTCGTCTTCTTAACCGCCGCCTTCTTCGCCGGGGCCTTCTTCGCCGCCTTCTTCACCGGCCCGCGGGCCCGCTTCTCGGCGAGCAGCTCGTAACCGCGCTCCGGCGTGATGGTCTCGACGTCGTCGTCCTTGCGCAGAGTGGCGTTGGTCTCACCGTCGGTCACGTACGGGCCGAACCGCCCGTCCTTCACCACTACCGGGCGCTCGCTGACCGGGTCGGTGCCCAGCTCCTTGAGCGGCGGGGCGGCGGCGGCCCGGCCGCGCTGCTTGGGCTGGGCGTAGATCGCCAGCGCCTCGTCGAGGGTGATCGTGAAGAGCTGGTCCTCGCTGGTGAGCGAGCGCGAGTCGGTGCCGCGCTTGAGGTACGGGCCGTAGCGGCCGTTCTGCGCGGTGATCTCCGCACCCTCGGGGTCGGTGCCGACCACGCGCGGCAGCGAGAGCAGCCGCAGCGCGTCCTCCAGGGTGACGGTGTCCAGCGACATCGTCTTGAACAGCGAGGCGGTGCGCGGCTTGACCGCGTTCTTGCCGGTCTTCGGCGTGCCCTCGGGCAGGATCTCGGTCACGTACGGGCCGTAGCGGCCGTCCTTGGCGACCAGCATGTTGCCGCTGACCGGGTCCGGGCCGAGCTCGAAGTCACCGCTGGGCTTGGCCAGCAGCTCCTCGGCCAGCTCGACGGTCAGCTCGTCCGGCGGCAGCTCGTCCGGGATGTCGGCACGCTGGCCGGGCTCGCCCTCGACGGCGGAGGCGCGCTCGACGTACGGGCCGTAGCGACCGACCCGCAGGGTGATGTCCTCGCTGATCCGGAACGAGCTGATCTCCCGGGCGTCGATCGCGCCGAGGTCGGTGACCAGCTCCTTCAGGCCGCCCAGGTGGTCGCCGTCGCCGTTGCCGGCCTCGGCGGCGGCGCCGGCCGCGCCCTCGCCCTCGCCGAAGTAGAAGCGCTTCAGCCACGGCACGGACTGCGCCTCACCGGCGGCGATCCGGTCGAGGTCGTCCTCCATCTTGGCGGTGAAGTCGTAGTCGACCAGCCGGCCGAAGTGCTTCTCCAGCAGGTTCACCACGGCGAAGGAGAGGAAGGACGGGACGAGCGCCGTGCCCTTCTTGAAGACGTACCTGCGCTGGATGATCGTGTCGATGATCGACGCGTAGGTGGAGGGGCGGCCGATCTCCCGGTCCTCCAGCTCCTTGACCAGCGAGGCCTCGGTGTAGCGGGCCGGCGGCTTGGTGGCGTGACCCTCCGGGGTGATCCGGTCGGCGGCCAGCGGGTCGCCCTGGGCGACCTGCGGCAGCCGGCGCTCGCGGTCGTCGAGCTCGGCGTTCGGGTCGTCGGCGCCCTCGACGTAGGCCTTGAGGAAGCCGTGGAAGGTGATGATCTTGCCGGAGGCGGAGAACTCGACGTCCCGGCCGTCGGCGGAGGCGCCACCGACCCGGACGGTGACCGACTGGCCGACCGCGTCCTTCATCTGGGAGGCGACGGTGCGCATCCAGATCAGCTCGTACAGCTTGAAGTCGTCGCCGCTCAGCCCGGTCTCAGCGGGGGTGCGGAAGCGGTCGCCGGAGGGGCGGACCGCCTCGTGCGCCTCCTGGGCGTTCTTGACCTTGCTGGCGTAGGTGCGCGGGGCGTCCGGCAGGTAGTCGGCTCCGTACAGCTGGGTGACCTGCGCACGGGCGGCGGAGATCGCGGTGTCCGACAGCGTGGTGGAGTCGGTGCGCATATAGGTGATGAAGCCGTTCTCGTACAGCTTCTGGGCCACCTGCATGGTCCGCTTGGCGCCGAAGCCCAGCTTGCGGCTGGCCTCCTGCTGGAGCGTGGTGGTGCGGAACGGCGCGTACGGCGAGCGGCGGTAGGGCTTGGACTCGACGCTGCGGACGCTGAACGCGGTCTGCGCGAGGGCGGCGGCCAGCTGGCGGGCGGCCTGCTCGTCCAGGTGCAGGGTGTTGGTGCTGCCGGCCTTGAGCCGACCGTCCGAGCCGAAGTCACGGCCGCTGGCGATCCGCTTGCCGTCGACCGAGGCCAGCCGGGCGCCGAAGGTCTCCGGGTTGGCGGCGTCGGCCGGGGTGCGGCCGGTGCCGAAGGTGCCGACCAGGTCCCAGTACGAGGCGGTGCGGAAGGCCATCCGCTCACGCTCGCGCTCGACCACCAGGCGGGTCGCCACGGACTGCACCCGGCCCGCCGACAGCTTCGGCATGACCTTCTTCCACAGCACCGGCGAGACCTCGAAGCCGTAGAGGCGGTCAAGGATGCGGCGGGTCTCCTGGGCGTCGACCAGGCGCTGGTTCAGCTCGCGCGGGTTGGCCACGGCCTCCTGGATCGCGGACTTGGTGATCTCGTGGAACACCATCCGGTGCACCGGCACCTTGGGCTTGAGCACCTGCTGGAGGTGCCACGCGATGGCCTCGCCCTCGCGGTCCTCATCGGTGGCGAGGAAGAGCTCGTCGGACTCCGCGAGCAGCGACTTCAACTTGCTGACCTGGGACTTCTTGTCCGCGTTGACCACGTAGATGGGTGCGAAGTCGTGGTCGACGTCCACCCCGAGGCGGCGCACCTCGCCGGTGTACTTGTCCGGCACCTCGGCCGCGGTGCTGGGGAGGTCGCGGATGTGCCCGACGCTCGCCTCGACGATGTAGCCGGGGCCAAGGTAGCCCTTGATCGTCTTCGCCTTGGCCGGCGACTCGACAATGACGAGTCGCTGTCCGTGCGCGGTCTCGCTGCTCGGGGACACCTTCGCTCTTCTCTCCCGGTCCTTATTGGCTGGTCGGCGCTGGCAGCACGGGCTGCGCTCCGCCCGACCCCTCCACCGTCCCGGGGTCGCCGCTGCACGACACCCCACCAGCGGAGTGTGACCGTACCTTGGCCACCCTTGTCAAACGGACGGATCCCGCTTTTTCGCTTGCCGCGCTCACCGACGCCACTCGAACGGTAACCCGATGACGGAGGTTCGCGCCCCGTGGAGGGGGGCTTCGGCAGGTTCCGGAGGATGGAATGACGGATTTCAAGATCTGTCAACGGATAAATCGGCGCGCTCGCGGCATTGCGCTCTCCGGATCGCGCCGGGGGCGACGACCGGACGGCCGGGGCCTCAGCGGCCGACCGCCGCCAGCAGTCCGGCGCCCGCCACCAGACAGGCCGCGCCCAGGGCGGTCCACAGCAGGTCGGCGACCGCTGCCCGGCCCACCTCCCTCGCCGCCAGCACCGCCCGGCAGGGGCGGTCCGGGTCGTAGCAGATCCGCACCGAGGCACCGGGCGCGAGGCGCTCCGGACGGCGCAGCGGGGTGTGCCCGCGCGGCCGGGTGAGCACCAGTTCCGCGATCCGGCCGGCGCCGGCCACCGACGGCAGTACGGAGAAGGAGAGCAGCGGCGCGCTGTCGAGCTGGCCGTGCGGGTCGTTCTCGGCCACGACCGTGGCCACCGCCGACACCCCGCGGCGGCGTACCCGGTGGCGAAGGCGCACTTCGGCGGCGCACCACAGCAGCAGCGCGCCACCGAAGAGGGCGAGCACCAGCCCGCTCACGACCGCCGTCGTCGCGTCCACCCCTGGCCCCCGGCTCCCCAGCTCTGTCCACAGCCTGTGGACGGAGCCTCACAGCATCCGGCCAACAGGGAGTGGCCGGACGGGGGGCGGCGGACGAACCCGGGGACACGGGCGGGTGAACCAGGGGTTCTCCGCGCGGGGCCGCACCGACGCGGACTCACCGGACCGGACCGGGTCTCAGCGGACGGGGTTGATGAACCCCTGCTCGGTCAGCAGCCGCAGCGACTCCGGCACCCGGTCCCGCAGCACCACCCGGTCCTCACCGAGCAGGTGCGCGATGGCGTCCACGATCTCGCCCGCCGACAGCGTTCCGTCGCAGACCCCGACGAAGCCGGCTCCGACGGTGTCCACCTTGGTGGCCCGCCGCATGCCCCGGTTGTGCCGCAGCACCACGTGCTCCGGGTCCTCCGCCCCCGGCGCGCCGACCTGTTCCTGGACCACCTCGTCGGCCAGCACGTAGCGGGCCGCGAGCAGGCCTGCGTCGTCGTGGGAGCGCAGGAAGTCCTGCCGGTCGAACCACTCGTCGATGTGCGGGCCGAGCGGCTGCTCCACCGGATGCGGCCACTCCTCCACCCGGACGGTCGGGCGCTCGGCACCGCTCGCCCGCAGGGTGATCCAGCCCATCCCGATGCCCTCGACCCGGCCCGCCTCGAAGGCGTCCAGCCACTCGCCGTACCGGGCCTGGTAGTCACCGCCCGGACCGCGGTGGTCACCGCCGTCGCGCAGCCACAACTCGGCGTACTGGGCCACGTCCTGGACCTCGCGCTGGACGATCCAGGCGTCCAGCCCGGTGCCCGCCACCCAGCCGGCCAGCCGCTCGTGCCAGTCCTCGCCCCTGACGTGCTGCCAGTTGGCGAGCAACTGGCAGTATCCGCCCGGCTCCAGGTGGTCGGCGGCCGAGCGCACCAGGCTGCGGCACAGGTCGTCCCCGGCCATGCCGCCGTCACGGTAGGTGAACCGACCGGCCGGCGAGATGACGAACGGCGGGTTGGAGACGATCAGGTCGAACTTCCGCTCCCCGACCGGCTCGAAGAGGCTCCCGGTGAGCGCCTCGGTGTTGTCGAAGCCGGACAGCGCCAGGGTCAGTTCGGTGAACCGCAGCGCGCGCGGGTTGAGGTCGGTGGCGGTGACGCTGCGGGCGTGCCGGGCCGCGTGCAGTGCCTGCACGCCGGAGCCCGAACCGAGGTCCAGCGCCGCCCGGACGGGCCGGCGCACGGTGATGTTGGCCAGCGTCGTGGACGCCCCGCCAACCCCCAGAACCAGGTCCTTGCGGACCACTCCGTGCGCGGTCTCGCCGGAGCCGATCCCGCCCGCGCCGCCCACCGCACACCCCAGGTCGGAGACCACCCAGGCATCCGAACTGGGCAGCCCGGCAACCTCGTTGGCGTACGGCCGGACGTCCACCGTGGCGCGCACCAGATCACCATCCGGGCGCAGCCAGCCGTCCGCCAGGCAGTCCTCCACCGGCAGCGCGGCGGCGGCCGCCTTGTACGGCACCGGCTGCTGCAGCAGGAACAGCCGCACCAGCGTCTCCAGCGGGCTGCCGCCACGCGTCGCACGCAGCGCCGGGACCGCCTCGCTACGGGCCAACGCCGCGTAGCCGGTGGGCCCCAGCAGGTCCAGGCACCCGTCGGCGGTGAACGAGGCGGCGAGCAGCGCCTCGCGCAGCTTGGCCAGACGGGTCGGGTCGAGAACGGGACTACTGATCACCCCGCCATTGTCCCCCGCCCCGCCCCGCTCCGGCCCCACCGGCCCGTACGGAACGGGCGAGTGGGCCCGGTTCCGACCGGCCCGTCAACCCGACGGGTCGGACGACCGCCCCCTCGGCCGGGCCGCGGACCCCGCCCCTCACCAGGAGCGCGTCCTCGTCCCCGCGTCCCCGCCACGGCCAAGGCGCCTCACCGCCCGCGAACCGGAACGCCGACCCCAGATGCGGCGGGGCCGGGGCCCGCTTCCTCGAGCGGGTCCCGGCCCCCTGCTTCCCTCGGTCCGTCCCGCCTTCTCCCGGCCCCCTCCCCGCCTTCTCCCGGCCCCCTCCCGGCCTTCTGTCGGCCTCTCTCCAGGCCTTCTCCCGGCCGCTCTCCGCCTCGGGTCAGCTCGCGCTGGGTGCCGGAGTGGCTGGGGTCGTGGCCGGAGTCGTGGCCGGGGCCGGGGCCGCCGGGGTGTTGGCGGCGCCCGCCGAGGGCGTGGCTGCCGGGCTCGCGGGGGCCGTCGCGCCCGGCGCGGGGGTGCCGCTGGGGGCGCCGGTCGAGGCCGAGGCGCCGGCACTCGGAGCCGCGCTCGCGCCCGCAGGGGCAGGGGAACCGCCGACGCTGCCGCTCGCACCGGCGCCCGGAGCGGCCTGGGTCGACTTGCAGCCCTCCTGCTTGGCCATCGCCGCACCCAGGTCGCCGCGCTGCAGCTTGGCCTGTGCCTGGGTGGACAGCGAGGACAGCTGCTGCAGCTGGTCGGCGACGCTGTGCAGTGCGTCCGCGAACTTCGCCTGGTCGTTGCTGGGCAACCCGTCCAGCTTCTTCTGGACGTCCAGGTAGCCGTCGGACGCCTTCTTCAGCTCGTCGACGGTGTCCTTCTGCAGCGTCGCACCGTTGTCCACCTTGGGTGCACCGGCCGCGTCGATGGCAGCCGCGATGTCCTGATTGGTCTTGGCGAGTCGCCCGATGTCCGTCGAGAGCCGCTTCTGCAGGTCGGCCGGGGACTCACCGGTCTTCACCTGGCCGGTGTCGGCGAGGGCGGTCTGCGCCTGGGCGATCGGGTCCTTGGCCGCGCCGCAGACGTTCGACGCCCAGGACTCCAGCTGCTTGCTGTTGTCGCCGCCGCAGCCGACGGCTCCGAACGCGAGCAGCACGCCGAGGGCGGGTACGGCCAGCAGTCGCTTGTTCACCGGGAGAAGCCTTTCGGTTCGGTCGTCTTCGGTCGTCGAACCTACACGGCCGTCAACCGGTGCCCGGTTCCCGGCTGCTCGTCCCCCGGACGGCCCCTGTCCGCGCCTGCCCCGAACTTCACGCCACCACCCAGACCCAGCGCCCGCTCACGGCGCCACTCAGGCCCGCTCGACCCGATCGGATCGCCCGGCCGGACGGTGCGCAGCACCCGGGAGTCCCCGTCCAGCGCACCGAGGACGTTGCAGGGACTGGCCAGTCGGCACTCGCCGTCGTGCGAGACCGGGGTCGGGCCGTAGGGCAGTGCGAGGCTGTCGCCGTCGGTCCAGAACGCGACCGTGCCCGGCTCCACGACCTGTCGGGCACCGTCCTCGCGCGCCGTCGGGCACCGTCCTCGCGCGGCACGCTGACGGACGTGCCGAAGTAGACCTCCTCGCCCCGGGTACTGGCGGTCGAACTGATCGGCAGCTCGGCCCAGAGCGCCTTGGTGGCGGAGGTGGCCGCCAGCGTGGCGGTAACCTGCCCGGCCGGCCACAGGATGCGTATCCGCATGTGGTTCCTCTTCCGCGACAGGTCCGATCGAGGATCGGACCTGGTCGTGCCGGAAGCAGCGAACCGCCAGGATCAACAATTTGTCAACGAGTGCCGGGGGGCGGGATCCGGGCACGGCCAGGAAGCGGTTCGCGGACCACGACGACGTCGGCGATGTCGTCGACGTCGTTTCACGACAGAGCGACATCACGGCAACGCGACAGAGCAGCCGCCTCAGACCGCGACGGAGGCGACCGAGACCGGCCAGCTCATCCGGATCACGCCACCGTCGGCGCCGTTGCTGACCTCCAGGTCCTCGACCAGACCGGTGATCACGGCGAGGCCCAGGGTGTCCTCGTCCGGGTCGCCGCCCTCGGCAGCGCCGGAGGCCGGGACGGCGGCGGGGCCCGCCTCGTCCTCGACCTCGATGAGGAAACGCTTCTCCTGGTCGATCAGCGCGACCCGCACCGTGCCACCGATGCCACCGCGCTGGTGCAGACCGACCGCGCGCGAGCACGCCTCACCGACCGCGAGCCGCACTTCGTCGAGCACCGACTCGTCGACCCCGGCCCGTCTGGCGACGGCCGCGGCGACCAGCCTGGCCGTCCGCACGTGCTCGGGAAGCGCGCTGAATCGAAGTTCGACGGTTGCCATCTCTCCCCTTCGGGGTGCTCCAGACCGGAGCCGACGAAGCGGCCCCGCGAGCCGGCACTCGACCGGCCCTGAGGCGCCCGGGGAGCACGGGGCCGCGCGGGCCCCGCACCCCGGACGCGTGGAACGGGCGGGCCGGCCGCGTGGACCGGCCCGGACGCGTCAGTCGGTCGCGGCGACCGCGTCGTCCACCGAGGTGTGGATCGGGAAGACCTTGGTCAGACCGGTGATCCGGAAGATCTTGAGAATGCGCTCCTGGTTGCACACCAGGCGCAGCGAGCCCTCGTGGGCGCGCACCCGCTTCAGGCCACCAACCAACACGCCCAGGCCGGTCGAGTCGAGGAAGTCAACGCCTTCCATGTCGACGACGAGGTGGTACTTGCCGTCGTTGACGAGCTCGACCAGCTGCTCCCGCAGCTTCGGGGCGGTGTACACATCGATCTCGCCGCCAACCTCGACGACCGTACGATCGCCGACTGCACGGGTCGACAGGGACAGGTCCACGGAACCTCCAGCACCTTGCCTTGCTACGTCATGTGCGATCCTCGGCCGGACGGCCGCCACCGCATGGTCGCGAGCCCGGACGCGCCAAGCAAACGCGTGGCAAGCCTCGGCGCTGCGACCCACGGCCGTACGGCCGTCACGGCCACATTCAACCACCTGCGACCATGCCCGCACGATGGCTTACGACGATTCTCCGTCACGCCGGTGACACACTGGGTCCTCATGCCGCCCCGACACAGCCTGCCCGAGGCACTGCTCACGACCCTGTCCATCAGTCGGGGGCGGGCCGACCGGCTCACCCATACGGAGCACCTTCCCGCCCGACCCGCACGTTATGCGCCATGGCCCGACTCGATCCGACCGGAGATCGTCGCCGCGGCCCTGGACGTCGGAGTGGAACAGCCCTGGGCGCACCAGGCAGAAGCGATGAACCTGGCCAAAAGCGGCCAGACTGTGGTCATCGCCACAGGCACCGCCTCGGGCAAGTCGTTGGGCTATCTGGCCCCGGTGCTCAGCGACCTGCTGCAGGGCACCGAGGCCCGCAACGGCCGCGGCGCCACCGCGCTCTACCTGGCCCCGACCAAGGCGCTGGCCGCCGACCAGCGCCGCCGCGCCGCCGAACTCGCCCCGCCGCGGGTCCGGGCCGCCCTGTACGACGGCGACACCCCGCCCGAGGAACGCGAGTGGGTCCGCCAGTACGCCTCCTACGTGCTCACCAACCCGGACATGCTGCACCGGGGTATCCTGCCCGCGCACGCCCGTTGGTCCTCCTTCCTCAAGGTGCTGCGCTACGTGGTCGTCGACGAGTGCCACAGCTACCGCGGCGTGTTCGGCTCGCACGTCGCCCAAGTGCTGCGGCGGCTGCGCCGCATCTGTGCCCGTTACGGGTCGTCACCCACCTTCCTGCTCGCCTCCGCCACCACCGCCGACCCGGCCGTCACGGCCCGGCGGCTGACCGGCCTGCCCGCCGTGGCCGTCACCGAGGACGCCTCGCCGCGCGGACCGATGGTCTTCGGCCTCTGGGAGCCGCCGCTGACCGAGAACGTCGGCGAGCACGGCGCGCCGGTGCGCCGAACCGCCACCGCCGAGGCCGCGCACCTGCTGACCGACCTGGTCGAACGGCAGACCCGGACGGTCGTGTTCGTCCGTTCCCGCCGCGCCGCCGAACTGGTCGCACTGCAGACCCAGGACCAGCTCGGCCGGCCGCTCGCCGATCGGGTGGCCGCCTACCGCGGCGGCTACCTCGCCGACGAGCGCCGGGCCCTGGAGCGCGATCTGCACTCCGGCCGACTGCTCGGCCTCGCCTCCACCTCCGCTCTCGAACTCGGCGTCGACATCTCCGGACTCGACGCCGTCCTGATGGCCGGCTACCCCGGCACCCGGGCCTCGCTCTGGCAGCAGGCGGGCCGGGCGGGCCGTGAGGCCCAGGGAGCGCTGGCCGTCCTGATCGCCCGGGACGACCCGCTGGACACCTACCTGGTGCACCACCCGGAGGCGCTGTTCGCGACGCCCGTCGAGGCCACCGTGCTCGACCCCGACAACCCGCACGTACTCGCCCCGCACCTGTGCGCGGCGGCGGCCGAACTCCCGCTCACCGACGCCGACCTGGAGCTGTTCGGCCCCTCCACCGCACCGCTGCTGCCGGTGCTGGAGCGGCGCGGACTGCTGCGTCGGCGCACTGACGGCTCGTGGTACTGGACCCGCCGGGAGCGCGCCGCCGACGCCGTGGACCTGCGCGGCAGCGGCGGCAGCCCGGTGCAGATCGTCGAGGCCGACACCGGCCGGCTGCTCGGCACGGTGGACACCGCGGCCGCCCACACCACGGTCCACACCGGAGCCGTCCACCTCCACCAGGGCCGCACCTACCTGGTCCGGGAGCTCGACCTGGAGGACTCGGTCGCCCTGGTGGAGCCGGCCGACCCGCCGTACACGACGGCCGCCCGTGACATCACCTCCATCTCCGTCCTCGACACCGACACCACCGTCCGGTGGGGCGAGGGCCGGCTCAGCTTCGGCTCGGTGGAGGTGGTCAACCAGGTGGTCGGCTACCTCCGCAAACGGATCTCCACCGGGGAGATCATGGGTGAGAGCAAGCTCGACCTCCCGCCCCGCACACTGCGCACCCGCGCGGTCTGGTGGTCCGTCACCGAGGACCAGCTGCTCGACGCGGACCTCCCGCTCGACCGGCTGCCCGGCGCCGCCCACGCCGCCGAGCACGCCTCGATCGGCCTGCTGCCGCTGTTCGCCACCTGCGACCGGTGGGACATCGGCGGCGTGTCCGTCCCGCTGCACCCCGACACCGGGCTGCCCACGGTGTTCGTCTACGACGGCCACCCTGGCGGGGCCGGCTTCGCCGAACGCGGTTTCCAGCGGGCCGTCCCGTGGCTCACCGCCACCCGCGCCGCGATCGCCTCCTGCGAGTGCGAGCGCGGCTGCCCGTCCTGCGTCCAGTCACCCAAGTGCGGCAACGGGAACGACCCGTTGGACAAGGCGGCAGCCGTCCGGCTGCTGGACATCCTGCTGGCCGGGGCACCGGAGACCGGCTCCGCAGCGGGCCCGGGCGGCGGTGCGGGCCCCGGCGAAGGTGCGGGCCCCGGCGAAGGTGCGGGCCCGGACGGCGGAGCGCCGGCCGCTTCATGACACCGCCACCGCACCGCTCGTGCTGTGCGGAACGTCACCGGCGCCGTCCCCGGGCGGGGTGACCGGAGCCCGAACCGGTCCGGCCCGGGCCCTCGCCCGCGCCGGTCCGACCGGCAGCCGCAGCGGGAGCCCGCCGACCGGCACCTCGGCCACCACCTCGACGGCGTCCGCCGACCGGTCCACCGCGCAGGAGGCCAGAGCGGCACCCTGGGTCGCGGCGATCCCGGCGGCCCGACCGCAGCCGCCGTCCGGGTCCAGCAGGAGTCGGTCCGCTGCCGCGAGGGCCGCCAGGTCTGCGGCCGACTCGGCCCGGTGCCGGGCGGCCACCACCGCACCGACCGCGATCGTCGCGGCGAAGACCCCCGTGCCCAGCATCGCCAGGGCGAGCAGCCAGACCGTCGCCGAGCCCGCGTCCGCCCCGTACCCGTGCCGGCCGACGGCGGCGGCGCGGGCGGTCCGGGCTCGCACCAACCGCTCCACCGCCCGCCAGGGACCGGTCAGGCGGGCCACGGGCCGCCACCTCCCTCCGCGGTGCTGTCCAGGACGTCCTCCCGGGCGGCGACGGCCATCGCGCCGACCCGCACCGCCAGCAGACCGCCCAGCCTGCCCGGCGCCGCGCACGGGGCGTCCACGTCGACGCGCACCGTGTCCGCCGCGACCGCCAACCGCACCCGCGCTCCCGGCGGGGCCGCCGCGCGGGCGAGCTCGACGGCGTCCGCCTCCCCGCGCGCGGCGGCCCTGGCGCCGATCCGGGCCGCGTCCACGCAGGTGATCTGCGCAGCCGCCGCGAGCACGCCCCAGATCAGCATCGCCGCGAGCAGGACGAGCGCCGGCAGCACCACCGCCGTCTCCGCCGTGACGAAGCCCCCGTCCCCACGCCGCAGCGGCCGCACCACCCGGCCACACCCTGCCCGCGAACTCCCGCCGACCAGCTGGAGAGCGGGCACGGCGGGGGTTCCCGGCCTGCCCCTACGTCGCATGGAGTGCCCGTTCCAGCATCTCGGTCAGCGCCCCGGTGATGGCCGTGCTGGTCACCACCTTGTAGAGCCCGGCGGCGAGGGCACACGCGCCCAGGGTTCCCACCGCGTATTCGGCGGTGGTCATTCCGGCGTCCGACCGACCCCGGCGCCGGACCGCCCTGCGCACCCGGCCCTCGGCCCCGCGACTCCTCCGTCGCCACACCCCGAGCAACTGCCGGAGCGGCTGCCCCGTCCCAGCCTTGATCATCAGCACTGCGGCCATCGTTCTCTCCTGTCTGGATTGTCTTTGGGTTTGTTCCGGCCCCTTCCACGGCTCCGGCGATAGCGGACCCGACGCCCTCTCACATGGCCTGGGCGAACCGGCTGGTGAGGCCGATCACCACCGGCACCACCCCGATCAGAACGAAGGCCGGGAGGAAGCAGAGCCCTAGCGGAGCGGTGGCGAGCACTGCGGCTCGGCGGACCCGGGTGTGGGCGGTCCGGGCGGCGGCCGTCCGCTGCGCCTGGGCCAGTTCGATCAGCGGACCGGCCGCGGGCGCCCCGCCGACACTCGTCCGGACCAGGCAGCGCGCCAGCGGAGCCAGCGACGGGTGCTGTTCGCCGAGCCTGGTCCAGCACAGCTCTGGTGGTGCGCCCAGGGCCAGTTCGGCCCCGATCGCCACCAGCCTCGGCCCCAGTGGCGCGCCCATGCTCCGGCCCACCGCAGACACCGCCGCCGAGGGCAGCACCGCCGATCCGAGGCAGGCGGCCAACAGTTCCGCGCTCAGCGGGAGTTGCCTGGTCAGCGACTCCTCCTCCCGCGCTGCCCGACGATCCGTCGGCGACCGGGCCCGAGCCGACCACCGATGGACGCCCACCGCCGCCAGCACCCCGGCCACCGCCCCGACCCCACCGCCGACCAGCACCGCCACCGCCAGCCCTGCGCCGAGTGCCGAGACCACTCGGCGCCGGAGCCCAACACCCCGCGGTCTCAGCCCCGTTCGCAGTGGCGCCGCCTCCTGTTCCCGCTCTCGCTCCCGTTCTCGTTCCCGTTCCCAGGCGAACGCCCGCCGCCCGGTCCTGCGCCGCGCCGACCCCGCCGCCACGACCGCCGCCATCACCGCCGCTGTCACTGCCGTCGCAACCAGGGACTCGGCCGCCACCCATCCGAGGTTCCGCATCACGCCGCCCCCGCTCCGGCACCGAGGGCCCGCGCCCGCACAAGCCCTCGACGACCACCACCCTCACCCCGGTCCTCAGCGCCTCGCGGAGCCTCCAGCGCACCCCGGGCCGCCGCCCGGACGATACGGGCCGTCCAGAGCACCCCCAGCCCCTCCAGGACCGCTCCCGCCACGAGGCAGCCCAGTCCGGCCGAGGTGTGCAGCAGGACCTCCAGCGGACGGGCCCCGAGCCCACCGCCCAGGAGCAGACCCGCGCCCGGCAGGGCGGCCAGGACCGCGATCGTCGTACGCGGTCCGGCCAACTCCCCGGCGATCTCCTCCGCCAGCGCCTGTTCACCGCGCAGCGCCTCCGCGACCCGGTCCAGCGCCGCGGCCAGCCCCGACCCACCGTCGGAGGCGACCCGCCAGCAGGCCGCGATCGCTGCCGCCCCACTGCCACCGGGCAGCTCGGCCAGCAGTCGGAGCGCGGCAGGGACGTCCCCGCCGTAGCGGCCCGCCGCCAACCGGGCCACCGGTTCGGCTCCGAGCCGGCGCAGCCCGTCCGGCTCGACGGTGAGCCGCGCGGTGACCAGGTGCAGTGCCTGCTCCGGCGTCGCACCGCTGCGCAACTCCCCTGCCAGCGCGACACAGAGCTCCACCACCGCCGTGGCCCGCTGCCCGGCCTCCACGGCCAGGCGTCGCCGCAGCCGCCACCGCCGCAACGGCAGGACGGCCAGCGCCGCCGCGAGCACCGGTACCGGCGAGGCAGTGACCTGCCCGAAGACCAACCCCACTGGCAGGATCAGCAGTTCGGGAGCCAGCAGCCCCGGAAGGAGAGCCCGCCCGCGTCGCACCGCCCGCGGACCCGGCCCGCACACCGGAGGCCCGCTGCCTGCCAGCACCAGCCTGGAGCGCCGCCCGCCGGGCAACTGTTCCTGGACGGCGCGCCATCCGGCAACAGCCAGCATGCAGAGCACCGTCGCCCAGCAGAGCAGGACCTGATCACGTGTCATAGCCATCGCCTCCAACGTCATCGCCCCTTCCGGCCCCACGAGCCGAGCAGCACCAGAGCGCCCGCCGCGCACGCAGCCAGCAGCAGCACGAACCCGATCTCCACCAACCGCAACTCCCGCGCCGCCTGGGCCGCCGATGCCATCGGCACCGACGCGACCACCACCGGCACCACCGCTGACGCACTCATGGCGCCACCGCCCCGAGCACCACCCCGCGCGCGGCCAGCAGCCTGACCAGCCGCTCCCAGCCCGCCCCGGGCACCAGGCCGCCCGCCGCGGGGAACTCCACCGCCGGGATGGTCACGGCGAGCCCGTCGCGGTCCCCGGTCAGCGTGTGGATCTCCGCCACCCGGCGGCACCCGGAGCCCGGATCCCGGACCAGGTGCACCACCACGTCGAGCGCGGCGCGCAGTTGGCTGTGCAGCGCCGGCCGGTCGAGCCCGGCGAGCGAGCCCAGCGCCTCCAGCCGGACCGGCACGTCCGCCGCCGTGTTGGCGTGGACGGTGCCGCAGCCGCCTTCGTGTCCGGTGTTGAGCGCGGCCAGCAGGTCCGACACCTCGGCCCCGCGCACCTCGCCGATCACCAACCGGTCCGGCCGCATCCGCAGTGCCTGCCGGACGAGGTCGCGCAGGGTGAACTCGCCCAGCCCCTCCTGGTTCGGCGGTCGGCTCTGCAGCCGGACCACGTGCGGGTGGGCCGGCCGCAGCTCGGCGGAGTCCTCGGCGACCACGATCCGTTCGTCCGGTCCGACCAGGCCGAGCAACGCCGCGAGCAGGGTCGTCTTGCCCGATCCCGTCCCGCCGGAGACCAGCAGCGACAGCCGCGCCCGGACGATGCCGGCCAGCAGCTCGGCACCCTCGGGTGGCAGCGCCCCGCCCGCCGTCAACTCGTCGAGCGTGAACGGCCGGGGCCTGCACACCCGCAGCGAGATATGCGTGCAGCCGGCCGCGATCGGCGGCAGCACCGCGTGCAGCCTGGTGCCGTCCGGCAACCGGGCGTCCACCCAGGGCCGGGCGTCGTCCAGGCGCCGCCCGGCCGCGGTGGCCAGCCTGTGGGCCAGCCGCCGCACCGCTTCGGCGTCGGCGAACCGGATTCCGTTGGCTCGGTGGAGGCCGCCGCCACGGTCGACCCACACCTCCTCCGGACCGTTCACCAGCACGTCCGTGACGTCCGGCGCCGCCAGCAGCCGCTCCAGCGGGCCCGCACCCACCAGTTCGGCACGCAGCGAGCGCACGGTGTCCAGCACCTCGTCCCCGCCGAGCGGCGGCCGGGTGGCCCGCAGCACGGCCGCGACCGAGCCCGCCGTCGGGGCGGACCCCGACTCGGCGAGCCGTAGCCGCACCGCGTCCACCAGCTCCGCCGTCCGCTCCTCGCGGGCCGTCCGGCCGTACGGGCAGGGACCGTGTTCGGCCGACGGCGGCCCGCCGGGCGGCGGCACGCTCCTGAGCCACCGGTGCTCCCGCGCACCGTCGCCGGGGACCGGGGCACCGACCCGAAGTCCTGTTCTGCGCAGACGGACCATCAGTACACACCTCCTCCGACCGCCGACACCGGCGGCAGCACTTCGTTCAGGAAGGTCGCGCAGAAGCGCGCGAGCGGGCCGCCGTCCCGCATGCCGGGCGGGACACCCTTCTCGACGTCCTCGGCCAGGCCCGGCTCCGGTTCCAACTCCCCGGCCAGCTCCAACCGCAGTCCGCGGGCGATCCGGTGCGCCGGAAGCCCGCCGGTCCGCACCGGCCGGACCACCGCCCGGACGTCCCCGAGCCGCATCCGGACCGCCGCCGCGACCCGGTCGGCGGCGGCCACCGCGCGCAGCTCGGCCGGAACCACCAGCAACGCCAGGTCGGACTGGAGCAACGCCTGCCCGGCGGCCGCGTCGAGATGGCGCGGCACGTCGACCACCACCAGGCCGCCGCGTCGCCGGGAGGCGGCCAGCACGCTGCGCATGGCCTCCGGCGGCACCATCAGGGTGTCGCCGCGGTCCCAGGACAGGCAGGACAGCGCGGAAAGCCGTTTGAGGGCCGGCAAGGCCCTGGCCAGCTCGGCCCCGCTGACCCGCCCCCGCGCGCCGGCCAGGTCGGGCCAGCGCAGCCCGCGGGCCGCCTCGCCGCCGAGTAGGACGTCCAGGCCCCCGCCGAGCGGATCACCGTCGAGGAGCATCGTCCGCCGCCCCGTCCGCGCGGCCGTGACCGCGAGGGCGCAGGCCAGCGTCGAGGCCCCGGCCCCGCCCCGTCCGCCGAGCACGGCGACGGTGACCGCCGGCGAGCCGACGCCCTCGGCCGCGTCCGCGATCCGGTCCAACAGCCAGGCCTCGGCGTCGGGCAGGAAGAGCACGTGCTCGGCGCCGAGTCGGACGGCTCTGACCCACACCCCGGGATCATCGAGGTCCAGCCCGAGCAGCAGCACCCCGGTACGCCTGTCCAGCCCGGCGCAGCGTTCCGCCTGGTCGTCCCCGACCAGGACGAGCGGGGCGGCCTCCCACAGCTCGCGCGGCGGCGGCTCACCCCTGATCAGCCTGGGTTCGCTGCCCGCCGCCGCGCAGAGCCGCAGCAGGTGCTCGGCCAGGCCCTCGTCCTCGGTGACGACGAGCGGCCCGGCGGCCGCGGGCCCCTCGGCGGTGACGTGGTCGGCGATCGGCGTCGACATGGTGTTCTCCCCTCTGCGCCGCGGGCCACCCGGGGCGGCCACGACGCGCGTCGGACGGTTCCGACGGACGGCCGCCAGGCAGACCTCTTGGGGGATGAAGGGGTTTGAGGCCCTGCCCGGCGACCGCCGCCGACCATCACGGTGGGGGGAGATCCGGATTCCGTCATCCACGTTCCGATTGCCTGTGGATAACTCGGGGGCTGTGGATGAAAACGTTCACCCGGGCGGGGGGCTATTCGGCGAAGAATTGACGAAAGGGGTCACGGAGATGAACCGGCCATCCATCGACCCTCCTCCGACCGCCTTCCCCACACCCTCGCGCAGGCCCTCCCGCGCCCGTCGGTGCGGCCCCGTGGCGCCTCCCGCAACCAGCCGCCCGCGCTGCGGGCGCCATGAGCAAACGGCAACGCAGAGTGACGAAAGGTGGTGGGCGGACGAAGCTGGCGACACCCCCTGCACACCGTCAGCGAGGCCTTCGCGGAAGCCGCCGAGAACGGCTTCCAAGCCCTGAAAATGGCCCCGGACGTGCGACGACCCCCGCCGGGGGGGAGAGCGGGGGTCGTCTATCCACAGCCCGACTCGGGGGGGAGGAGCCGGACCGGGTTAGCACGGTCGCGAACGATCCGTGACTTCCATGGTGTACCCGAGCGGCCAGAAACACAAACCCGCACGCCCGCGAGTACACCGAATGGCGGGGTGTTTTGTGGCTCCCTCTATCCTCGGTTCCCGTGGACACCACCGAGAACGCCGACGACCCCGCCGACGAGTCCCAGGGCGGCCCCACCGGGCCCGATGAGCCGACCGCCCCCGCCCGCCCCCGGCCGGGCGGACCGCGCACGGCCGCCTTCTTCGACCTCGACAAGACCATCATCGCGAAGTCGAGCGCGCTGGCTTTCAGCCGCCCTTTCTACCAGGGCGGTCTGATCAACCGTCGGGCCGTACTGCGCAGCGCGTACGCCCAGTTCGTCTTCCTGGTCGGCGGCGCGGACCACGACCAGATGGAGAAGATGCGCGAGTACCTCTCCGCGCTCACCCGGGGCTGGAACGTCCAGCAGGTCCGCGAGATCGTCGCCGAGACGCTGCACAACCTGATCGACCCGATCATCTACGACGAGGCCGCCTCACTGATCGAACAGCACCACGCGGCCGGCCGGGACGTGGTGATCGTCAGCAGCTCCGGCTCCGAGGTGGTCGAGCCGATCGGCGCGCTGCTCGGCGCGGACCACGTGATCGCCACCCGGCTCAAGGTCGAGGACGGCTGCTACACGGGCGAGATCGAGTACTACGCCTACGCCGAGAACAAGGCCGCCGCCATTCGGGAGTTGGCCGGGGCGGAAGGCTACGACCTCGCCGAGTCCTACGCCTACAGCGACTCCGCGACCGACCTGCCGCTGCTGGAGGCGGTCGGCCACCCCTCGGCCGTCAACCCCGACCGCGCGCTGCGCAGGGAGGCGCACGCCCGGGAATGGCCCGTGCTGGTCTTCGATCGGCCGGTGCAACTGCGACGGCGGCTGCCCGAGTTCTCCGCGCCGAGCGGCTCGGTGCTGACCGCGGTGGCGATCGGGACGGCCGCGGTGACCGCCAGGGTCATCTGGTACCTGGCGCGGCGGCGCCGGCCCGCCGCGCGGAGCCCCCGCCAGAAGCCGTGATCCGGCAGCAAGGCTGCTAAAACGGGTAATCGGTACAGACTTCTCGTTTCGGGTTCCCCTTTCGGCCGAAACGCGATACAAATGAAGCACGGCCCGCGAGACCCGGTCAGGACCGAAGAGGTCAAACCGACAACGCAGTTCAGGCCCACGGACCGCACGTACAGATAACCGAGCACCCACATGCAGCCGACCCGCTGTCGGGCCGCCGGACCAGACGAACGGGCAGGATCCCCGTCTGATCGGCACTTCCGGTGCATGCTTGGTCACCCGGTATCTGCACCAGCGGCGGCACCCAGCAGGATCAGGTGCCGCCGCATCTCCGTGCCCGCGAGGCGGGTGATGCCCGCAGCACCCGCGGGCCGGGCCGCTCAGACCATGCCGCGCTGCATCGCCTCGCAGACCGCCGTGCTCTCCCGGACGCCGAGCCGCAGCGCCCGTCCGCAGTGCGCGATCCAGGCCGCCATCCCTTCGGACGTACCCGCCAGGTAGCCCGCCAGGGCGCGGCGGTAGGCGTCGGTGCCCAGCTCGGCCAGGCCGACCTCGGCGGGGCAGATCGACTTCGGGTCGAGCCCCTCGGCGATCAGCACGATCCGCTGGGCGGCCCGCGCGATCAGCCCGTTGTTGGTGCCGAACGGCCGCAGGGCGAGCAGCTCGCCGTGCACCACCGCGGCGACCACCAGAGCCGGCGCGCCCACGCCGTGGCCCTCCGTGCGGGCCACCAGCAGGCGGGAGAGCTGGTCCAGCCGGGCCGCGACCTCCTCCGCGTCCGGGGCGGGCGGCAGCACCGGCAGCGGCCCGACCCCGGCGTCGACCTCGACGCTCTCCACCGGCTCGAGCTCCAACGGAAACAGCTCCTCGGCGCGCTCCCCCGCCCGGCGCGGCCGGCCGGCGGCCGGGTCGGCGTCGCCGACCGCGAGCAGGTGCAGCCGGGCCAGCACCTGCAGCGGCGAGTGCCGCCAGACGCTGAGCAGCTGCCCCGCCTCGGCGGCGATCCGCAGGGCAGCGCCGACCGTGCGGGCGTCGGCGTCCAGGCTGAAGTCGGTGCGGCGCCGGACCTCCTCTAGCGGCCAGTCGGCCCCGGCCACGGCCGCCGACGCACGGGCGCCGCGCAGCGCGGACTCGGAGGTGACCTCGGCCGCGCGGCGGCGCATGACCCGGTGGCCGTAGAGCCGGTCGACGGCCTTGCGCACTTCGGCCACGGCGTCGGACACCCCGGGGAGCTGGGCCAGCGGGGCGAGGGGATCTGTTCCAGTGCTCACCTACCCGAGAGTAATGAACAGCCCGCCCCTCCCGGAACAGCAACCCCGCATCACCCTTTCGAGGCAATCCTCACTTCCCTCTCCCGGTGGGGCCCAAACCCCGGCTAGCATGGCCACTATCGGAGACGATAACGATTTCCAATTAGGGGTGCCCCCGCGCGCGCCCCTGAGCACGCGGCCCGCCCCCCAGGGCCCAGAGCGAGAGCCGGAGCCCCAGATGAAGATCGCCTTCGTCGGCAAGGGCGGCAGCGGGAAGACCACGCTGTCCGCACTGTTCATCCGCCACCTGGCCGCCATCGGTCGGCCGGTCATCGCCGTCGACGCCGACATCAACCAGCACCTGGGCCCCGCCCTCGGCCTGACCGACGCTCAGGCGGCCGAGCTGCCCCCGCTCGGCGGACACCTGCCGGAGATCAAGGAGTACCTGCGTGGCAGCAACCCGCTGATCCGCTCGTCCGACGAGATGATCAAAACCACGCCGCCCGGCCGCGGTTCGCGCCTGCTGCGGATCGTCGAGGAGAACCCGGTCTACGCCGCCTGCGCCCGACCGATCGCACTGGACGAGGGCTCGGTCCGGCTGCTGGCGACCGGCGCGTTCACCGAGGAGGACCTCGGGGTGGCCTGCTACCACTCCAAGGTCGGCGCGGTGGAACTGCTCCTCAACCACCTGCTGGACGGACCGGACGAGTACCTGGTCACCGACATGACGGCCGGTTCGGACTCCTTCGCCTCCGGCCTGTTCACCCGCTTCGACCTCACCTTCCTGGTGGCCGAGCCGACCCGCAAGGGCGTCTCGGTCTACCGCCAGTACAAGGACTACGCGCGGGACTTCGGGGTCCAGCTGCGGGTGATCGGCAACAAGGTGCAGGGCCCGGACGACCTGGCGTTCCTGCGGCGCGAGGTCGGCGACGACCTGCTCACCACCTTCGGGCAGTCGGACTGGGTGCGCCGGCTGGAGCAGGGCGCCGAGCCGCCGCTGAGGTCGCTGGAGCCGGCCAACCGGGCCGTGCTGGAGGAGCTGCGGACCGAGGCCGAGGCGGCGTACGGACTGCGCGACGCGCACCGTTACACCGAGCAGGCCGTGCACTTCCACCGGCGCAACGCGGAGAGTTGGGCCAACGCCAAGGTCGGGATCGACCTCGCGACCCAGGTGGACGAGGGATTCGTGCTCGGCGGGTTCCCGGGCGAGTTCGCGGCGGACGGCGCGCCGACCGCCCCGGCGGGCGTCACCGCCTGATCCCACCTACGACACCGCCACCGACGGGCCGTGGCCTCCCCTCCATCCGGGGCGGCCACGGCCCGTCCGCCGTGTCGGCCCGAGCCGCCCACCTGCGGATTCCCGTCGGTTCGAATGCCACCCAATGGGGTGAACCGGGGACTTTCCGCTTCCTCCGGGAACGACGCTATGCAAAGCTTTCATTACCCTCGGTTTACCGAGTCTTGACAGCCCGTCCCGACGGCCCTCGGCGAGACCCCCGCACCTCGCCCTGGCCCTTGGCGGGCAGATGGTCGACGCCGGCCGGTGACACCGCACTCCCTGCCGCGCCCACGCCATCCCGCCACACCGTCGCGACCACGACAGCCGATCCGCCCCGGAGCCCGACCCCGGACTCACCACCGGACCTGACTGCGTTCGTTCCCCCGGACAGACGGGAAGACCATGACACTCGACATCTCCAGCGCCCCCATCGCCTCCGACACCACCGACCACGCGCCACCGGGCCCCGGCCCGCGGGCCCGCTGGGCCCGCGACCTTTCCGCCTCCCTGGTGGTCTTCCTGATCGCCGTGCCGTTCTCCCTCGGCATCGCGCTCGCCACCGGCGCCCCGCTCAGCGCCGGACTGGCCGCCGCGGCCGTGGGCGGCATCGTGGGCGGGCTGTCCGGCGGCACCCCGCTCATGGTCAGCGGCCCCTCCGCCGCACTGACCGTGATCACCGCCGGGCTGATCGCCCAGTACGGCTGGCGCGCCACCTGCGCCGTCACCGTCGCCGCCGGGCTGCTCCAACTCCTGCTCGGAGCACGCCGGGTGGCCCGGACGGCACTCGCCGTCTCGCCCGCGATCGTGCACGGGATGCTGGCCGGAGTCGGGCTCACCATCGCCATCGCGCAGCTGCACGTCGTCCTCGGCGGCTCCCCGCAGAGCTCGGCGATCGCCAACCTCCTCGCGCTGCCGGGGCAGTTGGCCGGTCCGCACCCACCGGCGCTGCTGGCCGGCACGGTGACCGTGGCCGTGCTGCTGGGCTGGCCCCGGCTCGACCGACTCCCCGGCCGGGCGGCCGAGTTCGGCGCCCGCCTGGCCAAGGTGCCCGGCCCGCTGGCCGCCGTGGCCGTCGCCACCGCGCTCGCCCTCGCCCTGGACCTGCGGCTCGCCCACATCGAACTGCCCGCCTGGCAGCCGCACTCGCTCGCGCCCGCACTACCGCACGGTTCGCCCACCGGGGTGCTCGCCGCCGTCCTCACCGTTACCGCCGTCGCGAGCGTGGAGTCGCTGTTGTCCGCCGTGGCGGTGGACCGGATGTCCCAGCGCACCGGTGACCTCGACCGCGAGCTGCGCGGACAGGGTCTCGCCAACCTGGTCAGCGGGCTGGTCGGCGGACTGCCGATCGCCGGCGGCGCCGTGCGCAGCACCGCCAACGTCCGGGCCGGCGGGCAGACCAGGTGGGCCTCGGTGCTGCACGGCGTCTGGGTGCTCACCGCCGCGCTGGCGCTGGCCGGCGGCTTGCGCCGGATCCCGCTGGCCGCCCTGGCCGCGATGGTGCTGGTGGTCGGGCTGCAGATGGTGAGCTTCGCACACATCCGCAACGTGCACCGGCACCGCGAGTTCCCCGTCTACCTGACCACCATGCTCACCGTGGTCGCCTTCGGCGTGCTGTGGGGTGTCGGCCTCGGCGCCGCCACCGCCGTGGTGCTCGCGCTCTACCGGCTGACCCGCGCCCACGTGGACGTCGAGACCGGCCCCGGCGGTTCGGTCACCGTCCAGACCCACGGGCCGCTCACCTTCACCGCCGTCCCCCGACTGAGCCGGGCACTGGCCGGGATCCCCGCCGCCGCCGAGGTCACCGTGGTGCACGACGGCTCCTTCCTGGACCACGCCGCGTACGAGACCCTGCACGACTGGCGGACGGGGCACCAGGCCGCGGGCGGCCGGGTCTCGCTGGTGACGCGGCGCCAGGACGACGAGGTGCTCGACCCCGACGGCACGGTCCGCGCGGGCAGTTCACCAGCCCCGCACCGCTGCCGGGCCTGGACGCCCTGGGTCGGCCACCACTGCATCGAGCAGCAGGAGGACCCGCACGGCCGGCTGCTGGACGGCGTCCGGGTGTTCCAGCAGCACACCGCCCCGCTGATCAGGCCCGAACTCGCCCGGCTGGCTCGGGAGGGGCAGACGCCCTCCCAGCTCTTCCTGACCTGTGCGGACTCCCGGATGGTGACCAGCATGATCACCAACAGCGGTCCCGGCGACCTGTTCACCGTCCGGAACGTGGGCAACCTGGTGCCAGCTCCGTTCGAGCCCGGCGCGGCCGACGATTCGGTCGCCGCCGCGGTGCAGTACGCGGTCGAGGCGCTGGAGGTGCGCTCGATCACGGTCTGCGGCCACTCCGGCTGCGGCGCGATGAAGGCCCTGCTGGACGGCGTGCACGAGCGCACCGGGCCGCCCACCCCGCTGACCCGCTGGCTGCGCAACGGCCGCGGTTCGCTGGACCGGCTGCGGCGGGTCCCGGCCGAGTTCGCCGACCGGCCGGTGGCCGATCTCGTGGAGCAGCTCTGCATCACCAACGTGGTGCAGCAGTTGGACCAGCTGATGGCGAATCCGGCCGTCGAGCGCCGGGTCGAGGAGGGCAGCCTGCGGCTGGTCGGGATGTACTTCGACCTCGCCACCGCCCAGGCCTACGTCCTCGACCGCGCCGCCGGGACGTTCAGCCCGGTCGAGGCCCGCTCGGGCGCCTGCGCCGGAGCCCGGCCGGACGAGCAGCGCGAGGGGGAATCGGCCGAACGCGTGAGGGAGGACGGCAGGGTTCCATCCGGCGGCAGCGAGGAGGGCCCCCAGCTGGCCGCCTGAGAGCCGGGTCCGTGTCCCCGCCGGGCGGGCCGGGGCACGGGCCCACCGACCCCCGTACGACCCGCCGCCCGCGCGACCGACCGCACGCCGGTCGTTCGATGTCCGGTCAAAGGTCTACACCAATTCCAAGGAGCCTCTTGTCAAGTGACCCGTTTGCCTGGTGAGCTTGTGCGCTGGGACACACGGGACAATCCCCACGCACGGGATCGCCCCAGATCATGACTCGATGAGGAGTGCGCGTTGAGCAACGAGAGCCTGGCCAACCTGCTCAAGGAGGAGCGGCGTTTCGCCCCGCCGACAGAGCTCGCCGCAGCCGCCAACGTCACCGCGGACGCGTACGCTCACGCCTCCGAGGACCGTCTGGGCTTCTGGGCCGAGCAGGCCCGCCGTCTCAGCTGGGCCGTCGAGCCGACCGAGACGCTCGACTGGTCCAACCCGCCCTTCGCCAA
>NZ_JBIRJC010000041.1:48448-59215 GCF_044329365.1 Kitasatospora sp. NPDC017646 | reverse complement strand
CTGCCCGTGAAGTAGCCCTCCGGCCCGTGAAGTGGCCCTCCGGCCCGTGAACCTGCCGTCCCCGTCCGGGAACCGGCCGCGGGGGGGGGGGGGGGGGGGGGGGGGGGGGGGGGGGGGGGGGGGGGGGCCGCTCCGGGGGCTGGGTGATTTTCGGACTGCCGACTCTGTGGGTGGGGGGTGCTCGCCGTTGGCAGTCTGAAAATCACCCGTTACGCCCCTCTCCGCGGCCACCCCCTCCACCGCCCCTCCCGCAGCGCGTCCCTCTCGCCTGGGTCGGGTGGGGGTGCGGGGGTGGGGGCGGAAAGGGGGAGGGGGTGGGGGAGGGGGTGGGGGTGTGACAACTGGTGGTTGTCGTTGCTGTCGGGTGGTTGTTGGACCGGGGGGTGGTGGGGGCGGTGGAGTGGGGGCTCCGACGAGGTGAGGAGTGGGGATGAAGGCGCTGGTGGCGACGGGGGATGCGGGGGAGCCGGTGCGGTTCGCGGAGGTGGAGCAGCCGCGGCCGGGGCCGGGGGAGGTGTTGGTGAAGGTGGAGGCGTTCTCGGTGAACCGGGGGGAGACGTTTCAGCTGGAGGCGCCCAGGGAGGGGTGGCGGCCGGGGAAGGACGTGGCCGGGCTGGTCGTGCAGGCTGCGGCTGACGGGTCGGGGCCTGCGGTGTGTCGGCGGGTGGTCGGGCACCCGCCGGCGGCCGGGTGGGCCGAGTACGTGTGCGTGCCGGTGTCCTCGCTCGCCGAGCTGCCGGACAGCCTGGATGCCGTACGAGCCGCTGCGCTGCCGTTGGCCGGGCTGACCGCGCTGCGGTTGCTGCGCACGGTGGGGGCGGTGGCCGGGCGGCGGGTGCTGCTGACCGGGGCGTCCGGTGGGGTGGGGCACTACTTCACCGAGCTGGCGGCGGCGGCCGGGGCCGAGCTGACCGTCGTGACCGCCTCCGCGGAGCGCGGGCGCCGGCTGGCGGAACTGGGGGCGGCCGAGGTGGTGCACGAGCTGGGTGACGCCCGGGGCCCGTACGACCTGGTGCTGGAGTCCACCGGTGGGGCCGACCTGCCGCTGGCGCTGGCCCGGCTGACCCGGCGCGGCACCCTGGTCTGGTTCGGCCAGGCCTCGCGGACGCCCGCCACGCTGAACTTCTTCGACTTCTTCGCCGGTCCGGAGTCGGCCACCCTGCGGCACTTCCACTACGCCGACTCCGACGTGCCGGACGGCGAGGACCTGGCCACCCTGGTGCGCCTCGCGGCGGCCGGCCGGCTGACCCCGGAGATCGGGCTGGTCGCGCCCTGGGAGTGGACCGCGACCACCCTCACCGACCTGCGAGACCGGCGGATCCGCGGCAAGGCCGTCCTGACCGTCGCCTGATTCCCGAAGAGGAGCTTTCATCGTGTCCTTCGTCGACACCCCTGGTCTGTTGCCCGCGTTCACCGCCGAAACCCGACCGCGCGTCCACGGCGCCGGGCTCGACCTGTACGAGTACGACCGGGTGACCGGCTCGCTGACCTCGCTGCGCGACTGGCCGGCCGCCTTCGGCGCGGTCGGGCGCCGGTACACCGCCGAGGCCGCGGTCGCCGCTGCCGAGGGCCGTACGGTCACCGCCGGCGGCGCCTACCGCAGCGCCGCCCGTTGGTTCCACGCCGCCGGACTGGTGCCGCACCCCGACCGGGTCACTGCCGCCCGGCTGGCCTCCGAGGCCGACGAGGCGATGCGGCAGTCGCTGGCGCTGCTGGAGCCGGAGGCGGCGCGGGTCGAGGGCGAGGGCTTCGCCGGCTGGCTGCGCCGTCCGGCGGCGGCCGGAAGCCCGGTGGTGCTGATCGTGCCGGGCATGGACTCCGGCAAGGAGGAGTTCCACGCGCTCGCCGACGCGCTGCTGGCCCGGGGGGTCGCCGTGCTGGCGATCGACGGGCCCGGCCAGGGCGTCCTGGCCGCCACCAGTGCGCCGGAGCCGGACTACCACCGGGTGGTGGGTCGGGCCCTGGACGCGCTCGGGGCCCACGACGGGCTGGACCCCGCCCGCACCGCCGTGGTCGGCCTCAGCCTGGGCGGCTACTACGCGGCGATGGCCGCCGCCCACGAGCCGCGGCTGCGCGCCGCCGTGACGGTCAGCGGCCCGTACCGGCTGGACTGGGCGGGCGTGGTCCCCTTCGTCCGCGAGACCCTGGCCCAGCGCTGCGGCGGCCCCGAGGCGGCCCGGGCCTTCGCGGACCGGCTCGACCTGACCGGGCTCGCCCCGACGATCGCCCTCCCGCTGCTGGTGGTCGAGGGCGGCGAGGACCGCATTCCCGGCGTCACCAACGCCACCGTCCTCGCCGAGCACGCCCCGAACGCCGAACTGCTGCTCGTCCCGCACGGCAACCACCTGCTCGGCACCGCCCTCCCGGACTGGCTCCCGGCCACGGCCGACTGGCTCACCGCGCGCCTCGCCCGATGAGGGGCGGTCAAGTGGGCGCTGCGGTGCGGGCGTAGCGGGCGCGAAAAAGCCCCGGAGAGTGATCTCTCCGGGGCTCTCCTGGCGGTGGCCAGGGCCGGGGTCGAACCGGCGACCTTCCGCTTTTCAGGCCGAGCCGGAGCATCGATACGCCCTGTTTCGAGCGGTTCTGACGTCCGCAGAAGTGCGGCTGCAGACGTCATGGTGCACGGCGGTTGGCGTCAGCGTTGGCGTCAACCGGAGTCACAGGATCGGATCCCGCTCACCAGCCGAGAGTGCGCAGTTGCTGGTTGGTCTCGCGCAGGTCGAAGTGGGCCGGGTCGAAGTCGGCCGCTGATTCGAGACCGAGCCAGCGCAGCAGGTCCTGGTGCTCCGGGTGGTCGGAGTCGTGGAGGGTTCGCTTGAGGCCCTCGTACCCGCCCGGGCCGCCGCAGTCCTCGGGTGGGCAGGCTCCCGCTCCGTCCACGCAGGCGGGGTAGTGCCGGCCCGCCTCGGCTGTCATCCGGTGTTCGACGGTGATGCGGTGGTCCCACGAGTCACCGAAGTCGTAGGTGTAATCGAGGTGTGTGCCCTCCTTGGCGACAGTGTCCAGCGCGGCGGTGGTCTCGTCGACGAAGTCGAGTTCGGACGAGCGGCGACCGTAGTCGACGCCGTTCGCGCTGAACGCGTGCAGGTGGCAGTCCTGCCAGCCCATCGCCGCCTGGATGACCTGGTGCAAGTCGTCGAGGCGGATACCGGCCGGCACCTGGACGCGGCGCCACACCGCAGGCTGATCCACATCGGCGAGTTGGATGCGGAGCTGGTAGACCGGGTCGCCAGGGCGTGGCTCCCCGCGCAGCCGGGCCACGGCTTGACGGCCGGCCGAGGTGAGAGCGACGGACTCGCCGGTCTGCTGGGCGGCCCCGAGGCCCTTGAGCGCCGTGAGGAGGCGGTCCACGTCGCGGTCGTCGCTCCGACGCAGGAGGCGAAGGCGCTCTTCGGGAAGGTCGTCGAGGACGAAGAACCGGGACAGCGTCTCCCACACCGCGGTCCGCAGCTTCTGCGCCGGCACCGGAAGGTCGGCGGCGTAGAGGCTCGTCAGCACCACCCGCAGCCCGGCGGGGTACTCCTCCGAGAGCATGGAGCCGAGCCACCCGGAGGGGAGTACCGCCTCGCCGATGCGCGGCAGGGCCTCGAACAGCGCGTCGAGGATGCGCTCGGGTCCTCCAGTACGCGCGCGTTCTTCTTGACGGGCACCAGGCGGCCGCCGGTGACCCGCAGCAGCCGGGCCGCCTTGGCCCATTCGACCAGCAGGTTCAGGTGGTACAGCTCCTGGCTGGACTTGGTCTTGAAGGTCCTGTCACCGATGGCCGGGTCGATGGTGTCGCCGGTCTCCAGAAGAGCGACCAGGGCCCTCGCGTCCGCGAGGGTGATCTTGCCCGTCTGAGTGAGCTTGCGTCCCGCGCCGATCCAGCTGACGAGACCTCGGACCTGCTCGACGGTGCCTGGCTGCTCGGGTTCCATCGCCGCTTCCGTCTGCTCCGGGTCTGACGGATTCCATCATCGAGGATCGGCATTCCCGCTAGGGTCGCCCGTGATGAGTGAGTACCAGTACTACGAGTTCCTGGCGATCGATCGGCCGCTGACCAGCGACGAGCAGGAGCAGCTGCGCTCGCTGTCCACTCGGGCCCGGATCACCGCGACCAGCTTCACCAATGAATATCAGTGGGGCGACTTCCGCGGCGACCCTCGGCGGATGGTGGAGCGGTACTACGACGCCCACCTGTACCTGACCAACTGGGGCACCCATCAGGTGATCCTGCGCCTGCCCAAGGGGCAGCTCCCGCTGCAGGCGCTGGAGCCGTACCGCTTTGACGAATGCGTCGAGGCGTGGACGACCAAGACCCACCTCGTCCTGGACCTGCGCAGCGAGGATGAGAGCGGCGACTGGGTCGAGGGTGCCGAGGACTCACTGGGTGCCATCGCCGGGGTGCGGGCCGAGCTGGCGGCCGGTGATCACCGCGCTCTGTACCTCGCATGGCTGTCCGCCATCGGTGCCTGGGCGCTCCAGGAGGACGACGAGGAGGCCTACCGGGAAGCGGTGGAGCCCCCGGTCCCGGCCGGGCTCGACCGCCTCACCGCACCGCAGCGAGCGCTCGCGGACTTCCTCCGCGTCGACGCCGACCTGCTGGCGGTCGCCGCCCAGGCCAGCCCGCCGGCCCCCGCACCTCGGAAGCGGCCCGGGAAGAAGGAGTTGGCGCCGCTGATCGCCGCGCTTCCCGAGAAGGAGAAGGACGACCTCCTGCTGCGCCTGGCCCTGGGCAGTGAGGCGCAGCTGGGCGCCGAACTGCTGCGCCGCCTGCGCGGCGAACCGGTTGCCGCGACCGTGCCGGGGCAGCGATCCGCAGCTGAACTGCTGGACGCAGCGCACGCGCGGGCTGCCGGGCGCCGACAGCGCGCCGAGCGGGTTCGAGACGAGGCGCGGGCAAAGAAGCTGACCGCCCTGGCCGCCGACGAGGAGGCGATCTGGCGGGAGGTCGAGAACCACGTCGCCCGCAAGCAGGTGGCCCGCTACGACGCCGCAGTGGCCCGTCTGGTCGAGCTCCGCGACGCCTGTGACCACGTCGGACGCGGACTTGAGTTCCGGCAGCGGCTGGCCGCGCTCCGCGAGGAGCACCGGCACCTGCCTGGCCTGCTGCGCAGACTCGACGACCGGGCCTTGCGCGGCTGACGCCTTCCTTCCGTTCACGGGGCTCGCCGAGGGACACCGGTGGCCCGTGGGTCGTGACCAAGTGGTTGGAATATCGAGTGCAGGCATTTCGCAAGCGTTGCAGCTAAAATGCCTGCATGACTGCGATCACGATTCGTGAAGTCCCGGACCCGATTCTCGAAACCCTCAAGCTCAAGGCGGCCAAGGCGGGGAAGAGCCTCCAGGCGTACCTGCTCGACCTCGTCACCCGCGAGGCGGCCACGCCGACGTTGGCCGAGATGATGGCCCGCCTTGACCGGGAGACCCGTACCGACGTCAGTACCTCTGACATCCTCGCCGCGATCGATGACGGGCGGGAGCGTCGGTGAATTCGAGCGTTGTCATTGACTGCTCTGCGCTGGTGCGGGTGCTCACCGACCACAGCCCCGCCGGCCACGCCGTCCGCGACCGACTCCGCGGGGTGGATGCGCTCGCCGCCCCTGGCCTTCTCGACTACGAACTCGTGTCGGCTCTCTTCGGTATGGTGCGGGGCGGAAAGCTCGCGGAGAAGGAAGCGGTGAAGGCCGTAGCCGACTACCAGGCACTCGCCATCACGCGACACGAGACGCTGATCCTCTGGCAGCGGGTGCGAGAACTGAACCACAACATCAGTGCATATGACGCCCAGTATGTGGCGCTCGCCGAGACCCTCGGCGTGCCGCTCGTCACCAGCGATGCCCGAATCCAGCGCAGCGGTGCGGCCAAGTGCACCATCGAGGTCTTTGCCTAGCCGCTGGTGAAGGCGGGCCGGAGCAGGGCAACGACCGTCCGCTGCGCCGTTGGCGTCAACCGGCACGAAAATGCCCCCGAAGCGAGCTGCTTCGAGGGCATCGTGCCTGGTCAGGCATTGTGGCCAGGGCCGGGGTCGAACCGGCGACCTTCCGCTTTTCAGGCGGACGCTCGTACCAACTGAGCTACCTGGCCGTACTGCACCGTCTCTTGCGAGACGAGCGATCCCGACGGGACTTGAACCCGCGACCTCCACCTTGACAGGGTGGCGAGCTAACCAACTGCTCCACGGGACCTGGTAGTGGCGAACCACTAAGGTCTTGCGGCACTGACTTTACTACGGAACTGCGTGCCCCCAACGGGATTCGAACCCGTGCTACCGCCTTGAAAGGGCGGCGTCCTGGGCCACTAGACGATGAGGGCTTGCGGCCCGTCCGGCTGTTTCCAGCGTTCCGGGGACGTCGAGAAGCATATGGGATGCGGGGCGGATCGCCAAAACGGGTTCGGGCCGAGTCGGGGCGGGGGTCAGGACCAGCCGAGTTCGTCCAGCTCGTGGTCGTCGAAGCCGAAGTGGTGGGCGACCTCGTGGATGACGGTGGTGCGGACCTCTTCGACGACCTGCTCGTGGGTGTCGCAGTGCCGCAGGGTGGGGCCGCGGTAGATCAGGATCCGGTCGGGCAGGACGCCCGCGTACCACTCGCCGCGCTCGGTGAGCGGGGTGCCCTCGTAGAGGCCGAGGAGTTCGGGGTCGCTCGGTTCGGGTTCGTCCTCGACGAAGACCGCGACGTTGTCCATCATGGCCGCGAGCTGCGGGGGAATCCGGTCCAGGGCGTCGCTGACCAGCGTCTCGAACTCTTCCCGGGTCATTTCCACCGGATCATTGTCGGGTCTGCGGTGACGGTGTGCCAGGCAGCGGACGGCGGTGTTTGATGGCATCGTGACGACCTCGGAGGACACGGTGGAGAGCACGGCGGCGCCGGTGCGGAAACGGCCGTCGGTGCTGCGCGGGCAGGGGCCGGTCGTGGCGGTGGTCGCGGTGGGCGGGGCGGTCGGCGCGGTGGCGCGGTATGCCGCCGGGCTGGGCTGGGAGACCGGGCCGTCGGCCTTCCCGTGGACGACGCTGCTGATCAACGTGGTCGGCTGCGCGGTGATCGGGGTGTTCCTGGTGGCGATCACCGAGGGACGCCCGGCACACCCGCTGCTGCGGCCGTTCTTCGGCACCGGGGTTCTGGGCGGGTTCACGACCTTCTCGACGTACGCGGTGGACGTCCGCCGGCTGCTGGAGGCCGGGCGGCTCGGGCCCGGGCTGGCGTACCTCGGGCTGACCCTGGTGGGCGCGCTCGGCGCGGTGTGGTCGGCGGCCGCGCTGACCCGGCGCTTGATCCACCGCGGCGGTGCCCGGTGAGCCGGCTGAGCGGGCCGGCGCTGCGGCTGACCGTGCTGGTGGGCGAGAGCGACACCTGGCACCACCGCCCGCTGTACAGCGAGATCGTGCACCGGGCGCGGGCAGCCGGGCTGGCCGGTGCGAGCGTGTTCCGGGGGATCGAGGGGTTCGGCGCCTCCTCGCTGGTGCATACGGCGCGGCTGCTGTCGCTGAGCGAGGACCTGCCGGTGGCGGTGGTGATCGTGGACGAGGAGGACCGGGTGCGGGCGTTCCTGCCGCAGCTGGAGGAGCTGGTCGCGGAGGGCCTGGTGCTGCTGGACCACTGCGAGGTCGTGCACTACCGGGGCCGGGGCGGAGCGCAGTGAACTGGCTGCTGGTGGTGGTGGGCGCGATGGTCGGCGCGCCGCTGCGGTACCTGACCGACCGGGCGGTGCAGTCCCGGCACGACTCCGTGTTCCCCTGGGGCACCTTCACGGTGAACGTCTCCGGCTGCCTGGTGCTCGGCCTGCTGGCCGGGGCGGTGACGGCGGGCGCGGCTTCCTCGCACGTCCAACTGCTGGTCGGCACGGGCTTCTGCGGGGCGCTGACCACGTACTCGACCTTCTCGTACGAGACGCTGCGGCTGGCCGAGTCCGGTGCCGGGCGGTACGCGGTGGCGAACGTGGCCGGGAGCCTGGTGGCCGGGCTGACGGCGGTGTACGCGGGGGCGGAGCTGGCCTCGGCGCTCTGGGGCTGAACTCCGGGGCCCGGGCGCGCTCCCCGGCGGCCGAGAATTGCCGCACCGACCCGTGACCCGCCGGACCCGGCGCGCGTTGGGCACCGAAAGCGGCCGCGCGCCAGTGGGCGGCCCGGGTGGGGCGGCAGGAGAGTGGGCGCGGTGGCTTCGGTGCGGGCGGTGGGATCGGCGCGCTCGGCGGCGGTGGGACCGGGAGCGGCGGTGCGGGAGGCAGCGGCGCTGCGGTCGCGTGCGGTGCGGGCGGCGGCGGTGCTGGCGGTGGCCGGGCTGGGGCTGACCGGGTGCATGTCGGTCGGTCCGGCGGCGGAGGAGAAGCACGGCGGGGTGGCGCCGGTCGGGCAGGCCGGCCCGGCGGGGCGGCCGGGCGCGGCGGGCGGTCCCCCGGCCTCTCCGGGGGCCGGGCACCCGGGGGGCGCGTCGGGGCGCCCGGAGCGCCAGGGGGGCCCGCAAGCCGAGAACGCGCCGACCGGGGCCACGGCCGCGGCGCCGGGTGAGCTCACGCCCGGCGCGAACGGCGCGGTGGCCGGCGTGGTCCCGGTGCCGGGGGCGGCCGTTCCCGAGGGCGCGCCGGGCGGCAACGGCTCGACGGGCGGCGCGAATCCCAGCCCCGCGCCGCACCCCGGCGGCTCAGCGGGCGGGGGTTCGACGGGCACCGGCGGCACCGGCGAGGGCCGCTCCGGCGGCGGTTCGGGGACGCCGTCGGCCACTCCGAGCAGTCACCCGTCCGTCACCCCCGAGCCCGAGCACACCACGCCCGCCGCAACCGTCCCGCCGGGCCCGGAACCCTCCTCCGGCAGCTCCGGTTCCTCGGCGCCGAGTCCCCGTGCGGGTGCGCACTAGCGGGCTGGCCTGCACATTTGCCTCGGATCCCGAGGGTCCTCTATGGTGGTAGATCGTTCGTTTGATCCATTTGACTGGCGCCCCATTCCCACTGGCGCCCTTGGCGCGTTCCGGCGATCCGTGGCTGACCGCATAGAGGCGGTTGTGAAACAGAACCCCGGACTTTGGCGCGTGCCACTTCCGGAAGGTTTTGCATGTCTCTCGTTGACGACGCCCGCTTCGCCATGCCCGCGAACGAGGCCGCCGCCGATGTCACCGACTCCACCGATCTGATCACCGAGGCCGCCGAGTCGGCCGAGGAGATCACCGCCGAGACCGTCGAGGAGACGGCCGAGGCCACCGAGCCCACCATCACCTTCGGTGACCTGGGCCTGCACGACGACGTCGTCCGTGCCCTCGCCAAGCGCGGCGTCACCACCCCGTTCCCGATCCAGGCCGCGACCATCCCGGACGCCCTGGCCGGCAAGGACGTGCTGGGCCGCGGCCGCACCGGCTCCGGCAAGACCCTCAGCTTCGGCCTGCCGCTGCTGACCCGCCTGGCCGACGGCGAGCGCACCCGCGCCAAGCACCCGCGCGGCCTGATCCTGGTCCCGACCCGCGAGCTGGCCATGCAGGTCGCCGACGCCCTGGAGCCCTTCGGCTCGGTGCTCGGCCTGCGCCTCAAGGTCGTCTGCGGCGGCACCTCGATGTCGAACCAGATCTACGCGCTGGAGCGCGGCGTCGACATCCTGGTCGCCACCCCCGGCCGTCTGCGTGACCTGCTGAACCGCGGCTCCGCCAAGCTGGACGACGTCCGGACCGTGGTCCTCGACGAGGCCGACCAGATGGCCGACATGGGCTTCCTGCCCGAGGTCACCGAGATCCTCGACCAGGTGCCGGCCGGCGGCCAGCGCCTGCTGTTCTCCGCCACCCTGGAGAACGAGATCGACACCCTGGTGAAGCGCTACCTGAAGAGCCCGGTCACCCACGAGGTCGACCCGTCGGCCGGCGCCGTCACCACCATGACCCACCACATCCTCGTGGTGAAGCCCAAGGACAAGGCGCCGATCACCAACGCGATCGCCGCCCGCAAGGGCCGCACGATCATCTTCGTCCGCACCCAGATGGGCGCCGACCGCGTCGCCGAGCAGCTGATCGAGGCCGGTGTGAAGGCCGACGCGCTGCACGGCGGCATGACCCAGGGCGCCCGCACCCGCGTCCTCGGTGACTTCAAGGACGGCTACGTCAACGTCGTCGTCGCCACCGACGTCGCCGCCCGCGGCATCCACGTCGACGGCATCGACCTGGTCCTCAACGTGGACCCGGCCGGCGACCACAAGGACTACCTGCACCGCTCCGGCCGCACCGCGCGCGCCGGCCGCTCCGGTGCCGTCGTCACCCTGGTGCTGCCGCACCAGCGCCGCGGCGTCTTCCGCCTGATGGAGGACGCGGGCGTCGACGCCAGCCGCCACATCCTGGACCACGCCTTCGACGCCGAGGTCGCCAAGATCACCGGCGCCCGCTCGCTCACCGAGGTGCAGGCCGAGAGCGCCGCGAACATCGCCGGTGCCGCCGAGCGCGAGCTCGCCGACATGACCCGCCAGCTGGAGCGCGCGCAGCGCCGCGCCACCGAGCTGCGCGAGGAGGCCGACCGCCTGGCCGCCCGCGCGGCGCGCGAGCGGGCCGAGCTGGGCATCGAGGACGAGGCCCCGGCCGCGTCCGCCGAGGCCGGCGAGGAGACCGCCCAGGCCGACGCCCCGGCCGCCGCGGAGGCCCCGGCCGCCGCAGCACCGCAGGCCGAGGAGCGCACCCCCTCGTACCGCGAGGCGCGCACCGAGCGTCCGGCCTTCGGCCGTGACCGGGACCGTGACCGCGACGACCGCCGCTCCGGTGGCTTCGGCGGCCGTGACCGCGACGACCGCCGTTCTGGTGGCTTCGGTGCCGGTCGTGACCGCGA
>NZ_JBIRJC010000041.1:0-48351 GCF_044329365.1 Kitasatospora sp. NPDC017646 | reverse complement strand
CGATGACCGTCGCTCGGGTGGCTTCAACCGTGACGACCGTGGCGACCGCGGTGGCTTCAACCGCGACCGTGGTGGCTTCGGTGCCGGTCGTGACCGCGATGACCGTCGCTCGGGTGGCTTCAACCGTGACGACCGTGGCGACCGCGGTGGCTTCAACCGCGACCGTGGTGGCTTCGGTGCCGGTCGTGACCGTGACGACCGTCGCTCGGGTGGCTTCAACCGTGACGACCGCGGTGACCGCGGTGGCTTCAACCGCGACCGCGACGACCGCGGCGGCCGCTCCTTCGGGGACCGTCCGGCCCGCTCCTTCGGCGACCGCCCGTCCTTCGGCCGGGACCGCGACGAGCGCGGCGGCAGCAGCAGCCGTCCGTTCTCGCGCCGTGACGACCACCGCTCCGGCGGCCGTCCGCAGGCCGACCGCGGTGGCTTCAACCGGGACCGCGGTGGCTTCGACCGCGACCGCGGCGGCTTCAACGGCGGCGGCTTCAACCGCGACGACCGCAAGCCGCGCTGGAAGAACTGACGCCTGAAGCACACACGAAGGGCCCGCTCCGTCCCCCGGAGCGGGCCCTTCGTGTTCCCCCGGTTCCCCCCGATCCCCCGGAACACCTCGCTGCTGCTCGCCCCCCGAGGTGTTGTTCTGTAGGTGAGAATAACCTGTGGCGCGCGATGCCGGTAGTCCCGTAGCGTCCCGGACATGAGCAGCAGACTGCATGACGTGGCACGGGTGAACGAGGAGATCGCCGAGCGGGGGAGCTACCGGACGGCCGGGGGCGAACTCGTGCAGGTGGGGGAGCAGTTGGCGGCGGCCAGGGCCGGCACGGTGTCGTACGCGCCGGAGGACCTGGACGCGCTGCTGGCGGCGGGGGAACGCGGGCCCGGGCCGGCGGGCGGGCGGATCGAGGTGACGGCCGAGGGGAGCATGGAAGCCGCCCGGCGGCTGGTCACGGCCGGGGCCGGGCCGGTCGGAGTGCTGAACTTCGCCTCCGCGCGCAACCCCGGCGGCGGCTACCTGCGCGGTGCTCGCGCCCAGGAGGAGGACCTGTGCCGCAGCGCGCTGCTGTACAGCTGTCTGGTGGAGGCACCGGACTACTACGAGGCGCACCGGGCCTCGACGGACCTCCGGTACAGCCACCGGGTGATCGTCTCGCCCGCGGTGCCGGTGATCCGGAGCGGCCGGGGGGACTTGCAGGCCCGGCCGTACCCGGTCACCTTCCTCACGTCGCCCGCGCCGAACGCCGGTCAGCTGGAACGGCGTTCGGCCGGTACGGACGTCCGGCGGGTGCTCGCCGAGCGGGCCGTCCGGGTGCTCGCCGCGGCGGCCCGGCACGAGGTCCGAGCCCTGGTGCTCGGCGCCTGGGGCTGCGGGGTGTTCCGCAACGACCCGGAGCAGGTGGCCGAGGCCTTCGAGGGAGCGCTGGCCCGGTACGGGGGCGCGTTCGAGCAGGTGGTGTTCGCGGTCTGGGACCGCTCGCCGGTCTCGGCGAACCGCGCCGCCTTCGAGGCGCGGTTCGGCGCGGCGGTCCGGTGAACGCCGGCTGATCAGCGCTTGCGGGCGGACAGCACGGTCGCGGCCGTGGAGGCCGCCGCGACCACCCCGGTGACGGCGAACACGGACGGCCAGGCGCCGATCCGCTTCGCCAGCGGGTGCGAGCCGCCGAAGGCCGCCACGTACAGACCGGTCAGCGCCGCCGCGGCGGCCGTGCCCGAGCTGCGGCGCCACTGGGCGGCCGCCCCGGCCCCGGCCACCGCCAGCACCGCGCCGCCCAGCTCGCGCCGACCGCTCCAGCGGGCCACGCCGTAACCGCCGACCAGACCGCTCGCCGCGGTCAGCGCGGCGGGCGCGGCGGCCGCGAGCGCGTTCGGGACCTTCGCCATCGTCGACTCCGTTCGTGGGGCTCGTGGGGAACCGTGCGTCGGTTTCCGACCATAACCCGGCGAACGGGGACGGCCCTTCGGGGGCCTGCGGTTGGACTACCCGAAGGCCGACGCCGTGGACGTTCCCGGCACCGTCCGGGCCAGCCGCTGGGCCGCCTCCGCCGGGTCGAGCACCCGCTCCAGCCGCAGGTCGCCCGGGACCTCCTGGATGAAGCGCCCGGCCGACCAGCTGCGCTCGTAGGGCAGTTGCTCCAGCACCAGGGTGCGGACCCCGTCCACCACCGGGATGTCGCTGGGCGTGCCCTCGTTCCAGAGCCAGGAGCCGTTCGGCGCCACCAGGTTGAAGGCGCCGGTGGCGATCAGCCGGCGGCCGTCCAGGAACTCCGTGCGGGCCAGTGCCACCACCTCCGGGTCCTGCGGGGTGCCGGGCAGGTGGCCGCCGCCGATCAGCACGTCGGCGAGCAGGGTGTGCAGCTGGAAGGTGTCGCTCAGGCCGCTCATCCGCAGCAGGTAGCCGGTGCCTGTGGGGCGGTCGAGTACCAGCAGCGGTTCGTCGTCGAGCACCAGCGCCAGGTGCGTCAGGCCCTTGAAGTCGTGCCGCTCGCCCTCGTAGCGGTCGAACAGCTCCAGCAGCACCTCGGTGACGCCCGAGGTGCGGGCCTCGGCGCGGACCGGCGCGTGCGTGTACACCGCCCAGGCGGCCTGCTGCCACAGGTGCAGCGTCCACCAGCCGACCACGGCCAGGTGGGCGTTCCACGCGTCGAGGTGCCCGGGGCTCTCGATCCGGGCGTGCGCCTCGGCCGGATCGTCGGCCTCCTGGTCCGGCAGCGGGCCGCCGCCGGTGCGCGCCCAGCCCTCGACCAGCCGCTGGGCGCCGGTCAGCGCCCCGCGCAGGCCGGCCAGCACCGGGCCGGCGCAGGCCACCGGGTCGGCACCGGACTCCACACAGGCGCCCACCACCATCGCCAGGTGCGCCCGGGGGAACGGCGGGGCGTCCGGCAGCAGGGCGGCCAGCCGGGGCCCGGCGGCCCGCCGCTCGGCCGGGCCGGCCGGACCGAACAGCCCGCCGACCAGGCCGAGGGCCGGGCCGAAGCGCTCGTCGTCGTCGGCCGCGACCACCGCCTCCAGTTCGGCCACCGCCTCCAGGAGGGCCGGCTGCTGACGCTGCGACGGAATGGAGCCGGGGGGCTGTTCGGGGTTCTGCTCGGTGGACATTCGCCGCAGCATAGGCGGCGTGGTCCGTCCACCGGAAACGCCCACCGTCGTCCGTCCGGGTGACGGATACTCACGCGGTGACCAGGTTCCCCGTTCCCCCCACCACCCCCGGTGCCGATGAGGCGTCCGAGCCGGCCCTGAAGGTGGCACCGCTCGAACTCTTCCTGGACCTCGTGTTCGTCTTCACCGTCACCCAGCTCACCAGCAGCCTGGTCCACCACCTGACCCCGGGCGGCTTCACCCAGGTGCTGGTGATGCTGGGGGTGATCTGGTGGATGTACGACGCCTTCATCTGGCTCACCAACGCGATGCCGCCGCGCACCCACGGGCGGCGCGGGCTGCTGATGCTGGCGATGGGCGGCTTCCTGGTGATCTCGCTGTCCGTGCCGCACGCCTTCGAGGGCAGCGGCGCCGCCTTCGGCTGGGCGTACCTGGTGGTGGTCGCCCTGCACACCGGGATGTTCATCGCCGCCGGGGTGACACCCGCCGCGGTGCTGGGGATGGGCGCCTCCAACCTGGCCGTCGGCGCCCTGGTGCTGGCCGGAGGCTACCTCGCGGGGACGGTCCAGCTCGGCTTCTGGGCAGCCGCCTTCGCGATGCAGTACGTCACCCCGAGGGCGGCCCGGCTGCCGGAGTTCCGGCTGCGCGCCGACCACTTCGTGGAGCGGCACGGGCTGATCGTGATCATCGCGTTCGGCGAGTCGGTGATCGCCATCGGGGTCGGCGCGGAAGCGACCGGGCTCGGGCCCGCGCTGATCGCCGTCGCGCTGCTCAGCCTGACCGTCTGCGTCGGGCTCTGGTGGGCGTACTTCGGGCACGACGACGACGCCCGCGCCGAGCACCACATGGCCGCGCTGTCCTCCGCCGAACGCAACCGGGCCGCGGTCACCGTCTACTACCTCGGCCACCTCGGACTGCTGCTCGGCGTGCTGCTGTTCGCGGCCGGGGTGAAGTCGGCGACCGCGCACCCCGCCGCCGCGATCACCCAGCCGCAGGCCGTCGCGCTGGCCGGCGGCGTCACGCTGTACCTGGTGGTGAACACCGCCATCCGGCGCTTCTTCGGACTCGGGCCCCACCTGCCCCGGCTGCTCGGCGCGGCCGTGGTCGTGGAGACCGTCCCGCTGGGCACCGGGGTGTCGGCGCTGGCCCAGGTCGCCGCCGTGGTCGCGGTGCTGGCCGCGGTCTTCGGCTACGAGGCCGTCTGTCGGCGCCCGGTGGGAGACTCCGGGCATGACTGACAGTGCGATCACCGACGGCCGCTACCGGATCCGCAACGTCGGCAGCGGCTTGCTGCTGGAGGTCGCCGAGGCCTCCCGGCGCAGCGGCGCCCGGATCCGGCTGGGCACGGACGACGGCTCCGACGCCCAGCTCTGGCAGCTCGCCGCCGTCCACCCGGGCGGCGCGCTGTTCCACATCGAGAACGCCGGCAGCGGCAAGCGCCTCGACGTCACCGGCGCCTCCCCGGAGGACGGCGTCCCGATCCAGCAGTGGTCCGCCAACGCCTTCGGCGCCCAGGAATGGCTGCTGGAGGCCCACGTCGACGCCCCGGGGACGTACACCGTCACCAGCTTCGTCAGCGGCAAGCCGCTGACCGCGCCGGAGGCCCCGGACGGAGTCGTCCAGCAGTGGGAGGACGTCGACTCGCCCACCCAGTGGTGGCGCTTCGAGCGGCAGGGTTAGGGAGAACGGCCGGGACTTAGCCTGGAGACAGGGCGTGCATCGAGACGGGGAAGGCATGACTGACAACTGGGTTCCGCCCGAGGGTTCCTGGGCGTCGTCCGAAGCCCGGCGACGGAACATGCAAGCCATCCGAAGCCGGGACACCAAGCCCGAAATGCGGATCAGGCAGTTGGTGTACGCCGACGGCTTGCGTTATCGCGTGGCCGCCCGCCCCCTGCCTGGTCTACGCCGCACGGCTGACATGGTCTTCCGGCCCGCGAAGGTTGCAGTCTTCGTGGACGGCTGTTACTGGCACGGGTGTCCCGAGCACTACGTCTCACCCCGTACAAATCCGGGTTACTGGTCAGAGAAAGTAACCCGGAACGTCTTGCGTGACCGTGATACGGATTCCCAGCTGGAAGCAGCCGGCTGGACCGTTCTCAGGTTCTGGGAACACGAGTCACCAGTCGAATGCGCCCTGTCCATCGTCAGTACCGTGAGATCCAGACGCCGAAATAGCTGAAGGCGCGGTCTCGCCTTCCGGTCGCGGACCGAGCCGCAGCACTTCGGCGATGCTTTCCCCGAACGCCTTGGCCACGGGTGGGGGGAAGGCGTTTCCGATCTGACGGTAGCGGGCCGTCTTTCCGCCTTCGAAGTGCCAATCCTCGGGGAACCCCTGGATGATGGCAGCCTGCTTGACGGTCAGCTTCGGGCCGACCTCGTTCAGCAGATCACGGTCCACGGCGATGTCATCGCCCATGTCATTCGCCACGCCCATGGCGTCGACGCCGAGCAGCTTCCAGGCGGCCTTGGCCCGGCTGGGGCCCAGGTCGGCACCGCCGTGCTTCTTCGATCCTCCAACCAGAGTGGGAGCGACACCCCCCCGTCGGGCATGCTCCTTCCAGCGCTCATGTATGGCCGCCAGCTGTACAGCCCGATCGGGGTAAAGGTTTTGCGCATGCTGGTAACGTTCCGCCATGCTCTTCTTGAGCGCCTCAAAAACTGTCTTCTGCTTCGATTCTCCAGTAGGCCACTGAAATTTCTCCGCATAATAGTTTCCGTGAATGGCGACCAGGATTGCGCGCGGCCTGAGCTGAGGAACTCCGTAATCGGCAGATTCAACCATATCCCACCTGCAGACGGAATACCCCAGAGTCTCAAGCTTCCTGGTGATATCTTTTCGGTATCCGGCAAACTTGTGTGCAGGCTGGAGGAGTCCCCGGACATTCTCGATCATGACCGCCTTCGGGCGGATTTTTTTGACGAGATCAAGCATTGTGGGGAACAGGTCTCGTTCGTCGTCCTGGCCCAGCTGGCGGCCGGCCAGGGAGAACGGCGGGCACGGGACCCCACCGGCCAGCAGGTCGATTTCGAACGGTTCAAATTTGGGGGGGTTCTTGGCGAAGTCCTTCACATCCATGTGGAGGACTGCTTTGTTCTCGCGCTCCCACTTCCAGTCGCGGCGTTGATCCACATTCTTCTGGAGGGCAGCCGCCGCGTGCTTGTCGATCTCGACGAGTGCGTGGTGCCTGAAGCCTGCTTGGTGGAGGCCGATCGCTTGGCCGCCAGCGCCCGCACAGATCTCGACCGAGGTCAGCCGGTCGGCGCTGGTAGTCATAGGTCGTCCTCCCTTGCTGCGACACGCAAAAGCCAAGTGTCGCAGAGGTGGAGACGTGCTGGGTCCAACTGGGTCCCCTGGCACCTGGCATGGTTCTGGCTGATTGTGCCAGGCGGGTCAGACAACGTGAGACCGCGGCGCAGTCAGCCAGTGGGCGCTGCACCGCTGGCAAGCAGGACGGCGGACGGATCCGGCTCCCGGACACCTGCGGCGGCGGCGCTCAGGAGCCACTTCGTAACTGCGGGGATACCACGGATGCGCGCCGTCGACGGGACCCGTAGCCGGGCTGAAGCCCACTGTGACCCATGGCCCTGCCGATCGGCCGGAACGGCCTCGGCTATCCAGTGCCGGTCGACGGTGCTGATCGCTGTTGGCTGGTCCCGCCGGTCGAGGGTGAGGAACACCAGGAGCCACGCCGGATCGGTACGCATGGTCTCGTATTCGTGCCGTGACAGGAACAGCACCTGACCGGCGGCATTAGATGTGCTCTTGACCTCCAGATGAACGCTGGAGCCGCCTGATTCCACCGCTATGTCGTAACCGAAGCCGTCCGAAATGGCGGATACGTGAATGACGTCTGCGGTCATTGCGCGCCGGAGCAGGGTCAGCAGAGCATTCTCCCCGGCTGCACCGAGCCGGGTGCGTTCGGCGAGCCAGGCACTGGATATGGAGGCGGCGGTGTCGTCATGGCTGAGATCGAGCACAGCTGCCAGCCGCTGGGCGGCAGGGGGCAGTGTGTCGACTCCAGAAGTGGCGTTGCGGTCTTCGGTCAGCCAGTCGGGGCGTGCTGTCGCCAGGGTTCGCTCCAGCAGCTCAAGGCGGAGAAGCCGATCCGCCGTCCTATACCGGCCTGCTGCGTGGCCAGGCAACGGCACCAGCCCGATCCGCCGTAGCCAGGTCAGGCCATCGTCGTACTGGCTTGGCGTCAAATCGGCGTACCGGGTATGGCTGGTGAAGAGCGCCCGTGCGCGGTGGGCGTCCTCCGTCCGCAGCATGTGAAGCCAGCGCAGTGCGGCCTTCATCGCTCCATCAGCGGGCAGCGGCGTCATCAAGGTGCTCCAAGAAGGCTTGGACATCCGCGATGTCCATTCCTGCCGCGACGGATGGCTCTTCCTGTAGGTCCGCGAGCTGCTGGACAGCCGGATCATCGAGAATTTTGCCCATGAACTGCAGTTTCAGCTCCAGCCGTTTCGCTACGATCTCATCGACCGAACCACGGGAAGCCAGGACCGTGATTCGGGTCTCGGCGTCGGGTGCCAGCCCCAGGCGGTGGATCCGGTCCAGACTCTGCAGGAACCGGCCGGCTTGGAAGTCCCGGTCCACGTAGACCGCGTCATGGCACACCTGGTGCAGGCTGATGCCCTCGCCCAGTGTGGCGGGGTTGGAGATCAGGACCATACAGTCAGGGTCCTCCCGGAAGCGCCGGATCTGGGCTTCCCGGTCCACGGTGCCGCCGTGGACGAGGGCTGGTCCGAAGTCCGTGAACATCGCTTCGAGGGTGGTCAGGCTTCGTACGAAGCTCGCCCAGACCAGTGTCTTCCGTCCCCGGGCGGCGTTGGCGGCAACCAGTTGCCGGGCTTCCTGGTACTTCGGTGAAAGCTCATACGACGGCAACTCCGCCATGAGGGTTCGAAGCGAGGAACTGGCTGGAACGTCCAGCGGATCAAGACGGTATTCAAGCGGCTCATAGGCGCTGCTGCCCTCAATGAGCAGCGCAGGACTGGTGGCGGCCATGAGCATTCGGAGCATTGACCGCCCCAGCGCCTCGAAATCCGTTCGAGCGCCTTCCGCGCGTGCTGAGTACTGGCCCGCCAGCGCGTCGTAGATCTCGCGATGGAGGGCTGGCATCTCGACGTACCGAATGGTCGTCACGGCCGGCGGAAGCTTGAGTTCCCGCTTCGTGGTCCGGGTGTACAGCGGACGCAGGACAGTGCTGGCATGCGCGAGGTCGCCCCCTCCGACGGCCTGGCTGACGACCCGCCGTCCGTGGCCGGGCCACACGAAGGAAAGCAGGTTCTCAAGGTCCTTGGCTCCATTGGGCGCGGGCGTCCCGGTGAGGATGAGCCGACGCTTGCTGAGGGGACCGAGCGACATGCACGCGGCGCCGTAGGTCCCCTGCGATCCGAGCTTCATCCGGTGTGCTTCGTCGAGCACGAGCATGCTCGGTGCAGCCTTCAGCCACCCGGCGAGGGCAGCCAGCTGGCGGTTCAGACGCTCGTAGTTGACGATCAGGACTTCAGCGCCAGGATCGGGTGCGCCTGAAAGGACAGCCGTTCGGGGTGGCTGCTGGAAGCACAGCTCGGCTTCGGCCTGCCACGCCTCATAGGCGGACTTCGGACTGACCACGAGAAGACGGCTGACTTCCTGCTGCTCACGCAGGGCCGCGAAGACAGCCAGAGTGGCACGGGTCTTTCCGGCGCCGGGCACGCTGAAGTTGGCTCCGTGCCGCAGCGAGAGCAGTCGGGCCACGTCCCTCCGCTGGAAGGACGTGAGGTCGGCCACCCAGTTGTCGCCGAGCAGGCCCGGTACGGAATCCGCCGGGATGATGATCTCGTCAGAGGAGGAGCCTGACAGTTGCCTGCTGGCGGTGTCGGCGTCGTCGAGAACACTGCCAGCTAGTTCGGCAAGAGCGTCCTCCCACTGCACGCTCTCCGGTGCTGGCCAGCTGGCGAGTTCATCGAGGCTGGCGAGGAAATCGTCCAGCGGGACTTCGGCCGACGAGACACCACGCATGCCTCCGTTGCCGAATCGCATGGAGAGTCGTGCGAGGTCATGGTGGAACCCCGCTGCTGCCCGTAGGACAGCAGCGGTCCGCGTGACGTCGAAGCCAATCTGCAGAGACGGTTCTGCGGTCAGACTCACTCATTCTCCCGTACAGCGTTCAGCAGCCAGGTGACTCCGTCCCCAGCCTCGACGATGCTGCGCTGAGCCTCTTTGGCCAGCTTGGCGAGGCTTTCACGCAGTAGCAGTACGGCTTCGTCGAACGCCTCCTCATCGAGGCTGCGGGAACCGCGGGACAGTACCAGGTCCGTGATGCACTGATCGATGTCCTGGCTCGCGTCGTTCAGGCGATCCGGGGCCGCCCTCTTCCGCTTCCGCAAGCGGGCATCGCGGCCAGCCGGGTCAAGCGCCACCTCCACGGCGTCCTTCGCGGCTTTCACGCTCTGGGCGGCGGCCCTGATCTGCTCAGGAGGGAGCTTGTCGGCTGCGGCTTCAGCTGCCTTGACCCGCAGGACCGAGTCCGTGAAGGCCTTCGCTGCCGCGACCTTGGACGTCTCGGCCGGCTGGACCGACCGGTTCAGCCCGGGAATGGACACTGCCGAAGGAGCCTTCGCGGTCGACTGGCGGAAGACCTCCGGCAACTGCCTGCTGAGGTAGCGGTCGTGGAAGTCCTCTTCGATGACTCGGACATCGGTCTTGGAGAAGCCGAGGATCATTGCGGCCAGACGGGCTTCCTTGATCAGCTCTGCGTTCTCCCGCCTGTTCTCCCTGACTTCCTTCGCGTATCGACGACGAAGTTCCTTGAGCTTCTCCTGATGCTCTTCGAAGTCAACCAGCCGAAGTGCGACTTCACCGTCGGAGCTGCGTTCGATCATTTCCCGGATACAGGACAGGATCCACAGGTCCTGCTCGCACGCTGCTGCGTTGGAGCGGAAGTCGTGCGCCACACTTCCGATCGGCCGGCCGAGTGCGACCTGCTCCTCGATCGCGAGGAGCCGGTTGATGTAGGAGTAATCGCGCCGGTGATCCTTGCGGAGCTGCAGGGAGAGCTCCACCGCGCTGATGTCTGCCCAGGTGGCGTCACCAGGGAGCACTCCGACGCGGATGGTCTGGTGGCCGAGTTCCTTCAACGCTGCTCGTCGAGTGTTGCCGTTGACGAGGATCCCGTCCCGGGTGATCAGGCCCGGATCATTCTGGCCGAAGTCGGCGATGCTCTTCTTCAGCTCCGTGAAATCCGGGTCGGTCTCATGGGGATTCGACGGCTTGGCCTGGAGCAGGTGGTGCAGGTAGTCCTGGCTCTCGGGGCTCCAAGGACTGGCATCGAGCGAGGCGTCGAGCTTCGGGTCGTGGCTGCGCTGAGCCCGGATCCGGTGCGTTCCGGCGTTGTAGTAGAGGCTGTCCGTCGGCATGTCGATGACTTCGACGTTCAAGTCGCGACCGCGCCATTCGATCTTGACGGACTCGCGCACCCCGCCAGCCAGGGCAGCCTCGTTCAGCCGCTGCTCGACCAGATCCTGGTTGTACGCAGCCATTGGGGGGCGGCCAAGGTCCGGGCTCATGAATCCAGTTCTCCTCTGAACGTAGGGACGCGTTGTTGCGGATGGTGGTGAGATCGCGCGGACGGGACGGAGACCGGACCGCTACCCCAGGCTGGACTGGAGGACGTTCCGGAAGCGCGCCCGGGCCTCAGCCGGCATGGTGCGGTAGGCCGCCCACAGCAGCTCGACCTTGCCGAACTCCCGCTTGTCCTCCTTCACCCAGGAGGCGAGCATGCGGAGCTCCATGGCGCCGAGATGCGCGATCTCAGCGATCGTCCGGGCGGCGTCGGTCTGCAGGTGAGTGGCTCCGACGCGGCAGCGTCGGCATTCGGTAATCAGCTCCGTGGCCGTGGTGCCGTCCTCTAGCCGCACCTCGCGGCGGGCGATGTCCAGCTGGGAACGCTCGTATGACTCGGCGTATTCCTCACCCGGGGAGATGCCGCAGCTGCGACAGATGTGGCCGTCCTTGGTCAGCACTTCGCGGCGCCTGGTGCCGGTGATGCCGGACGTTTCCTTCCCCGGGCCCTTGCGCTCCTCCCAGACCGGTTCGCCGATGGACACCAGACGCAGTTCGTTGGCGCCGAGTCGGGTGTCCTCGCGGGCGGTGTCGATGCGCCAGCCACGGCTCCGCAGATCGCGCACCCTGCGGTCGATCTGGGCCACGCCGGGGAACACATCGCGCAATTGTGCGTACGTGAAGATCCCACCTTCGCCGGCTGCAGTGGCCAGCCACAGCCCCACTCGCTTCATCGAACCCAGAGTGGTGTCTTCCCATGAGGGCAGTGCCATGGCTGTTCCTCCTAGTTGAGCGCGATGGAGTCCACGCGGGCTGCAGCGCACGGAAACGCGGAGCGGTCCAATGCAGCAGACCACCCACGTGGACGGGATCCAGTTAAGGGCGGGAAGCCGGGCTGGCGCCAGCCCCAAACGATCTTTCGCGGACACTCTGAAGATGGTCGCCTTCTCACCCCCGGTTTGATCGGACACACTCGGATGGCCACCACTGTGCGGACACTGAGGAGGGGTCGTGCCACCGCTTGGACAGGTCGGCGGAAGTTTCGCGGAGGGAAGCACTCCGGAACAGCGGGAGCTGGCGACGGTCATGTGTGCTCTGTACCGCCAGCTCAGCTCTTGTCAGCGAGGAACGGACGGGGCACCCACGGGACACAAGCCGGGAACGATGGCAGCCAATGCGAAGCGCCTGAACATCGCCGAGAGCACCCTCAGCAGCTACCTGCACGCCCGGGTCGTTCCGCCCTGGAAGACGCTGGAGCGGTTCTACAAGATGGTGCGCCGACATGTAGGGCGTGAGCTGGTGTGGTCCTCGGCTGATCTCAAGGAGCTGCGTGAGCGGGCGTCACAGCGGCCGTGCGACCGGTGCACGGGGGAACAGCACCGGACTTGCACCATCTGCGGTCACCGCAGCGAGACCTGTGCGGACGGCCCCACCATCGGCACGGCGGCCGGGGCTGAGAACCCCGGCTCGCACGCGGTCTCGGCCGACCACGGCGCTGAAAGCCGGCCCGTTGGCACGGACGACAGTGGTGCGTCGGTTCTGCCGGTCTCCCTCCACCAGGGGGACCGGCAGAACACCACGGCGCCGACCGCACTCGAGCCGGGTCTCGAGGAAGCCATCAACTACCTCAGGGCGGGCAGAGACCGGGACGCGCACCTGGTTCTCGCCGAAGCCGGCGACAAGCTACCGGCTCACCGGATCCCCGACGTGGTGATGGCCTGCCAGGACCGAGGGTTCGTCGTTGCCGCGGATGCCATGCTGCACAGCGCGGCGCGGCGCCCGTCGACGGAGGTCCTGCACATCGTGCGTCTGTTCAACTCAGCTCAGCGCTACCAGGAGGCTGACCTGGTCTTGAAGGTGGCGACCTCACAATGACCAGGGTTCAGCCCTGCTGGCACGTAACCACCGGTAGTGCTGGGTTACCTGAGGTCAGGGTGGAGTCGGTGTGCGGGTGACAGTCCGGTGCCGGTCAGGCATCCCTCGATGAGGGTTGACTGGAGGTGCATGTGTCGCAGACCTCGGCGGAGGGTGCGGGCGAGGTGCTCGGCGTCGGCGACGGCGAGATTTGGTTATCGGACCGCGCCATGACAGGAGCTTACTGCCGATAGTGGGGACATCGAACTCCAGCCGGTCACGTCGATTCCCATTTGCCCGTTCACGGATTGCGTACGACTGGTTTTCGTGGGCCGGATGGTCAGGCTATCGGCAAGGTAGTGCGGATGGGGTCTGCGCGCGGTGATTCAAGAGGACCAGGTTTCCGATCGTGACCCACGAAGTCAGCCTGGGCCCGAACGGCTTACGACCGATCCCCTGAGCGAGCAGATGAAGCCGGCCCTCAGGCCGACAGGTTGGCCCGGAGGGCGTCCAGGTCGGCGTCGGTGAGGCCGTGGCTGTGGAGGTAGGCGGGGACGGTGCCGTGCTGGGTGCGGATCCAGTCGAGGGAGGCGGCGATGTGTTCGGCGGCGACCGGGCGGGAGAGGCGCTCGCTGCCGGTCTCGTCGATGTACGGGATCGGGCCCCCGTCGAGGCCGAGGCCGAGGTTGGAGAGCAGGAAGTCGGCGGTGATGTCGGCGTCCGAGGCGCCCAGCAGGGACTGCAGGACGGCGATGGTGAGGCCGGTGCGGTCCTTGCCGACCGCGCAGTGCACGACCACCGGGACGGCCTCCGGGGCGGCCAGCCGGCGGATGACCGCGCTGAGCGAGGGGCCGGCGGTCTCCGGCATGAAGGTGTAGAGGCCGGCCTGGTCCTCGGGCCAGGGGCGGTCGAGGTCGCCGCGGTTCGCTGGCAGCGTCGGCAGGTTGAGGGATTCGTGGTCGAGGCCGTACCGCTGGTCCGGCCAGGTCTCCAGCTCGAACGGGCTGCGCAGGTCGACCACCGTCCGCAGGCCGAGGTCCTTGAGCTTCCGGGCGCCCTCCTCGGTGAGCGTGTGGAAGGAACCGGAGCGGTACAGCACACCCCGGCGCAGGGCGCCGATCCCGCCCGCGTCACGGAAGTTGCGCACGCCGGGGATGTCGATGAAGGCAGCGGTCATGGCCCCCACCGTACGGGTGCGGACGGAGCGGGGGGAAGGAAACCGGAGAGGACTGTTCGGCGTCCGGCGGACGCCGAACAGGGTGCTCACCGCCCGCCGGAGACCTCCAGGAACGCTCCCGTGGTGTACGAGGCGGCCGGGGACAGCAGGAAGAGGATCGCCTCGGCGACCTCCTCCGGCTCCCCGCCGCGCCGCATCGGCAGGCCCGGCGCGACCCGGTCGACCCGGCCGGGCTCGCCGCCGAGCGCATGGATGCCGGTGTGGATCAGGCCCGGGCGGACGCAGTTGACCCGGATGCCCTCGTCGGCGACCTCCAGCGCCAGCCCGCGGGTCATCGAGTCCACCGCGCCCTTGGCGGCCGCGTAGTCGACGTACTCGTTCGGCGAGCCGATCCGGGAGGCGGCCGAGCCGACGTTGACGATCGCGCCGCCGCGCCCGCCGTGCCGGGTGGACATCCGGCGGACGGCCTGGGCCGCGCACAGGAACGGGCCGGTGATGTTGGCGGCCCAGATCCGGTTCAGCCGGTCCTCGTCGATCTCCTCCAGCCGGCACTGCCGCTCCAGCGTTCCCGCGTTGTTCACCAGCCCGGTGAGCGGCCCGAGTTCGGCGTCCACGGTGGTGAACAGCCGCTCCACTTCGGCGCTGCGGCTGACGTCGGCCCGGACGGCGATCGCGGTGCCTCCGGCGGCCTGGACGGCGTCCACGACGGCGGTGGCCGAGTCCTCGTCCGCACGGTAGTTGACGCACACCCGGTAGCCGCGGCGGGCGGCCAGCAGGGCGGTGGCGGCGCCGATGCCGCGGCCGGCGCCGGTGACGATGAGGACCTCGTCGTTGGTGGTGGTCGACATGGGCCGTACGCTACCCGGCCTGCTGCTCCGTGCGGGCGGCTGCCCGCAGTGCGGCGATCTTCGGGGCGCGGCTCTTCGGCGAGTCGAGGCTGAAGCCGCGGGCGTCGCCGAGCTCGTCCCGGACGAACGCCTCGGTGCGGGCCACCGCCCCGCGCAGCGCGTCGTCCAGGGGGACGAAGGACTGGTGGACGATCTCTGCCCGCTCCGTGTCGTACTCCCACAGGCCGACGATCCGGCCGCGGTCCAGCACCAGGTGGGTCTGCGGGTCGGCCTCGCTGCCGAAGGTGCGCCCGGTTCGGCCGGCCGGCAGCGGGCGGGCGGCGTCGGTGGGGTCGAGCAGCCGGGGCAGGTCGCGGTGCAGCAGGTGGATGCCGTCGATGCCGGCCAGCAGGGTGTAGTGCGGCTCGGCGGGCACCTCGAACCCGGCGAACTCCTCGGCGAGTTCGGGCAGCACCAGCAGTTCGGAGCCGGGCGCGAGCGGGACCGCCCCGGCCTCGGCGACGGCCCGGCGTGCGGTGGCCGCGGTGAAGCCGGAGAACCAGCGGAAGTGGCCGAGGGTGGCCGGACCGGCCCAGGAGAAGTAGCGGCGGGCGAGGTCGACGGCGTCCCCCGCGACCGGCTGGTCCCAGCCGACGTAGCCGTAACGCTGCTGGTCCAGGCGGCCGTTGACCGGTACCCGGCGGATTCGGCCGCGCGACTGCATCAGGCCGAGGGCGAGCGGCAGGGTGGTCGACAGCCCTCGCTTGCGGCCCGCCTCGCCGAGCGGCCGGACGGCGTCGCCGACCGCCTCCCGGATCGTGGTCGGGTCCAGCGGCCCGCCGTCGGACAGCACCCGCTCGATGGCCAGGCAGAGCTGCTCCACCTCGTCCCGGCCGACCCCCAGGTGCTTCGCCGCGGCGGCCAGTTCACCCGCCGGGGCGGCAGCGCCGACCGCCAGGCCGAGCGCGAAGTCGGCGGCCGGCAGCACGTAGGTGCAGCCGCGCGCGGCCGGCAGCTCGTGCACCTGCAACCCCGCCACCGCCGCGTCCACCGCCGCCCGCCCGAGCCCGGCCCGGGCGAACAGGCCCAGGTACGGGGCCGCGCCGCCGACCGAGCGGGACCAGCCGGTGGCGGCCAGCACCTCGGCGGCCGACGCCCCGGTGTGCGGGCGGTCCAGCCACTGCCGGTGGGACCACCAGGCCCGCAGTTTCTCGACGCCGACGGCTTCCGGGCGGGGATCGTGCTGCATGGGGCCAGTATCGACGGCCGGGCGGGCCCCGGTCCGGAAATCGCTCGCCCGGCGCGGCCCACTCGGGAGAGGATGCGCTCCCCGGCAGCCCGTTCGAGAGGAGCCCCGCTCATGCCCACCGCCGCCCCCGGCGCCGTGCTGCTGTCCGGCATCGTCGGCTCCACCGCGTACGGCTTCGCCCACGCCGGCTCCGACCTCGACCGGCTGGGCCTGTTCGCCACCCCCACCGAGGAGTTGCACGGCCTGCACCGCCCCGCCGAGTCGCACGTCACCACCGAGCCCGACGTCACCCTGCACGAGGCCGCCAAGTGGTGCCGGCTGGCGCTGTCCTGCAACCCCACCGCCTCCGAACTCGTCTGGCTGCCCGAGGACCTGTACGAGACCGTCACCCCGCTCGGTCGCGAACTGATCGGGATCCGGTCGAGCTTCCTCAGCGCACCGGCCGTCCGCAGGGCCTACCTCGGGTACGCGGACCAGCAGTTCCGCAAGCTGCTGACCCGCGACACCACCGACCCGGCCACCCGGCGCCGGGCCGCCAAGCACGCCCGGCACCTCGTCCGGCTGGTCGAGCAGGCCGTGCGCCTGCACCGCACCGGACACAACCTGATCCGGCTGCCCGACCCGGAACGCGTCCGCGACCTGGGCGAACGCATCGCCGACCGCCCCGCCACCGCCGAACCCCTGCTCGCCGACGCCGCCGGCCGGCTCGCCCGCCCCGGCGTCCTGCCCGAGGCCCCCGACCCCCGCCCCGCCGAGGCCTGGCTCCGCCGCGTCCGCGCCGCCCACTACGGCCCGCCCCAAGCTCCTCCCGCCGCCCCCGGCGCGCCCACCCAATCCACTGGCGGAGCCCTGGGGCCCACCGGGTAGGATCGCGGTGGCCCTCCCCACCCGGGACCAGCCCGCTACGGAGAGCCGCGGGGCATTAGCTCAATTGGCAGAGCTGCGGACTTTTAATCCGTAGGTTCAGGGTTCGAGCCCCTGATGCCCCACCCGGCCGCAGTGCTTCCGACCTGGGCGTCCTTCCTTCGGGGAGGGCGCCCTTCGTCGTCTCCGGGGCCGGTGCGGGACCCGCCGGAGTTGGGCGACGGAGGCTCAACTATCTTGATGCCATGGGACCTTTGAAGCCGGATCTTGCTCAACTCGTCGTCGGACTCGTCTGCTTCTTCCTGATCTTCGGCGTTCTCGGGGCGGTGCTGCTGCCGCGGATCGAGAAGTTGCTGGGGGAGCGCCGGGACGCGACCGAGGGCGGTGTGGAGCGGGCCGAGGAGGCGCGGGCGGAGGCCCGGCGGGTGTACGAGGAGTTCCAGGCGGAGCTCGTCGCGGCACGGCACGAGGCGGCGGCGATCCGGCAGACGGCCACCGAGGAGGGGGCGGCGCTGATCGCGCAGCTGCGGGCCGAGGGGCAGGCGCTGCGGGACACCATGCTGGCCGAGGCGCAGGTGCAGCTGGCGGCGGACCGGGTGCTCGCCGAGGCCGAGCTGCGGGAGGACGTGATCCGGCTGGCCGGTGAGCTCGCGGGGCGGGTGATCGGCGAGCCGGTCGCCGAGCTGCCGCGCACCCGGGCGATCGCCGACGAGTTCTTCGCCGCGCACGACGCCAAGGCCGGCGCCGACGCCTGACGTCCCCCACCTCCGTACTTCCCCACCTACGGCCCGGGCCCCGGGCAGTGGTCCAGCCACTGCCTGCAGCCCGGGCCGTTCTCCGTGGACGGAGGGAAACGCGCAGGTGGGCGCCCGGTGCGGACCATGACGTTTCGGAGCCGGGCCCCGCTGCGCATGCGTACGCCCCGGTTCCGGGACGTGCGTAAACGGGGATTTCAGTATGTACCGCCCGTCCGCGCCCGTGGTCGAATGACCGGGTAGTCGCTGGCGCCGGGGGCAGGCGGCCGGCCCTTGCGGGGTGCGGGAAATCCCCTCGCGAACGGGCCGGAAATACCTCGTCCTGACAGAACCTGGCAGACCGAGGAAAAAGAGGTAACCGTGGCCGAGCATTTCCTTTCCGCCTATCTCACACCGCCGGGGCCGGGTGCGGTCTTCTCGGTCCGGCACGACCAGAACGTCGCGCTGTGGCGCCGGGAGGGGGCCGACGTCGAACTGGTCCGGGTCTGGGAACTGGAACGGGTCAGCGGGCAGAAGCACCATTTCTGGCCGCTGTACACCGAGGGCCGGTCCGAGGCCTTCCTGTCCGCACTGCTGGCGGAGGAGGGGCTGACCCTCGACGACGTCACCGCCACCTGGGGCACCCCCGGCCTGCCGAAGGCACAGCCGGTGCCGAAGCCGGCCGGCGCGGAGGACTTCCCGCTGCACAGCCTGGCGCACCTGTTCAGCGGCGTGCTGCGGGACGTCCCGCTGTTCCGCGAGGGGCAGATCGTCGGCCTGGCCATCGACGCCCTGCCCGACTACGCGCAGGAGAGCCGCCCCAACCCGTACTGGTACGCCGGCTGCGTGGTCAAGCAGGGCCGGATCACCTTCGAGCCGGTGGAGTCCCCCGGGCCGCTGTACACCGCGGCCGAGACGGTGTTCGGGCTGGAGCCCGGCTCGCTGATGGCGCTCGCCTCCGCCTCCACCGCCGCGATCGAGTTCGACGCCGAGGCCGCGATCGCCGACGTCACCTTCTTCGGCGGCTCGGCGACCCAGCCCTGGAAGGCCGCCCACGACCTGGTGCGCTCGGTGGTGGACGCCGCCGAACAGCAGCTCGCCGGCGCCGAGCTGGACGACTCGCTCAGCCGTGAGGACCACCTGCGCAGCGCGGTGATGAAGGTGATCCAGCGCTGCTGCGAGGGCGTCGCGATCCGCAACGTGGAACGGCTGCTGGAGGTCGGCGGCATCCGCGCCGAGGACACCCACCTCGCCACCACCGGCGGCTACGCGCTCAACTGCCCCACCAACACCCTGCTGATGGACCGTTTCGGCTTCCGCGGCCTGGTCACCCCGCCGTGCGCCAACGACTCCGGCCAGGGCATCGGCCTCGGCCTGCTCGGTCTGTACGGGTCCGGCGCCCTCGACGCCTCGGACCTGCGGATCGTCTCCCCGTACTACGGCCGGGACGTGCTGGACACCGAGGAGGCGCTGGCCGAGTTCGCACCGTGGATCGTCTCGGTCACGGACTTCGAGGACGAGCGCTTCGTCGCCGACGTCTCGGACGGCGTGATCGCCTGGGTGGACGGCCGGGCCGAGCTCGGCCCGCGCGCGCTGGGCCACCGCAGCCTGCTCGGCGACCCGCGCTCGCAGAAGGTCAAGGACCTGCTGAACGAGTACAAGCGGCGCCAGTGGTGGCGGCCGGTCGCCCCGATGGTGATGGCCGAGCACGCGGGCGAGTGGTTCGCCTCCGACCGTGAGTCGCCGTACATGCTGGAGGCGGTCCAGGTCCGGCCGGAGGCACGGGAGCTGGTGCCCGCGATCGTCCACCTGGACGGCTCGGCCCGGCACCAGACCGTCACGGCGGAGTCCAACCCGGCGCTGCACCGGGCGTTGGACGCCTTCCGGGCCGCCACCGGGGTGCCGATCCTGTGCAACACCTCGCTCAACGACAAGGCCGAGGCGGTCGTCGACCAGGCCGCGCAGGCGCTCAACTTCTGTGTGCGCAAGGGCGTTCCGGTGCTGTACCTGTGCGGTCGGCGGGTCGAGCTGCGGGCCGAGCCGGTGCCGGCCGCCGAGGCCCCGACCGAGCCGCGCCCGCGCGCCCTGGAGTACTTCGCCGGGCAGGAGGCGGACCGCGACGCGCTGTGGCAGGGCTGGCTGGACGCCGGCTACACCGTCGAGGGCATGTACCACCTCTCGCGCAGCCACCAGCTGCGGGCCGAGCAGGAGCTGTCCACGCCGGAGCGGGTCAACCTGCTGGCCGCGTACCGGGCGAAGGTGGACCCGTCGTTCTCCGGGCTGGTGAACAACTTCCGCCGCACCCACGGGCCGGGAGGCTCCTTCGTCGACCCGTCCACGCTGACCGGGGCGTTCGGGGTGATCAACCCGCTGCGGCGCGGCAAGTAGCGCCGGAACCCGGAACGGGGGGGGGGGGGGGGGGGGGGGGGGGGGCCCCCCCCCCCCCCCCGGGGGGGGGGGGGGGGGGGGGGGGGGGGGCCCCCGGGGGGGATGTGCCGGTTCGGTGACCGGAGTGTCCCGGGTGGGTCGCGGTGCAGGGGGCGGGGTGCCGTGGTGGGGGCCGGGGTGGGATCGTGGCGGGGCTGGATCGGGGATCGGGGGTGGCCATGGGTGGTCGGCTGGTGGGTGCGGCGGTGGTCGGCGTCCTGGTGCTGGGCGGCGGGGTGGCGGCGGCCGGGCCGGCGGCGGCCGTGCCGGTGGTGCGGCCGACGGCATCGGCGGGGGTGAGCGGCCCGGCGGCCGTGCGGACGGTGCCGGGGCGGGCGCACCCGGTGCGGACCGGGCTGCGGGCGCATCAGATCACCGACCACACCGCCGTGTCGCGGCACAAGCGCAAGGCCAGGCGCAGCGTGGTCGGCCGGGCGCTCGACGCGGTGTTCGGCTGGCTCGCCCTCGCCGTGCTGGCGGTCGTGCTGGTCGTGCTGGTCGTGGTGCTCGCGGTCAGGCGGCGGAGTGGTTGAGGGCCCGTAGGGCGGCGTCGACCAGGCGGTCCGCGTGCTCGTGGGTGAGCGGGCCGAGCCGGTACTGCCAGCGGTAGTAGAGCGGGCCGTAGACAAGTTCGACGGCGAGGTCGAGGTCGGCGTCGGGGGCGAGTTGGCCGGCCTCGCGGGCGACGCGGAGGCGGTCGCGGGTGACTTCCAGCAGCGGGTCCAGCAGGCGGGTGCGGTACTCGGCGTGCAGCGCCGGGTCGTTGAGTAGCTCGGCGATGATGGCGCGGTAGGTGCGGTCGGCGCCCGGGTCGGTGAGTTCCTCGCAGGTGGGGCGCAGGACGGCCCTCAGGTCGGCGGCGAGGTCGCCGGTGTCGGGGAGCGCGAGGCCGCCGTCGTGCCGGCTGACGGCGAGGAAGGCGTCGAAGACCACGGCGCCCTTGGAGGGCCACCACCGGTAGATGGTCTGCTTGCCGACCCCGGCGCGGGCGGCGATCGCCTCGACGGTCAGCTTGCCGTAGCCGACTTCGGCGACGAGTTCGGTGGCGGCGGCGAGGACGGCGGCGCGGGCGCGTTCGCTGCGGCGGGCGGGGTCGGGGGCGGTTCTGGAGGCCATGGGAAAAATTCTATGCGAGACGGCGAGACGAGACGTATTGTCTTCTCAAGTGCTGCGAGACGGAACGTCTCGTCTTCATCGTCGTCCCCGGAGGTGCCCGTGAACCGCCCCGCACACATCCTGATGGCCTCCGTCCCGGCGCACGGGCACGTCAACCCCAGCCTCGCCGTGATCACCGAGCTGGCCGCCCGGGGCCACCGGGTCAGTTACGTCAACGACCCGTCCTTCCGTGAGACCGTCGAGTCCACCGGCGCGTCCTTCGTCCCGTACGCGACCGCGCTGCCGCTCGCCGACGACCCGGCCGGCTGGCCGGAGGACCCGGTGGCGATCCAGGACGTGTTCCTGGACGACGCGTTGTCGATGTGGTCCGCCCTGCTGGAGGCCTTCGAGGACGACCGCCCCGACCTGGTCCTCTACGACATCGCGGGCTTCGCCGGGCGGGCGCTCGGCGAACGGCTCGGCGTGCCGGTGGTGCAGCTGTCCTCCAGCTTCGTCGGCTGGGACGGCGTCGAGGAGGACCTGGCCGAGGTCTTCGAGGCGATCCGCAACGGCCCCGGCGGTCCCGAGCATTACCGGCGGTTCGCCGACTGGCTGGCCGGGGCCGGCGCGGTGCAGCGGGACGTCGAGGCCTTCAAGAACCGCCCCGAGCGGTGCATCGCGCTCGTCCCGCGGGCGCTCCAGCCCAACGCGGACCGGGTGGACGAGCGGCGGGTCAGCTTCGTCGGGCCCTGCTTCGGTGACCGTGCCCACCAGGGGCGGTGGGAGCGCCCGGCGGGCGTCGAGAAGGTGCTGCTGGTCTCGCTGGGCTCGGCCTTCACCCACCGGCCCGCGTTCTACCGGGCCTGCGTCGAGGCCTTCGGCGGCCTGCCGGGCTGGCACGTCGTGCTGCAGATCGGCAAGCACACCGACCCGGCCGAGCTCGGTGAGCTGCCGGAAACCGTCGAGGTGCACCGGTGGGTGCCGCAGCTGTCGGTGCTCGCCCAGGCGGACGCCTTCGTCACCCACGCCGGCATGGGCGGCTCCAGCGAGGGCCTGTTCCACGCGGTGCCGATGATCGCGGTGCCGCAGGCCGCCGACCAGTTCGCCAACGCGGACGCCCTGGTCGGCCTCGGCGTCGCCCGCCGGCTGGACACCGACGCGGCCACCCCGGAGGCGCTGCGGGGAGCGCTGCTGGAGCTGGTCGGGGATGCCGCGGTGGCCGAGCGGCTCAAGGCGCTGGCCGCCGCCGGTCGGGCCGAGGGCGGCACCGCGCGGGCCGCCGACCTCATCGAGGCCGAGTTGAAGGGCTGACGGCCGCCTGCGCCGCGCACCCGGGCCGGGCTGTGGCGGCCCCGGGGTGCGGCCCGGATCCGGGCGTCGGAGAATCCGGATGGTGAGCAGCTGTTGTCATATCTCCATTCACCTGATGTGATTATGTATATGGATATGCACAGTGCTGTGGCCCCCGACGCTCCGCTGGTCCAGGTCGGCAAGGCCGACGTCAGTGCGGAGGACGTGCTGGCCGTCGCCCGGGGCAACGCCCGGGTCGAGATCGGTCCCGACGCGCTCGCCGAGATGGCGGCCGCCCGGGCGCGGATCGATGCCCTCGCGGCCGAGCCGCGCCCCGTCTACGGCGTGTCGACCGGCTTCGGCGCGCTCGCCGTCCGGCATATCAGCCCCGAGCTGCGCGCCCAGCTCCAGCGCTCGCTGGTCCGCTCGCACGCGGCGGGCATGGGTCCGGCGGTCGAGCGCGAGGTGGTCCGCGCGCTGATGTTCCTGCGGATGAAGACCCTGGCCTCCGGCCGTACCGGCGTCCGCCCGCTGGTCGCCCAGACCATGGCCGCGCTGCTCAACGCGGGCATCACCCCGGTGGTGCGCGAGTTCGGCTCGCTCGGCTGTTCCGGCGACCTCGCGCCGCTGTCGCACTGCGCGCTGGTGCTGATGGGTGAGGGCACCGCCACCGGCCCGGACGGCGTGGAGAAGCCCGTCGCGGAGCTGCTGGCCGCCGCCGGGATCGAGCCGGTCGAGCTGCTGGAGAAGGAGGGCCTGGCCCTCATCAACGGCACCGACGGCATGCTCGGCATGCTGGTGATGGCCATCGCCGACCTCCAGCGGCTGTTCACCACCGCCGACATCACCGCCGCGATGACCCTGGAGGCGCTGCTCGGCACCGACAAGGTGCTCGCCCCCGAGCTGCACGCCCCGATCCGCCCGCACCCGGGCCAGGCGCTCAGCGCCGCCAACATGCTCGCCGTGCTCCAGGGCTCCGGCCTCACCGGCCACCACCAGGACGACGCGCCGCGGGTCCAGGACGCCTACTCGATCCGCTGCGCCCCCCAGGTCGCCGGAGCCGGCCGGGACACCCTGGCGCACGCCCAGCTGGTCGCCTCGCGCGAACTCGCCGCCTCGGTGGACAACCCGGTGGTGCTGCCGGACGGCCGGGTGGAGTCCAACGGCAACTTCCACGGTGCGCCGGTCGCGTACGTGCTGGACTTCCTCGCCATCGCCGCCGCCGACCTCGGCTCGATCTCCGAGCGCCGCACCGACCGGCTGCTCGACAAGGCCCGCTCGCACGGCCTGCCGGCCTTCCTGGCCGACGACCCGGGCGTGGACTCCGGCCTGATGATCGCCCAGTACACCCAGGCGGCGCTGGTCAGTGAGAACAAGCGGCTCGCCGTCCCGGCCTCGGTCGACTCGATCCCGTCCTCCGCGATGCAGGAGGACCACGTGTCGATGGGCTGGTCGGCCGCCCGCAAGCTGCGCCAGGCCGTCGAGAACCTCGGCCGCATCCTCGCCGTCGAACTCACCGCCGCGGCCCGTGCGCTGGAGATCCGTCAGCAGGCCGACGCGTCGGGCGGGCTGGCCCCGGCCACCGCGGCCGCGATGGCCGCCGCCCGCGAGGCGGGGGTCGGCGGCGCCGGCCGCGACCGCTTCCTCTCGCCGGACCTGGAGGCCGCCGCCGCGCTGGTCGCCTCCGGGGACCTGGTGCGGGCGGTCGAGCGGGTCACCGGTCCGCTGGCCTGAGGTGTCCCGGGCGCGGGGCGGCCGGGGCTCAGTCCCAGTCGCCCCGCGGCCGGCGCTCCTCCCGGTCGCGGCGGTTGCCCAGGGCCGCGGCGAAGTTGACCCCGATGATGCCCGCCCAGCAGGCCAGCAGGCCCACGAAGCCGCCGCTCTCGGGGCTGCTCGCGATCGCGGTCAGCGGGATGCCCAGGGCCAGCGAGATCACCGCCAGTCGGTTGCCGGCCCGGCCGGGGGCCCAGGGGCGGTGGGAGCGGCGCCGGTCCCGGTCGCGGTGGTCGGGCTCGTAGTCGTCCAGCCGCGAGGCCACCGAGCGCTCCACCCGGGCGTCCAGGCGGGCGTCGAGGCGCTTCATGAAGGAGTCGACGAGCTCCTCCTCGTACTCCTTGCCGAGCTCCTTGCGGGCCTGGAGGGTGGCGTCGAGGTCGCGCCGAAGTTCGTCCTGGCGAGTGTCCATGCCAGTAGCGTGGGGCCGCCGTGCGGCCCGGTCCATCCGTTCGCGGGAGGAATCCGGGCGGGGTCAGGGGGAAATCAGGGTTACCCCGAGGCCGGTGGTCCCGGGTGGGCCGCCGCCGCGGTGTCCGATCATCGGGACGTCTCATCCGGCGTCCCGCCGTACGAGACGTCTTTGCCAGGCGCGGCGCGCTGCTGCACAGTCGTCGTTCCGAACGCTCGCATCCGGAGGTAGAGCTGATGACCGCCACCGACGAGGCCGGCACCGTCGGTCCCTCCGCCCGGCTGCTCCAGCTGTTCGAAGGGCACCGGCTGACGCCCACCCAGCGGCGGATCGCCCACTCGCTGGTCCGGCACGCCAACGAGGCGCCGTTCCTGTCCAGCGTCGAGGTCGCCGAACTCGCCGGGGTCAGCCAGCCCTCCGTCACCCGCTTCGCGGTCGCCCTCGGGTACGACGGCTACCCGGCGCTGCGCAAGCAGCTGCGCGACCTCGGGGCGGGCGAACAGGCCGCACCGGAGACCCCGGACGACGCGGTGCGCAACGAGCACCAGCAGGCCGTGCTGGCCGAGATCGAGCACCTGCGCCACCTCGCCGAACTCCTCGCCGACCCCGAACCCATCATCCGGGCCGCCCGGCTGCTCGCGGCCTCCCGCCCGCTGCCGGTGCTCGGCCTGCGGGCGGCCTCCGCGCAGGCGCGCGGCTTCGCGTACTTCGCGGCCAAGGTGCACCCGGACGTCCGGCTGCTGGACGAGGGCGGCAGCATGCTCGCCGACCGGCTGGAACAGGCCACCGCGGCGGGGGCCACCGCGCTGCTCTGCTTCGCCCTGCCGCGCTACCCGCGGGAGCTGATGGACGCCCTGGCCGTCGCCCGGGAGTGCGGGCTGACCGTGCTCACCGTGGCCGACAGCGCCTTCTCGCCGGTCGCCAAGCTCTCCGACCTGATGCTGCCGGCCGCCGTCGGCACCGGGCTGGTCTTCGACACCGCCTGTGCGCCGATGATGCTCGGCCGGGTGCTGTTGCAGACCATGTGCGACGAACTCCCGGGGGCGGAGGCCAGGTTGGAGGCGATCGAGCACGCGGCGGCGGCGCGGGGGCTCTTCCTGGAATAGGCACGACCTCGGAATACGGCCGGGGGAGTACTCGACAGGAACCCCGGGCATCCCCTAGTGCAGGGGGTGCCGCCCATGCGCGTGATCCACGAGATGAAGTTCGTCGCCCGCCTGGCCTCGGGTGCCGACGAATGGTCCTGCCCCGCCTGCGGACGCCGCGTCACCCTGCGGCGCCTGCCCGAACCCGAACTGACCGTCCTCGACCCGGGCGACGAGTCCGCCGTCCACGTCGGCGTCATCGAACCCGACGCCCGCGCCACCGCGGCCGCCGAGAAGTACGGCCTCGGCCCCGTCCAGAACATCCCCCGTCCACCCTCCCCGCCCGCCCCCGACGCCGCCGACCGCCGCTGGCTCGCCGAGATCGGCATCGACTGGGACGGCGGTGACGCCGCGGCGTGACTCAGCCGCGGGGGGCGTAGAGCGGAAGGTCGTGGGTGTTCAGCTCGGAGGGAAGCGGCGAGGGAAGCGGGACGGGCTCGCCGTACTCGCCGTGCAGGACGCCCTGGTACTCGCCGTCGCGGGGGTGGGTGTGGAGTGTCCATTCACCCTTGCGGGGGTCGACCGCGAGGAGGACCGGCACCCCTGCGATCGCGTACCAGCCGGTCTTGGCGGCGATGAGGCTGACGCGCGAGGGGCTGGGGGTCACTTCAACGGCTAGAACGACGCCGTGGGCGTCAGCCGGCCAGTCGTCTTCGCCCGCCCACTCGGTGGGTAGGACAAGCAGGTCCGGGGTCGCGTAGTCGTCCTGGTCGTCCGGCAGGGCGATGGACGACGGCTCGTAATCGTCGAGGTGGGCCGGCAGCCGTGATCCGATCCGTTCACGCAGGCGTCGCACCGTTCCTGCGTGCTTGCCCCGGCGGGGCGGCGACATCAGCAGAGCACCACCGATGACCTGGATCCGGAGTCCCGTGTGCCACCCGATCTCTTCCGCGGCGCGACGCAGCCTGCCGGGTCGTACCGGGACGGTCGCCACGGCAGTCCTCTGCTGGGCCGAGTGGCTGGTGTTCTCGGCCTGAGCGTACGGCTGGCGAGGCGTCCGGACGTGGGCATTGATCGGATTGCTCCGGGGTCTGGTCGAAAGTTGCTTGTTTAGATATATTCAGCCGAACCGAGCTTGAATGAATCCATCCGCAGAGAGGCCGGGACATGGTGCAGCAGCAGGCGAGCGGGCCGCGCGAGGTGCGTGCGGCGCGGGGGACGGGACTCACGACGCAGGGGTGGCAGCAGGAGGCGGCCCTGCGGATGCTGATGAACAACCTCGACCCCGAGGTGGCCGAGCACCCGTCGAAGCTGGTCGTGTACGGCGGCACCGGCAAGGCCGCGCGGGACTGGCGCTCCTTCGACGCCATGGTGAAGACGCTGCAGGGGCTGAAGCAGGACGAGACCATGCTGGTCCAGTCCGGGCGGCCGGTCGGCGTCATGCAGACCCACGAGTGGGCGCCGCGCGTGCTGATCGCCAACTCCAACCTGGTCGGCGACTGGGCCAACTGGGAGGAGTTCCGCCGGCTGGAGAGCCTCGGGCTCACCATGTACGGCCAGATGACCGCCGGCTCCTGGATCTACATCGGCACCCAGGGCATCCTCCAGGGCACCTACGAGACCTTCGCAGCCGTCGCCAACAAGCGCTTCAACGGCACGCTGGAGGGCACCATCACCCTCACCGCCGGCCTCGGCGGGATGGGCGGCGCCCAGCCGCTGGCCGTCACCATGAACGGCGGCGTGGCGATCTGCATCGACTGCGACCCGTCCCGGATCTCCCGCCGGATCGAGCACCGCTACCTGGACGTCGAGGCCAAGGACCTCAGCCACGCGCTGGAGCTGGCCACCGCCGCCCGCGACAAGCGGCAGCCGCTCTCCATCGGCGTGCTGGGCAACGCCGCCGAGCTCGTCCCGCAGCTGCTCGCGATGGACGCGCCGATCGACATCGTCACCGACCAGACCAGCGCCCACGACCCGCTCAGCTACCTGCCCGTCGGCGTCGCCTTCGAGGACATGGCGGACTACGCGGCCGCCAAGCCCGCCGAGTTCACCCAGCGCTCGCGCGAGTCGATGGCCCGGCACGTCGAGGCGATGGTGGGCTTCCTGGACCGCGGCGCCGAGGTCTTCGACTACGGCAACTCGATCCGCGGCGAGGCCCAGCTGGCCGGCTACGACCGCGCCTTCGCCTTCCCCGGCTTCGTCCCGGCGTACATCCGCCCGCTGTTCTGCGAGGGCAAGGGCCCGTTCCGCTGGGCCGCGCTGTCCGGTGACCCGCAGGACATCCACAAGACCGACAAGGCCGTCCTCGACCTCTTCCCGGAGAACGAGTCGCTGGCCCGCTGGATCAAGATGGCCCAGGAGAAGGTCCACTTCCAGGGCCTGCCCGCGCGCATCTGCTGGCTCGGCTACGGCGAGCGCGACAAGGCCGGCGAGCGCTTCAACGACATGGTCGCCTCCGGCGAGCTGTCCGCGCCGATCGTGATCGGACGCGACCACCTGGACTGCGGCTCGGTGGCCTCCCCGTACCGCGAGACCGAGGCGATGTTGGACGGCTCGGACGCGATCGCCGACTGGCCGCTGCTCAACGCCATGGTCAACGTGGCCTCCGGCGCCTCCTGGGTGTCCATCCACCACGGCGGCGGCGTCGGCATCGGCCGCTCGATCCACGCCGGCCAGGTCACCGTCGCCGACGGTACGGCGCTGGCGGGCGAGAAGATCCGCCGGGTGCTCACCAACGACCCGGGCATGGGCGTCATCCGGCACGTGGACGCCGGGTACGACCGCGCCACCGAGGTCGCCGCCGAGCGCGGGGTCCGCGTCCCCATGGGTGAGCTGTGAGCTTCGAAGAGATGTGGGCGGAGCTGCTCCCCGTGGGCCGCTCCGCCGCCTCCGGCGGCTACCGCCGCTTCGCCTGGAACTCCGCCGACGCCGAGTGCCGAGCCTGGTTCGAGCAGCAGGCCCGCGGCCGCGGCCTGACGTACGAGCTGGACCGCAACGGCAACCAGTGGGCCTGGCTGGGCGATCCTCATGGTCAGGGAGCGGTCGTCACCGGCTCGCACCTGGACTCCGTCCCGGACGGCGGCGCCTTCGACGGCCCGCTCGGGGTGGTGTCCTCCTTCGCCGCGCTGGACGAACTGCGCGCCCGCGGGGTCGAGTTCGACAAGCCGCTGGCGATCGTCAACTTCGGTGACGAGGAGGGCGCCCGGTTCGGCGTGGCCTGCATCGGCTCCCGGCTGACCGCAGGCGTGCTCTCCCGCGAGGCCGCGTACGAGTTGCGCGACGCGGGCGGCCTGCGGCTGCCCGACGCGATGGAGAAGGCCGGCTACGACCCCACCGCGATCGGCGCGGACGACGAGCGGCTGGCCCGGATCGGCGCCTTCGTCGAACTCCACGTCGAGCAGGGCCGCCACCTCGCCGAGGGGCAGCCGGTCGGCGTGGCCGGCGCGATCTGGCCGCACGGCCGCTGGCGGTTCGACTTCCACGGCGAGGCCAACCACGCCGGCACCACCCGGATCGAGGACCGCCGCGACCCGATGCTGACGTACGCCAACACGGTGCTCGCCGCCCGCAAGAAGGCGAAGCTGGCGGGCGCGCTGGCCACCTTCGGCAAGGTCGCGGTCGAGCCCAACGGCACCAACGCGATCGCCTCGCTGGTGCGCGGCTGGCTGGACTCCCGGGCCGCCGACGAGCGCACCCTCACCGAGCTGGTCGCCGAGATCGAGCGGGCCGCCGCCGAGCGCGGCGAGCGCGACGGCGTCCGGGTCGAGCTGACCCGCGAGTCCTACACCCCGGTGGTGGACTTCGACGGCCCGCTGCGCGACCGGCTCGCCAAGCTGCTCGACGCCCCGGTGCTGCCCACCGGTGCGGGACACGACGCCGGGATCCTGGCGTCCGCGATCCCGACCGCCATGCTGTTCGTGCGCAACCCCACCGGCGTCTCGCACTCCCCGACCGAGCACGCCGAGGAGGCCGACTGCCTGGCCGGGGTCGCCGCCCTCGCCGACGTACTGGAGGACCTGGCGTGTCACTGACGGTTCCGATGCGGTACTGGGCGCAGCACGCCTGGCTGCCGGGCGCCAACGGGCCGGCGGTCGAGCCGGACGTGCTGATCACCCTCGGCCCCGACTGCCGGATCGACCGGGTCCAGCCGGACAGCGGGCCGTGCCCGCCGGACGCCGTCCGGCTGGACGGGCTGCTGCTGCCAGGCCAGGCGAACGCCCACTCGCACGCCTTCCACCGGGCGCTGCGCGGGCACGTCCAGGTCGGCTCGGGGACGTTCTGGACCTGGCGCGACACCATGTACCGGTTCGCCGACGCGCTCGACCCGGACAGCTACCTGGAGCTAGCCACCGCCGTCTACGCCGAGATGGCGCTCGCCGGGATCAGTGCCGTCGGCGAGTTCCACTACCTGCACCACGCGCGCGGCGGCGCCCGCTACGCCGACCCGAACGCGATGGGCGAGGCGCTCGTCGAGGCCGCCGCCCGGGCCGGCATCCGGATCACCCTGCTGGACACCTGCTACCTGTCCTCCGGCTTCGGCGCCGAGCCGACCCACCCGCAGCTGCGGTTCAGCGACGGCGACGCCGCGGCCTGGGCCGCGCGGGCGGACGCGCTCAAGCCGCGCGAGCACGCCCGGATCGGCGCCGCCATCCACTCGGTCCGGGCCGTCCCGGCCGAGCAGCTGGGCACCGTCGCGCACTGGGCGGCGATGCGCGGGGCGCCGCTGCACGTCCACCTGTCCGAGCAGACCGCCGAGAACGACGCCTGCCTGGCCGCGCACGGCGTCACCCCGACCCGGCTGCTCGCCGACCACGGCGCGCTCGGCCCGCGCACCTCGGCCGTGCACGCCACCCACCTCACCGACGAGGACGTCAAGCTCCTCGCCGACTCCTCCACCACCGTCTGCATGTGCCCCACGACCGAGCGGGACCTCGCCGACGGCATCGGCCCAGCGCGCCGGCTCGCCTCGGCGGGCAGCCCGATCAGCCTGGGCAGCGACAGCCACGCGATCATCGATCCGTGGGAGGAGGCCCGGGCGCTGGAGCTGGACGAGCGGCTGCGGACCAGGACCCGCGGCCATTGGACGGCCAACGCGCTGCTGCGGGCCGGCGGCGAGGACGGGCACGCCTCGCTCGGCTGGCCCGAGGCCGGGCGGATCGAGGCCGGGGCGCTCGCCGACTTCACGGCGATCTCGCTGGACTCCGTCCGTACGGCGGGGCCGCCGCCCCGGCTCGGCGCCGAGATCGCCGTCTTCGCGGCCTCGGCGGCGGACGTGCGGCACCTGGTGGTCGGCGGGCGGCACGTCGTGCGGGACGGCGTGCACCAGCTGGTGGCCGACGTGCCGGGGGCGCTGCGCTCCGCGATCGGCGCGCTGGACTGCTGAACTTTCCTTGTCCGACTCCCTTCGGAAGGCGTTGACTTGAGCACCAGGACCACTGTGATCACGGGCATCGGCAGCCTGGTCACCAACGACCCCGGGCACGGGACCGGGCCGCTCGGCCTGCTCACCGACGCGGCCGTGGTGATCGACGGCGAAACCGTCGCCTGGGTCGGCCCGGCGGCGCAGGCCCCGGCGGCGGACGAGCACTTCGACGCCGGGGGCCGGGCGCTGCTGCCCGGCTTCGTCGACTCGCACGCCCACCTGGTGTTCGCGGGCGACCGCACCGCCGAGTTCAACGCCCGGATGTCCGGGCAGTCGTACTCGGCGGGCGGTATCCGTACGACGGTGGCGGCGACCAGGGCGGCGAGTGACGCCGAACTGGACGCGAACGTCGCCGGGTTCGTCCGGGAGGCGCTGCGGCAGGGCACCACCACGATCGAGTGCAAGTCCGGCTACGGGCTGACGGTCGGGGACGAGGCCCGGGCGCTGCGGATCGCGGCGAAGCACACCCCGGAGACCACGTACCTGGGGGCGCACATCGTGGCTCCCGAGTACGCCGAGGACCCGGCGGGTTACGTGGACCTGGTGACCGGCGAGATGCTGGACGCCTGTGCGCCGCACGCCCGTTGGGTGGACGTGTTCTGCGAGAAGGGCGCGTTCGACGGCGACCAGGCGCGGGCGGTCCTGACGGCGGGGATCGAGCGCGGCCTCACGCCGAGGGTGCACGCCAACCAGTTGACGTACGGGCCGGGCGTGCAGCTCGCGGTGGAGCTGGGGGCCGCCTCGGCGGACCACTGCACGCATCTGACCGATGAGGACGTGGCGGCGCTGGCGGGTTCGGCGACAGTGGCGACGCTGCTGCCGGGGGCGGAGTTCTCGACGCGGGCCGAGTACCCGAGCGGGCGGCGGCTGCTGGACGCGGGGGCGGTCGTGGCGCTGTCGACGGACTGCAACCCGGGTTCCAGCTTCACGAGTTCGATGGCGTTCTGCATCGCGGTGGCGGTGCGGGAGATGGGGATGACGCCGGACGAGGCGGTCTGGGCCGCGACTGCGGGCGGCGCGCACGCGCTGCGGCGCAGTGATGTCGGGACGGTGGCGGTGGGGGCGCGGGCGGACCTGCTGCTGCTGGACGCCCCGTCGCATGTGCACCTGGCCTACCGGCCGGGCGTGCCGCTGACGGCGGCGGTCTGGCGGGCGGGCATCCGGGAGGTCTGAGGCCCGGACTGTGAACGGCCCCCGCGCCCCCGGGGTGGCGGGCGCGGGGGCTTCGCGTTCAGGGGGTAGTGGTCAGGTGGTCGAACTCGCCTGCCTTGGCGGCCTGGAGCAACTTGGCGAACGTGGTGGGCGTGGCGCGGATTACTACCTCGCCGTCGTCGGACTCACGGAGTTCGACCACCCCTTCACGTGCGCGCACCTCGACGCAGTTGCTGGCTGCTTCGCTGAAGCTGGATTTCTGCCACTCGGAGCTATTCATACCTGTCGTTCAGTTCCTTCATGATCGAGCGAATGTAATCTCGCGACTCGCTCTCCGGGAGCGCGACGGCTTCGATGCGCTCAAAGATTGCGCGGTAGCCCGTCAGCTGGGCGGGCGAGTCGAAGATGTGGGAGCCGTGGGACGAGTCAGCCTGGACCGTGTCCAGCTCCGGCACCGGCCCCTCCGCGTAGATCAGGTTCTCACTGGGGCCAGGGAAGTCGGCCGTATCGAACGGTACGACTCGCAGCGAGACTCCCGGAAGCTCGGAGTCTTCGACGAGGGAACCAAGCTGTTCCCTGAGTACTGCGGGACCGCCGTACTGAATTCGCAGTGCTGCCTCGTGGACCAGTGCCACGTACGGCGTTTCACCTGATCGAATAGTCTGCTGCCTGCGCAGGCGGAACCCCACCCTGCGATCGACCTCGCGACCGGGAAGAGGAGTGAAACCTCTCGCGAACACGGCGGCGGCATAGGGGACCGTCTGAAGCAGCCCCGGCACGAAGCCGATGTTGAAGCTCTTGAGCCTCTTCGCATGTCCCTCCATTTCCGCCACGTCAATGGGGGCGGCTGTGAGGGCGTTGCGATACTCATCCCACCAGGCCCGATCTCGCTCCCTGGCCATCCCGGCGAGCGCGTCGACCAAGGGCGCGTTGGCGCACATGCAAGCCTCCGCGATCTCGTGCAGGCGCTCCACGCTGACTGCGGACTTCCCGTTCTCCATCTGCGTCACCAGAGCAGGAGTCACACCGAGCAAGCGGGCAAGGTGGCTGCCTGCGAAGCCGGCCTGCTCTCGCATCCTCCGCAGTTCAGCGCCGAGTCGACGCTGGCGAAGGGTCGGATTCTGGCGGTTGGCCATGGCGTCCTTTCTGCCGGTACAGGCGCCAGTCTGCCGTGCCGCGCACAGGGGTGGCCATCCGGAGGATGACTCCATCGGGGGAACCTTCGCGCATCGAGCTTAACGTTAAGCTCCGATGCGCTATCGTCATTCTCAGCTCGATGCGACGGATCGTCAGTAATGCCTGTTTTCAAGGCAGTAGGCGCCTACTGCCCGTGCGCCGAAGAGCAGCCGCACGCCGGCCTGGCTCACGGTGACGACCGTCATGACCTCTCCCGCGCCACAGCCTCACGGAGGTTCCCGTGTGCATCCGTAACACCCCCTCGCTCGCCCTCTCCCGTCAGGCCCTGCGGGACGCCATGACCCGCAACGGTCGCTGGGGCGCCGACGCCATCTTCAACGCCGAACTCGCCCTCTGCGAGCTGATCTCCAACGCCTGGCGGCACGGCGACACCCCCGTGCCCGTCGTCTGGTTCTCCATCCTCGACCGCACCCTCCGGGTCACCGTCTCCGACGAGAGCGACGCCCTCCCGCAGCCCCGCACCCCCTCCGGCCTCGCCGAGACCGGCCGGGGTCTCCAGCTGATCGAGGGCCTCACCGACCGCTGGGGCGTCGACCCGCAGAAGCGCGGCAAGACCACCTGGTACGAGCTGGACTCCCTCGCGTGACCCGCGACCCCGTCGCGCCCGACGACCCCCGGATGCGCGACTACACCGAGCCCCAGATCACCGCCCTCCTCGGCGAGTTGCACCGGCGAGGCCTCCCGTACGGACTCCTCTGGGGCTCCGCCGCGCCCGGCGAGAAGACCCTCGACGGCCGCATCCTGATCGACTTCGGCAACGCCCCGGTCAGCACCCTCCTCAATCTCCTCCATCTCCTCCGCGACCTGGAGCGCGACGAGGCGTGGCACCGGTGAGGTTCTTCGTCGGTGCGATCCTGGTCGCCCTCCTCGTCCTCGCGATCGCCACCGTCGCCCTCGGCGTCCTCGCGACCCTCAAGATGCCCCACCCCGAGAACCGCGACGACCAGCCCTGAACCCCACGCGATGGCCCTCGCCCACCCAGGCCGAGGGCCTCGCGGGCACGGCGTTCCCGAGTGAGCGGGATCACGCGCTCAGCCTGAAACCTCGTCAGCCGGTTCGTCGATCTCGTCACCGTAGCGGTGGGTTCGTGAGCATGTACGGGGGTGACGCATGGGTGAGTCCGCGGCCGCGAAGGCCGTCCAGAAGGTCACCGGCATGTGGTGGCCGGACGCCGACCCGGACAAGCTGCGTACCGTGGCCGACGCGTGGGACGGAAAACGTACACGGCATGTACCTGCCCCTGGAGCGCAGGCTCCTGATCAACTCCAGCGCCGAGACGCCCAGCAGCGTCGCCGTCCACGAGTTCGGGCACGCGGTCGACGAGGCCTACGGCTTCAAGAGTCGTCAGCCGGACTGGCAGCATGTGCAGCAGCAGGTCCTCGACCGGATCGGCGGCAATCCGAAGCTGGACGCCTACACCCGCCAGCCGCACGAGTTCTTCGCCGAGGCGTTCAACCACTGGACCGCGAACAAGCTGAAGGCGTTCACGTTCGGCGACCGCGAGGCCGCGAAGCTCCTGAAGGAGTACTTTGAGCGAGCATTCTGAACCCTACGAAGTCACCGCGCACCCGATGCTCGACGCCGACGGCGTCACCATCTGGCAGAAGTACGGCGGCAGGACCGCGGAGGGGTACCACTACGACGGCTGGCACAAGTACCGGCCCGGCGACCCCCGTTACGACGAACTGCTCCCGCAGGCACGTCAGAACCCCCAGGCCGCCGACGACGATGACGACCTGGACGACGACCTGGACGAGGGCGGGAGCGCGGTCCACCCCGAGACCCTGGCCATGCTGATGGACATGCAGCGCAGGACGACCGAGCGCGAGACGGGCCGGTAGCTCACGCTGGGGCACCTGCCCCGCGCCGGGGAAAGCGGTGAACTCGAACATCGCGGGCCCCCCGGGGGGTGATGGCCCCGCGAGTGATCGCCACCTGCTCCCTGCTGGAGATCCCTCCGCGCACCGACCGACCGGCCCCACGCCGCATGCCAAGGCCGACGAGGACATTCGCATTCTCGACCTGACCGGCAGGCCGAACCCGGGCTTCCCGACCAGGACTTCTGGACCTTCGATGACTCAACCGTCGTCCTGATGAACTTCGAGCCCGGCCGAACACGGACCAACCGCGTGCCCGTCGAGGGCGACGCTGAGAAGTACCGGGAATGGCAGCGGATCGCCGTGGCCGAGTCGGTGCCCTCCATGGACTACGTGGACGAACACGGCCGGCAATGGACCCGGTTGTCTGGCGCAGGAAGTCGGCCGGGCCGACTTCCTGCGCGTTCAGGTGCCCTCTACGTGGCCAATTGCTTTCGCAGGAAGTTCAGTTCGTGGTGCAGCAGGTTCTCCACCACGGCCTCGTCCGTCGGCCGGTGGCCGGTTGCCCGCAGGGGCAGGACTTCGTGGGGGCGACCGGCGGCGAGCAGGGCGTGGGAGAGCCGCAGGGCGTGGGCGGGGTAGACGTTGTCGTCCGCCAGGCCCTGGATCAGCAGGAGCGGGCGGCTCAGGTTCGGGGCCTCGGCGATGAGGGAGCCGTCGTCGTAGTGCTCGGGGTACTGGTCGGGGTGGCCGAGGAAGCGTTCCTGCCAGTGGGTGTCGTAGAGCCGCCAGTCGGTGGGGGCGGCCCCGGCGGAGGCGGCGTGGAAGACGTCCGGGCGCCTCAGCACCGCCAGGGCGGCCAGGTAGCCGCCGAAGGACCAGCCGCGGATGGCGACCCGGTCGAGGTCCAGCAGTCCGGGCCGCAGTCGGGCCGCCTCCCGCAGGCCGTCGATCTGGTCCTCCAGCGGGGGACCGGCCTTGTCGCCCCAGACCGTCTTGTCCCACTGCGGCCCGCGCCCCGGGGTGCCCCGGCCGTCCACCACCAGCACCGCGAAGCCCTGGTCGGCGAACCACTGCGACACCTGCTCGTACCAGGCGCCTCCGGTGGTGACCTTCTGCATGGCCGGCCCGGCGTACGGGTCGAGCAGCACCGGCAGCGGGCCGTCGCCGGGGCGGTGGCCGGTGGGCAGGTAGAGCGCGGCGCGCAGTTCGCGCGGGCCGAGGCGGAGCAGTTCGGGTCGGGCGGTGACGACGGGAGGTTCGGCGTACGAGGTGAGCGGCCATGACGGCGCGCCGTCTCGCAGCACCTCGGTCCGGCCGTCGGGGGAGCGGGTGGTGAGCACCAGGGTGCCGCCGCGCCGCACTCCGGTGTGCAGGCCGGGGCCGCTGCTCAGCTTCCGTATGCCGAGATCGGGCAGGTAGGCCCACAGGTGTGTCTCGGTGGGCTCCTCCGAGGCGGTGAACAGTACCTCCTCGTCCTCCGTCCCGACCACGGCCCGCAGCTGCAGCCCGGCCGGCGTGACGGGCTTGCCGTCGACGGTCAGCTGCCGGGTGTCGCCCTCGTCGGTGGTGTCGACCAGCGCGCCGCCCGCCGTGCGGACCGGCAGGCCGGGGAGCAGCTCGACCCAGTGGGGATCGGAACGTTCGGCGAGCACCGTGGTGCCGCCGTCCGCGCCGATCGCCAGGGTGCGTACGGTGCGCTGGTCACGGCTCTGCACGGCGGCGTACGGGCCGTGGCCGTCCCAGCCGGCGGCCGTGACGTACTCGAAGGCGGCGCGGTCCCAGCGGACCTCGGCGCGGCGGCCGTCGAGGCCGAGCAGCCAGAGCGAGACGTCGGCGTTGGCGGTGCCGGCCAGCGGGTAGCGGATGGCGCGCGGCTGCTGCTGCGGGTCGGCCGGGTCGGCGAGGAAGAGCCGGGTCACGGCGCGCTCGTCGATCCGGGCGACCAGCAGCGCGGTGCCGTCGGGGGACCACCAGTGACCTCGGGTGCGGTACATCTCCTCGGCGGCGACGTGCTCGGCGAGGCCGTACGTGATGTCGCAGTCCTCGGGTTCGGCCAGCGCGCGGTCGCCCGTGCCGTCCGCGCCGACCACCCGCAGGGCGCCGCCGCTGACGTAGGCGATCGTGCGGCCGGTGGGGTCGAGGCGGGGATCCTGCGGTTCGGCCGCGGAGGGGACCGCCCGCACGCCGCCCGAGACGGCGTCGGCCAGCCACAGCGCGCCGTCCAGCACGAACGCGGCGAGGGATCCGCCGGCGTCGGCGCTGTACGAGGTGATCCCGCCGGCGGAGCCCAGCGTGCCCGGGTCGGCGATCAGCCGTTCCTCGCCGCTGTCGGCGTCCAGCGCCCAGAGGCAGGTGAGTGGGTCGCTACCGCCCCGGCTGCGCAGGAACAGCACGGTCGAACCGTCGGCGGAGGGTTCCGGCTGGACGGGGACGCCCAGGGTGAACCGTCTGGTGCGGGCGAGTTGCTGAGGGAACGAGTCGGTGGCCATGCGGGCACCGTAGACAGAAAACGACCGGGGCCGCCGCGGATCTCAGGAATCCACGGCGGCCCCGGAGCTTCACCGGGCGGACGTCAGTGCACGTCGCCCATGAGCTTGACGACCTTCTTGCGGTACATCGCCAGCGCGACACCCGCGACGATCGCCATGACGCCCTGCACCGCGAAGTACGCGGTTCCGCCGACCACCTTGTCGCCCAGCACCAGCTGGAAGATGGCGGCGACGCAGTCACCCGCGGTGACGGCGAGGAACCAGACGCCCATCATCTGGCTGGCGTACTTGGTCGGCGCCAGCTTGGTGGTGACGGACAGGCCGACCGGGGAGAGGGTGAGCTCACCGACGGTCTGGACCAGGTAGACCATGGCCAGCCACAGCGGGGTGACCTTGGTGTCGCCGGAGGCGGAGGCCATCGCCAGCATCATGACGATGAAGGAGGCGCCGATCATCAGCAGACCGAAGGCGAACTTCATGGTGGTGCTGGGGTTCTTCGACCGGCGGGCCAGCGCGACCCAGATCCAGGCGAAGACCGGGGCCAGCGCCATGATGTACAGCGGGTTGAGCGACTGGAACCAGCTGGACGGGAAGTTGAACCCGAACAGCGTGGACGCGGTGTGCTCGTCGGCGAAGATGTTCAGCGTCGAGCCGGACTGGTCGTAGATCATCCAGAACACGGCGGCGGCGACGAAGAACCAGATGTAGCCGCTCATCTTGGACTGCTCGTTGGCGTCGAGGTCCTTGTCGCGCTTCACCTTGGTGAAGACCAGGACCGGGATCGCCAGGCCCGCGATGGACAGCGGCCAGATCGCCCAGTTGATGGTGAAGTGGCCGGTAGCGGCGACGACCCCGTAGAAGACGGCGGCGATGGCCAGCCAGATGCCCGCCTTGGTGAAGATCTTCCGCTTCTCGTCCGGGGTGATCGGCGAGGTGACGACGTTGCTCTTCGGGCTCAGGTGGCGGGTGCCCAGCAGGAACTGGCCCAGGCCGAGGGCCATGCCGACACCGGCGAGGGCGAAGCCCAGGTGCCAGCTGACGCTCTGGCCGACGGTGCCGATGACCAGCGGGGCCGCGAAGGCACCGAGGTTGATGCCCATGTAGAAGACGGTGAAGCCACCGTCGCGGCGCGGGTCGTTCGGGCCGTCGTAGAGGTGGCCGACCATCGTCGAGATGTTGGCCTTGAGCAGGCCGGAGCCGACCGCGATGAAGGCGAGGCCGACGAAGAACGACGCGCTGAAGGGGACCGCCAGCAGGAAGTGGCCGATCATGATGATCGTGCCGCCGACCGCGACGGTCTTGCGAGCGCCGAGGAAGCGGTCCGCGATCCAGCCGCCCGGGAGGGCGAGCAGGTAGACCATGGCCGTGTAAACGCTGTACACGGCGGCGGCGACGGCCGTCTTCATGGCCAGGCCGCCGTCCGCGACGGAGGCGGTCATGTAGAGCACCAGCAGGGCGCGCATGCCGTAGTAGCTGAAGCGCTCCCACATCTCGCTCATGAAGAGAGTGGCGAGTCCCCGGGGGTGGCCGAGGAAGGTCTTGCCGCTGGGGTTGGCCGACGTGACGCCGGTGTCCAGGGTCGTAGACGCCATGAGTAGTGGTTCCTTGCCTGATCGCGTCCGCCTAGGGGGGTGGCGGCGGACGAACTTCAACCACTGTACGTGGCGATATTTGGCGTTATCAGATGACAAAAGCCACGTATCAGGTATGGGAATGGCAAAGTTCGCCTCAGATCTGCCCGATTGTTCGATGGTAGACCGGCGGCTCTTCCTTCAGTTTCAAGATCCAAGACGAAATTCTTCGCCGAACGACCGGTTGGTGTCCCCCTGTTGGCCCCCATCAACCCCTTGTATAACGATCACGCTCTGTGAACTACCTCACAGGGCGTACGGGCTTACCCGAGCGGACTACCATCACCACATGACCTGTGTGCTGCTCGCCGAGGACGACCCGGCGATCTCCGAACCGCTCGCCCGGGCCCTGCGACGGGAGGGCTACGAGGTGCTCGTCCGCGAGGACGGTCCGACCGCCCTCGCCGCCGGCCTCACCGAGGAGGTCGACCTCGTCGTCCTCGACCTCGGCCTGCCCGAGATGGACGGCCTTGAGGTCTGCCGCCGCCTGCGCGCCGACGGCAAGAGCTGCCCCGTCCTGGTGCTCACCGCCCGTGCGGACGAGGTCGACACCGTGGTCGGCCTGGACGCCGGCGCCGACGACTACGTCACCAAGCCCTTCCGGCTGGCCGAACTGCTCGCCCGCGTCCGGGCCCTGCTCCGGCGCGGCAACGTCGACCAGCTCACCACCGGTGCGCACGGGGTGAAGATCGACATCGAGTCCCACCGCGCCTGGCTCGGCGAGGAGGAGCTGACCCTCTCCGCCAAGGAGTTCGAGCTGCTGCGCGTCCTGGTCCGCGATGCCGGCCGGGTGGTCACCCGCGAGGAGATCATGCGGCAGGTCTGGGACACCACCTGGTGGACCTCGACCAAGACCCTGGACATGCACATCTCCTGGCTCCGCAAGAAGCTCGGCGACGACGCGGCGAACCCGCGCTACATCGCCACCGTGCGCGGGGTGGGGTTCCGGTTCGAGAAGAATTAACCCCGCACGGAGATCGTGGCCGGGCGGCGGCCGATGAAGCGCAACACCTCGGGGAGCAGCAGCGTGAAACGCCGGATGATCAACTCGCTGCTGGTCGTCGTCCTGGTGGTCGTCGTGGTGTTCTGCGTGCCGCTCGCCCTGGTCGAGAAGCGGACGATCGTCAGCTCGGCCCAGGACCGGGTGGACGCGGCCGCCGTCCGGGTGCTCGCCCTGGTGGACAGCCGGCTCGCCGCGGGCGAGTCGGTCAAGGAAGGGCGGGTCTTCGAGAGCCAGGTCACCGAGGGCAGCTACGTCGAGGTGCAGATCCCCGGCCAGCCGGTGGTCTCGGCCGGTGACCGCCCGTCCGGGAACCACCTGCTGAGGGCCGCCGAGCGCGGCAACAGCGGTGAGATCGTCACCGTCGAGCAGTCCCGCGAGGACGTCGACCACGAGATCACCAACAACCTGCTGCTGCTCGGCGTGGTCGCCCTGCTGGCCGTCCAGGCCGCCGTGGCGCTCGCCGTCTGGCAGGCCAAGCGGCTCGCCCGGCCGCTCACCGACCTCGCCGAGACCGCCGAACGGCTCGGCTCCGGAGACCCGCGCCCGCGCGACCGCCGCTACGGGGTGCCCGAACTGGACCGGATCGCCGAGGTGCTGGACACCAGCGCCGAGCGGATCGCCCGGATGCTCACCGCCGAACGCCGGCTCGCCGCCGACGCCTCGCACCAGCTGCGTACCCCGCTCACCGCGCTGTCGATGCGGCTGGAGGAGATCACCTCCCTGGCCGAGGATCCGGAGACCGTCAAGGAGGAGGCGACCATCGCCCTCCAGCAGGTCGAGCGGCTCACCGACGTCGTCCAGCGACTGCTCACCACCCAGCGCGACCCGCGCAGCCCCACCGCCGTCGCCTTCGACCTGGACGAGGTGATCAAACAGCAGGTGGAGGAGTGGGGCCCGACGCTGCGCGAGCAGGGCCGGGTGCTGTCGCTGGAGGGCCTGCACGGGGTCACCGCGGTCGGCACCCCGGGGACGGTGGCCCAGGTGCTGGCCACCCTGATCGAGAACTCGCTGATGCACGGCGCCGGGACGATCACCCTGCGGGTGCGGCCCTCGGGCACCTCGGTGGTGGTCGAGGTACAGGACCAGGGCGCCGGGGTGCCGGCCGACCTCGGCAACCGGGTGTTCGAGCGAGCGGTCAGCGGCCGCAACTCCACCGGGATCGGCCTGGCCGTCGCCCGCGACCTGGCGGAGGCGGACGGCGGTCGGCTGGAGCTGCTCTCGCTGAAGCCCGCGGTGTTCGCGCTCTTCCTCGGCCGCAGCCACCAGGATTAGTCACCGGGGCCACCAGTCACCGGGGCCAGTCGCCGGGACCGGTCACGAGGCGCTGTCGAGCCGCATGTCGCGGACCACGTCGAGGTTGGTGAAGGTGGGCGGCGCGTCACAGAGCGCCACCATCTCGCGGAAGATCCGGTCGGTCTGGGGGAGCTTGGAGTTGCGCATCGCCTCCTCGTAGGAGGGGAACTCCACGATCTCCACCACGTGCCGGGTGTCGGAGCGGTCGGTGCCGACCACCGCGTGCGAGGCGGTCCGGGTGCCGTCGGTGGCCTCGACCCAGGTGTCCATCAGCTGGTTGAGGTCGTCGAGCCTGTCGGTCTTGCAGTCGATGATCTGGACGAACGTCATGGCGCGCCTCCTGGGACCCCCTCGGCCTCGATCGTCCGCGGGCCGTGCTCGCCCTCGGTCACCACTGTCCTCTCGCGGAGGCGGACCGGGCAAGGGGCGGAGCCCGGGCAAGGCGGGAGGGACCTACTCGGCCTTGGCGAAGCGGATCTGCTCGGTGACGAGCATCAGCTCGGCCTGGGCGGCCAGCTCCTGGCCGCCGGCGGCGGCGTCGACGCCCGGCTCGGTCTCCGGCAGCGCCTTGAAGACCCACGTCCGGTAGGAGAAGAACCGGAAGGCCGTGCCGGCGATCAGACCGATCACGTTCTTGGCGATCAGCTGGCTGGTGGCCGAGTGGTACCCGAGCACGTGCACCGAGAAGGCGTTGATGCCGTTCTCGATCAGCATGCCGATGGCGCTGAAGATCAGGAACAGGGTGATCTCGCGCTTGCGCGAGGCCGCGTCCCGGTCGCGGTAGAGCCAGTAGCGGTAGCCGAGGTAGTTGGTGCCGATCGCGACGCCGGTGGCGATGTAGCCCGAGAAGGAGTTGACCGGCCCGGTCGCCTTCAGGCAGACCCAGAAGACGCCCGCGTTGACGATCACGCCGGTCAGGCCGACGATGCCGAACTTCACCGCCTCACCCCTGAGCCCACGCAGTTTCTGCATGAGCGAGGGCTCCGAAGCTGCGGTCGTCGCCATACCGTTGGCCTCCATGTGTACGCGGGTCGAAAGGACGGATCGCTGGGACGCAACCATCCCTTGAGCCCTGCGTGCACGCACATGATCCGACCGCGCGGACGAGGACCTGGCCGTCCAGGCTACCCGCTTCCACCGAACGGCTCAGCCGTCCGGGACGGGGGTTGACATCTACGCGCGTCCACTACTCACGGCCCCACCGCGGCTCCAAGGCCCCCCACCGGCCCGGATATCCTGGCGGGGTGACTTCCCCGGGCAATGTGAATTTTCCAGTGGTGGGCATGATCGGTGGCGGGCAGCTGGCCCGCATGGCACACCAGGCGGGAATCCCGCTCGGGGTCCGGTTCAAGCTCCTCGCCGACACTCCCCAGGACTCCGCCGCACAGGTGGTTTCCGACGTCGTCCTCGGTGACTACCGCGACCTCGACACCCTGCGCCGCTTCGCCGCCGGCTGCGACGTCATCACCTTCGACCACGAGCACGTCCCCACCGAGCACCTGCGGGCCCTGGAGGCCGACGGCATCGCCGTCCGTCCCGGCCCGGATGCGCTGGTCAACGCCCAGGACAAGGGCGTGATGCGGGCCAGGCTCGACTCCATCGGGGTGCCCTGCCCCCGGCACCGGATCGTCGCCGACCCGGCCGATGTCACCGCCTTCGCGCAGGAGGGCACCGGCTACCCGGTCGTGCTGAAGACCGTCCGCGGCGGCTACGACGGCAAGGGCGTCTGGGTCGTCGACGACGAGCAGCAGGCGCAGGCCCCGTTCCTGGCAGGCGTCCCGGTGCTGGCCGAGGAGAAGGTCGACTTCGTCCGCGAGCTGGCCGCCAGCGTGGTCCGCTCGCCCAGTGGCCAGGCCGTCGCCTACCCGGTCGTGGAGAGCGTCCAGGAGAACGGCGTCTGCGCCGAGGTCACCGCCCCCGCGCCGGACCTCGACCCCGCCCTCTCCGACGAGGCCCAGCAGCTCGCCCTTCGGATCGCCGGCGACCTCGGCATCGTCGGCCACCTGGCCGTCGAGCTGTTCCAGACCCGGGACGGCCGGATCCTGGTCAACGAGCTCGCCATGCGCCCGCACAACTCCGGGCACTGGACCCAGGACGGCGCCGTCACCTCGCAGTTCGAGAACCACCTGCGGGCCGTCCTCGACCTCCCGCTCGGCGACCCCCGGCCGCGCGCCAGGTGGACCGTCATGGTCAACGTCCTCGGCGGCGACTACCCGGACATGTACCACGCCTACCTGCACTGCATGGCCCGCGACCCGGGGCTGCGGATCCACATGTACGGCAAGGACGTGAAGCCCGGCCGCAAGGTCGGCCACGTCAACGTCTTCGGGGACGACCTCGACGACGTCCGCGAGCGCGCCCGCCATGCGGCCGCCTACCTGCGAGGAACGATCACCGAATGACCTCTCCTGTCGTTGGCATCGTGATGGGCTCGGACTCCGACTGGCCGGTCATGGAGGCCGCCGCCCAGGCCCTGGACGAGTTCGAGGTCCCCTACGAGGTGGACGTCGTCTCCGCCCACCGGATGCCCCGCGAGATGGTCGCGTACGGCGAGAACGCCCACCAGCGCGGTCTGAAGGCGATCATCGCGGGCGCCGGCGGCGCGGCCCACCTGCCCGGCATGCTGGCCTCCGTCACCCCGCTGCCGGTCATCGGCGTGCCGGTGCCGCTGCGCTACCTGGACGGGATGGACAGCCTGCTGTCCATCGTCCAGATGCCGGCCGGCGTCCCGGTCGCGACCGTGTCGGTGGCCGGCGCGCGCAACGCGGGTCTGCTCGCGGTGCGGATGCTCGCCGCCTTCGACCCGGAGCTCGCCGAGAAGATGACCGACTTCCAGGCCGAGCTGAACAACCAGGCCACCGAGAAGGGCAAGAAGCTCCGGGCCAAGGTGGCCGGGGCCCCGCCGTTCGGCTTCGGCAGCAAGTAAGGCCTGACGACCCGGTGGGGTAGAACAGCCCGTATGACTCCTCAGACGGACTCCGCCACCCCGCTGGCCGCCGCCCGCGCCCTGCTGCGCACCGCCCCCGTGGTGGACGGTCACAACGACCTCCCCTGGGCGATGCGCGAGCAGGCCGGGTACGACCTCGGCGCGCTCGACCTCGCCGCCGACCAGAGCGACCGCCTGCACACCGACCTCGCCCGCCTCGCGGAGGGCGGGGTCGGCGCGCAGTTCTGGTCCGTCTACGTGCCCGCCTCGCTGGCCGGCGACCACGCGGTGAGCGCCACCCTGGAGCAGGTCGACTTCGTCCACGCCCTGGTCGAACGCTACCCGGACCGGCTGCGCCTGGCCCGTACCGCCGCCGACATGGAGGCCGCCCGCGCCGAGGGCCGGATCGCCTCGCTGATGGGTGCCGAGGGCGGCCACTCGATCGACTGCTCACTGGCCACCCTGCGTGCCCTGTACGAGCTCGGCGTGCGCTACCTGACGCTCACCCACAACGACAACGTGCCGTGGGCCGACTCCGCGACCGACGAGCCGGTGGCCGGCGGGCTGACCCGGTTCGGCGAGGAGGTCGTCCGGGAGATGAACCGGCTCGGCATGCTGGTCGACCTCTCGCACGTCTCCGCCGACACCATGCGGGACGCCCTGCGGGTCACCGAGGCGCCGGTCGTCTTCTCGCACTCCTCGTCCCGCACGGTCTGCGACCACCCGCGCAACATCCCGGACGACGTGCTCGCCCAGCTGCCCGCCAACGGCGGGGTGGCGATGGCGACCTTCGTCCCGAAGTTCATCCTGCCCGCCGCGATCGAGTGGACCCTGGCCGCCGACGAGAACATGCGCGCCCACGGCTTCCACCCGCTGGACACCACCCCGCCGGCCATGGAGCGCCAGCGCGCCTTCGAGGCCGCCAACCCGCGCCCGATCGCCACCCCGTCGACCGTGGCCGACCACCTCGACCACATGCGCGAGGTCGCGGGCATCGACCACATCGGCATCGGTGGCGACTTCGACGGCACCGCCTTCCTGCCGGACGGCCTCGACTCGGTGGCGGGCTACCCCAACCTGGTCGCCGAACTCCTCGGCCGCCACTGGTCGGAGGCCGACCTGGCCAAGCTCACCTGGCACAACGCCGTCCGCGTGCTGCGCGACGCCGAGTCCGTCGCCGCCACGCTGCGGGCGAGCCGACGGCCCTCCATCGCCACCATCGCCCAGCTCGACGGCGGGGCCTGAGTCCTCAGCCCAGCCGCGGGATCTCGATGGCCGGGCACCCGTCCATCACCATCGGGACCCCCGCGGCCCGGGTCCGCCCGTACGCGGCCTCGTCGATGACGCCGAGCTGGAACCAGACCGCCTTCGCCCCGGCCGCCACCGCCTGGCCCGCCACCTCCCCGGCGGGCGAACTGTTCGCGAACACGTCCACCACGTCGACCGGGACGGTTACGCCAGGTGCCATCCGATTTCATGTCGACCTGGCGCGCTGACCAGCGCAGATCTCGGCAGGGAATGGTCGGCGGGGCGGCAGTGCTGGGGTCTGGTGAGTTCTCGGTACTCGGCTGCGAGGAGGCAGGACATGTATGGCGACCCGGAGACGGTCCGGAAGATCCTCACCGAACTGGGCGACACCTGGGCCGTCGTGGGCCTCTCGTCCAACCAGCGGAGGGCGGCCCATGGCGTGGCCGAGGTCCTGCAGCGCTTCGGCAAGCGCATCGTGCCGGTGCACCCGAAGGCCGAGACCGTGCACGGCGAGAAGGGGTACGCGTCCCTCGCGGACATCCCCTTCGAGGTCGACGTTGTGGATGTCTTCGTCCGCTCCGACCTCGCCGGGGATGTCGCGGACGAGGCGGCCGCGATCGGTGCCAAGGCCGTCTGGTTCCAGCTCGACGTGATCGATGAAGCCGCGTACGAGCGGACACAGGCTGCAGGGTTGTCCATGGTGATGGACAAGTGCCCCGCCATCGAGATTCCCCGCCTCGGCCTGGCAAATCGGGTCCGATAGGCGCTATCGACACCGTTATTTGGGAGCGCCCGCGCACCTGAGGCAACCTGGAATTCCGAGGGACGGGCGGGGGTGGGGCCGAAATCTGGCCCCGCCCCAGGCTGCCGTGGGAGGGGAAGCAGAAGAGGTGGCCGTCCACCTGCGGAAGATGACGTCCGTCGAGCGGGAAGTCTCTCCCCCCCGCGCACACCGTTGTGAACCGCCTGCGCATGAAGAACCCCCCGGTCTCCCGTACCGTCGACGAGCGGATCTTCGCATGCGGTTCGAACACGTTCGACGGAGTCGGCGTCCGGGCGGGCCGGGGGGTGGGATCAGCTGGGGCGGCCGAGGGCGCGGTAGGTCCAGCCGGCGGCGCGCCAGGCTTCGGCGTCGAGGACGTTGCGGCCGTCGAGCAGGCGGCGCTCGGCGACGACGGCGCCGAGCTCGGCCGGGTCGAGCTCGCGGAACTCGGCCCACTCGGTGAGGTGGAGGACGACGTGGGCGCCCTCGGCGGCCTCCATGGCGGAGTCGGCGTACGCCAGGGAGGGGAACATCTTGCGCGCGTTGTCCACGGCCTTCGGGTCGTAGACGGTGACCTGGGCGCCCTGGAGCTGGATCTGCGCCGCCACGTTGAGGGCCGGGGAGTCCCGGATGTCGTCCGAGTTGGGCTTGAAGGCGGCGCCGAGGACGGCGACCCGGCGGCCCAGGAAACCGCCGCCGCACTGCTCGCGGGCCAGCTCGACCATCCGCGAGCGGCGCCGCATGTTGATCGAGTCGACTTCGCGCAGGAAGGTCAGCGCCTGGTCGGCGCCGAGTTCGCCGGCCCGCGCCATGAACGCCCGGATGTCCTTGGGCAGGCAGCCGCCGCCGAAGCCGAGGCCTGAGTTGAGGAACTTGCGGCCGATCCGCTCGTCGTACCCGAGCGCGGTGGAGAGCAGCGTGACGTCCGCGCCGGCCGCCTCGCAGACCTCGGCCATCGCGTTGATGAAGGAGATCTTGGTGGCCAGGAAGGAGTTGGCGGCGGCCTTCACCAGTTCGGCGGTCGCGTAGTCGGTGACCAGGAACGGCACCCCGGCGGCGATCGGGTCCGCGTACACCTCGCGCAGCAGCTGCTCGGCCCGCTCGCTCTGGGCGCCGACCACGATCCGGTCGGGGCGCAGGGTGTCCTGGACGGCGAAGCCCTCGCGCAGGAACTCCGGGTTCCAGGCCAGTTCGGCCGCCTCGCCGACCGGCGCCAGCGCGGCCAGCCGCTCGGCCAGCCGGGCCGCCGAGCCGACCGGCACGGTGGACTTGCCGACCACCAGCGCCGGGCGGGTCAGGTGCGGCGCGAGCTCGTCGAACGCGGTGTCCACGTACGTCATGTCGGCGGCGAACTCGCCCTTGCGCTGCGGGGTGTTCACGCAGATGAAGTGCACGTCGCCGAACTCGGCGGCCTCCTTGGCGGAGGTGGTGAAGCGCAGCCGCCCGGTCGATCCCTCGTGCCCGGCCACGTGCTTGAGCAGCAGTTCGGACAGGCCCGGCTCGTACATCGGCACTTGGCCGGCGGTGAGCGTGGCGATCTTGTCGGGGTCGATGTCCAGGCCCAGCACCTCGAAGCCGAACTCGGCCATCGCGGCGGCGTGCGTGGCGCCGAGGTAGCCGGTGCCGATCACGGAGATGCGGAGGGTCACGGGTTCCCCTTAGTGCAGGTTCGACCAGTAGAGGGTGCCCCTGATGCTATCCGCCCGGCTCGGGTCGGCACCGTTCGCCCGCACGCCGAGGACGCTAGGCAGCCGCAGGTCGGAGCCCTAGGATCTCTACTGAACGGTAGTTAACCGCGATTCGACTCGGATCAGACGTCGTTCGGACGTCGGTCACTGGACGACGAGGCAGGCATCATGGCGGGCAGCGCAGGGGCGGCTGACTTCGATCTCTTCCGCATCTCCGAGGAGCACGAGATGCTCCGTGAGGCGGTGCGTTCGCTGGCCGAGGCGAAGATCGCTCCGTTCGCGGCGGA
>NZ_JBIRJC010000040.1:0-61132 GCF_044329365.1 Kitasatospora sp. NPDC017646 | reverse complement strand
ACGTCACGCTGACGTCGTCGAGGGCGACGACCCGGGTTTCCCCCTCCCCGTAGACCTTGTTCAGACCGGTGGCGCGGGCGGCCGCCAGGCCGGTGTGGACGGCGGTTGCGGTCGACGTGGTCACGGGGGTGCTCCTTGCTGCTTCGCGGATTCGTACCTCCATGCTCCGTCAGGTGATCATGGTCCAGCGTCGCTCCGCCGGACGGTTGGCCCGACCACCGCTGGGCGTAGGGAGGGGCGGCACCCTCCTCCTGGGGTATGACGGGAACCCTGAGGTCGGCGTGGTGGCCGGAATCACAACGCTTCGTGGCCGAATCCCGAACTGTTCGTCAGATGGCAAGGAAACATGACAACTTCCCGGGCCAGGAACATGCGAAAGGGTGATCCGGGCGACTACTCTCAGGGGTGGTTCGCAGGACGCCCGGATGGTGGAACGCAGACACGGGCAGCTTAAAACTGCTTGGCCGCGAGGCCGTGCCGGTTCGAGTCCGGCTCCGGGCACCGCAACGACCCGCGGGGGCGCCACCGGCGTCCCCGCCGGGAGTCGTTCACCGGATCCTCCTCGCGGCGTATCCCGTTATTTTTGCCAAGCCATTACCCTGGTGCACGGGCGGTGCAGTGCCGCCACGGAGGGAATGAGCAATGAGAAGCAGCAACCCGGTCTTCTCGCGGGAAGGGTCGTTCACCCGCGAGCCCGGTTACGCGGGGTTCGGAACGAGCGGTCAGGCCGGGGGCCCGTACGGCAACCCCTACGCGGGGACGCAGTACGCCCAGCCCCAGGGGCAGGGCCCGCTGACGGACGAGCAGCTCTACCAGATGTACAACGGGCCGTCGGCCGGCCCCGCGGCCACCGGGCGGATGACGCTCGACGACGTGGTCGCCCGCACCGCCATGACGCTGCTGACGCTGGTCGCCGCCGGCGCGGTGGCCTGGTTCGCGCTGCCGTTCGAGAACTACGGCTTCGCGATCGCCGCCAGCCTGGTGGCCATGGTGGTCGGCCTGGTCGCCTCCTTCAAGCGCAGCGTCAGCCCGGCGCTGATCCTGACGTACGCGGCCCTCCAGGGCTTCGCGATGGGCGCCTGGTCGCACGCGCTCAACACGGTGCTGAACGGCATCGTGATCCAGGCGGTGCTGGGCACGGCGGCGGTCTTCGGGGCGATGCTGTTCGCCTACAAGAGCGGCCGGATCCGGGTCACCGCGCGCTACCAGCGGATCGGCATCGCGATCGCCCTGGGCTTCGTGCTGCTGATGCTGGTCAACGTGATCGCGATGGCCTTCGGTGCCGACATGGGCCTGCGCTCCGGCCCGCTGGGCATCGTGGTCGGCCTGGTCGGCATCGGCCTGGGCGCCTTCTTCCTGTCGCTGGACTTCGCGGCGATCGAGGAGGCCATCACCCAGGGCGCCCCGCAGCGCGAGTCCTGGCGGGCCGCCTTCGGGCTCACCCTGTCGCTGGTCTGGATCTACATGGAGCTGATGCGCCTCATCGCGATCCTCCGCGGCGACGACTGACGCCAGTCCCGCCGTACCACTGCCGCCGGGCCCCGGAGCGAACGCTCCGGGGCCCGGCGGCGTTTGGTTAGGCTCATCCGCATGCATGACGTACAGCCCCTGGTCGAAGCCGTCGACAAACTGGCGGATCGTTTCCGCTCGCTGCCGCAGAGCAAGCTGCTGGGCGCGGTGCCCGGGCACCCCTCGCGGGCGGCGGCCGCGCTGGCGCTGGCCCGGCGGCTGGCCGGGCTGGCGCTCGCGGCGGAGGGCGGGCCGGAGCGGGAGTTCCCGGACGCCGGGGCCTTCGCGGCAGGGGACCAACTGGCCGTCGCCGGGCACGACCTGGCGGCCGCGCTGACGGCCCTGCCGGAGGACGCCGCGGTGGCGCTGCCGGACGGGCCGGTGGCGGCCGGCGAGGTGCTGGCCGGGGCGGTGGCCGCGGTACGGGAGACGGCCGAACTCTGCGCCTGACGCGCCTGACGCGCCTGACGTGCCTGACGTGCCTGACGCGCCCGGCGCGGCTGACGTGCACGATGCGCCCGACCCCGCGGAGCCGGCACGGGCGCGGACGCGCCGAAGGCCGGCCGGGTCGCTAACCCCTTGTCCGGCCGGCCTTCGGTCCTGCTGCGTGGTTGAGCTGGTGTCAGATGCTGGCGACCACCCGGTCCGCGAGCACGTAGACGGCCTCGTCGTCGGTGGAGAAGGTCAACGAGTACGAGCCGGAGAACCGCGAGCCGCCGAGCAGCCGGACGTGCTCACCGGCACGGACCGCGTCGATCAGCCGGTAGGCGGCCTCCCGGTCGCCCGGGGCCACGCACAGCGTGGTGCCGTCGGCGAAGGCGTACACGTCCAGGGTGCCCAGCGGGCCCGGGCGGACGTCGACCAGGGCGACGGCCTCGGCGGCGAGGGCGGCGAGCCGGGTGTCGGTCCACTCGTGGGAGGGCGTCTGGCTCGGCACGAAGTCGGGGTGCGACGGGTGGCGGCGCGGGTCGGGCGCGGCGACCGGGACCTCCTCGACGGCGGGCTCGGCGTCCAGCAGTCCGGCCTCCAGGCCGGTGGCCAGCAGGTCGGCCTCCCGGCGGGCCCGGGCGTCCTTGGCGGTCTCGCCGACCGGGTGGCCGGGGCGCAGCGGGGCGCCGCCCTCGGTGCCGGTCTCGGCCGCGCCGGTGCCGCCCCCGCTGATCAGGTCCTCCAGCGCGGAGCGCAGCGCCTCGCCGAACTCCGGGTCCATCGTCCCGGCGTTGTCGGCGGCGTCCTGCGGGCCGGTGGGGCGGGGGAAGAACAGCGGCCATTCGTCGGTGCCGGTGAAGGCGCCGGTGAACGGGGAGTCGAACAGTGGCGCGTCCTCGGCCGCGCGGGCCTCCTGCTCGGCCCAGAAGGCCCGGGCCTCGGTGATCTCCCGCTCGCGGTCGGCGGCGAGCGCCTCGGAGACGGCCCGGCGTATCGCGGCCTCGTCCACCGGTGCGGGCACGGCCGGGGCCGCGGCCTGCGCGTCCAGCCGGCGGGAGATCCCGCGGAGGCGGAGCAGCACGGCGGTCGACACGGTGATCAGGATCAGCAGCAGGATGGTGTAGACGGCGCTCACGGAACGTACTCCTAGCGAGGAGCGGAACGGGGTTACGTGTCCACACTGCCGCATGGGGGGCTGTTGACGCAGTGGCGAATGTCTAATTCGTCCCGGACTTTCGCCCTTGTCCCCAAATTGTTAGGTAACACCGTTCTACGCAGTGGAGTTGATCCGCTCCGCAGTGTCGATCAAGGGACCGGAAATGACGGAGAAGAGGGCCGGATCGACCTCGCGGTGTGATCCGGCCCTCAATTACCCAGTGTCACTCCAAATGGGTGGTCCAGACCCTTGGGAGGCGGGGGGTGGTCAGCTGAGGCGCTCGATGACCATGGCCATGCCCTGGCCGCCGCCGACGCACATGGTCTCCAGGCCGAACTGCTTGTCGTGCCACTGCAGGGAGTTGATCAGCGTGGTGGTGATCCGGGCGCCGGTCATGCCGAAGGGGTGGCCGACCGCGATGGCGCCGCCGTTGACGTTCAGCTTGTCCAGGTCGATGCCCAGGTCGCGGTAGGAGGGGATCACCTGGGCCGCGAAGGCCTCGTTGATCTCGACCAGGTCGATGTCGTCGATGGTCAGGCCGGCCCGCTTGAGCGCCTGCTTGGAGGCCTCGACCGGGCCGTAGCCCATGATCTCGGGGGAGAGGGCGCTGACGCCGGTGGAGACCACCCGGGCGAGCGGGGTGATGCCGAGCTCGCGGGCCTTGGTGTCGGACATGATGACCAGCGCGGCGGCGCCGTCGTTCAGCGGGCAGCAGTTGCCGGCGGTGACGGTGCCGTCCGGGCGGAACACCGGCTTCAGGCCGGACACGCCTTCCAGGGTCACGCCGGCGCGCGGGCCGTCGTCGGTGCTGACCACGGTGCCGTCCGGCAGCGTGACCGGGGTGATCTCGCGCTCCCAGAAACCGGCCTTGATGGCGGCCTCGGCGAGGTTCTGCGAGCGGACGCCGAACTCGTCCTGCTCGGCGCGGGTGATGCCCTTGAGCGCGGCGAGGTTCTCGGCGGTCTGGCCCATCGCGATGTAGGCGTCCGGCAGCAGGCCGTCCTCGCGCGGGTCGTGCCACTCGCCGCCGCCCTCCTCGGCGCGCTTGGCGGTGCGGGCCTGGGCCTCGTCGAAGATCGGGTTCATGGTGCCCGGCAGGCCGTCCGAGGTGCCCTTGATGCTGCGCGAGACGGTCTCGACGCCGGCCGAGACGAAGACGTCGCCCTCGCCGGCCTTGATCGCGTGCAGCGCCATGCGCGTGGTCTGCAGCGAGGAGGAGCAGTAGCGGGTGATGGTGGCGCCGGGCAGGTAGTCCATGCCCATCTGGACGGCCACGATGCGGGCCAGGTTGTGGCCCTGCTCGCCGCCGGGCAGGCCGCAGCCGAGCATCAGGTCGTCGATCTGGCGCGGGTCGAGCTGGGGGACCTTGGCCAGGGCGGCCTGGATGACGTGGGCGGTCAGGTCGTCGGGGCGGACGTCCTTGAGCGAGCCCTTGAAGGCCCGGCCGATCGGCGAACGGGCGGCGCTGACGATGACGGCTTCGGGCATTGCGGGCTCCTCGCTGAGTGACGACGGACTTGGCGGTCCGGGAGGAAAGCTACCGCTTGGTAGCTCAACCGTCACCGGCCCCGGTGTGTGAGCTGGCCGACGTGTTCCCGGGGCCCTCGCCCCCCTCCCGCGCCGAGTCCGGGCCGACCCGCAGCCGGTGGCGCAGCAGGGCCCAGCGCCGGCTCGCGCCCTCCGCCTCCACGGCCGCGACCTCGGTGCCCGCCCGCCCGGCCGCCGCGGCGGCGGCCACCGCGACCGGCAGCACCGTCTCGCCCGGGACGGCGGCGCTCGGGCGCTCCTCCTCCGGCCACAGGCCCAGCACGGCGCACACCGAGGGCAGGACGGCCATCGCGGCGGTGGCGTAGCCCTGGGCGGAGGGGTGGTACCGGTCGGCGGCGAACATCTCCGGGCGGGCCGCGAACTCCGGGCCGAGCAGTGACCCCAGCGAGACGGTGCGCCCGCCCGCCTCCACCACCGCGATGGTCTGCGCGGCGGCCAGCTGACGGCTCAGCCGCCGGGCCACCCAGCGCAGCGGCGGGCGCACCGGCTTGATCGTCCCGAGGTCCGGGCAGGTGCCCACCACCACCTCGCAGCCGTTCGCGCGCAGCGCGGCGACGGCCTCGCCGAGCTGGCGGACGGCGAGTTGGGCGGGGCTGTGCCGGGTGACGTCGTTGGCCCCGACCATGATCACGGCGACGTCCGGGCGGTGCCGCAGGGCCTGTTCCAGCTGGCCGGAGAGGTCGGCGGAGCGGCCGCCGGAGCGGGCCACGTTGACCAGCCGCACCGGGCGCTCGGCCACCGAGGCGAGGCCGGCCGCCAGCAGCGCGCCCGGGGTCTCCCGGGCCCGGGCCACCCCGAGGCCCGCGCCGGTGGAGTCACCGAGGACGGCCAGCACCAGCGGCGCCTGCGGGGCGGCGTGGCGGTCGGCGAAGGCCTCGCCGTAGACGCCGTTCGCCTTGGGTGGGACGGTCTCCAGAACGCCGATGGCCTGGACGGCGAGCTTGCTCTCGGTCAGCAGCACCCCCACCAGGCCCACGCCCAGCAGGCCGAGCCCGCCGCCGCCGTACGCCGCCGCGGTGGCGATCCGCCGGGCCACCCGGGCCCGTGAGTCCTGTGCGCCTGGCATTCGGGACCCCCTTCGCGTCCTCGTGCCGTTCCCCTCGGGGCGGCGGCAACGCCTCACAGCGCTCTTACCCGCACCGGGGGCGGGAGTACCGGCGGCACGGACGGGGTGGGCCATTGGGGGCGCTGCGCCGGAGGGGAACCCCGGGGTGCCGCCCACGCCCTAGGCTTTGCAGTACCGAATGCACTCGCATGCCCATAGACCGGGAGGACCCCCGTGCGGTACCACAACTCGATCATCGACCTGGTCGGCAACACGCCGCTGGTCAAGCTGAACAAGGTCACCGAGGGCATCAGCGCGACTGTGCTGGCGAAGGTCGAGTACTTCAACCCCGGCGGCTCGGTGAAGGACCGCATCGCGATGCGCATGATCGAGGCCGCCGAGGCCTCGGGCGCCCTCAAGCCGGGCGGCACGATCGTGGAGCCGACCTCCGGCAACACCGGTGTCGGCCTGGCGATCGTGGCCCAGCAGAAGGGCTACAAGTGCATCTTCGTCTGTCCCGACAAGGTGTCCACCGACAAGATCAACACCCTGCGCGCGTACGGCGCCGAGGTGGTCGTCTGCCCGACCGCCGTCGCGCCGGAGCACCCGGACTCCTACTACAACGTCTCCGACCGCCTGGTCCGTGAGACCCCGAACGCCTGGAAGCCGGACCAGTACTCCAACCCGGAGAACCCGGCTTCGCACTACCACTCCACCGGGCCGGAGCTGTGGGAGCAGACCGAGGGGAAGATCACCCACTTCGTGGCGGGCGTCGGCACCGGCGGCACCATCTCCGGCACCGGCAACTACCTGAAGGAGGCCTCCGGCGGCAAGGTCAAGGTCGTCGGCGCCGACCCGGAGGGCTCGGTCTACTCGGGCGGCACCGGCCGTCCGTACCTGGTCGAGGGTGTCGGTGAGGACTTCTGGCCGACCGCCTACGACCGCAACGTCGCGGACGAGATCGTCGCGGTCTCCGACAAGGACTCGTTCCAGATGACCCGCCGCCTGGCCAAGGAGGAGGGCCTGCTGGTCGGCGGTTCCTGCGGCATGGCCGTGGTGGCCGCGCTGGAGGTGGCCCGCAAGCTCGGGCCGGACGACGTCGTCGTGGTGCTGCTGCCGGACGGCGGCCGCGGCTACCTGTCGAAGATCTTCAACGACGACTGGATGGCCGACTACGGCTTCCTGCCCTCCTCCACCGACGAGGCCCACATCGGCGAGGTGCTGGCCCGCAAGGAGTCCATGGAGCAGGGCGGCGTCCCGCAGTTCGTCCACATGCACCCCAACGAGACGGTCGCCGAGGCGGTCCGGGTGCTGCGCGAGTACGGCGTCTCGCAGATGCCGGTGGTCTCCCCGGGCGCCGGCCACCCGGACATCATGGCCGGCGAGGTGATCGGCTCCGTGGTGGAGAAGCTGCTGCTGGAGGGCATCTTCGCCAAGGAGATCGAGCTGTCCGACACCCTGGACAAGGTGATGTCCAAGCCGCTGCCGGTGGTCGGGTCGGGCGAGACCGTCACCAACCTGATGACCGTGCTGGAGAAGGCCGACGCGGCGGTCGTGCTGGTCGAGGGCAAGCCGCAGGGCATCGTCACCCGGCAGGACCTGCTCGGCTTCCTGACCACCCGCGGCGCGCACTGACGCCCGCGCACGGGGCGGGCGCGCGCTGACGCCCGCGCACGGGGCGGGCGCGCGCTGACGCCCGCGCACGGAGCGGCCGCGCGCTGACGCCCGCTCACCCCTGCTGCGCCCGTGGACGGACCGGAAGGATTCGTCCACGGGCGAAGTGGTACACCGGCGTCACCTGCCCGCAGCACGTGGTTAACAACGCTCCGGCATCGTGGTGGTCAACGGCGAGACGCCGAGCGAGACGGCAGCGGCCGACCGGGAGCGGCTCCCCGGCGGGCGCGGCCGGCTCCGGACACGTCGGACGGTCCTGACCCGACCGCCGTGTCCGCCCTCCCCGACCGGCATCGGAGGGAGGGGCCCTCCGCGGGAGGCGCCGTCGTCCCGCCCCTGTCCGGCTCCGGCCGGTCGACAGGGTGCGGCGGCTCCCGCGGCGATCACCGCGCCGCACGGCGCGGCTCCGCGGCTCCCGGGTGGGGGAGCCGAGGCGGAGGAAACGGTGGGGCCGGTCCTGTTCCGAGGGCCGGCCCTTCCCGTGCGCCCGGCCTCCGTGTGCGCGCCGGGGGGCCTTCGTTCCCGTACGCTCGCACGCATGACCAGCACTGAAACGACCGACGCCCCGCGCTACGTCAAGCTCAAGATCGAGCTCATCGCGGAGATCACCGACGAGGGCGCCCTCAAGGCGGCGGCCCTGCAGCAGGTCGCCGGGGACGAGTACCTCGACGACGAGGAGCGGGCCCAGTCCGTCGAGGCCATCGAGGTGGACCCGTCGGGTTCGCTCGCCCACTTCATCGACCCCGTCGCGCTGCTCGGCGACGTCCCGGGCGTCGAGCTCGCCTCGGCGACCTGGGAGTCGGCGCAGACGGAGTTCGACCCCGAGAGCGAGGAGTGGGACGAGTACACGGTGGAGGAGTCCGCCGAGTAACGGCCGTTCGTGCCGTGACCGCCCGTGAACGCCCGGCCCGCTCTCGGCGGGCCGGGCGTTTTGTCCATGTTCTGGGGGAAGTTGGGTCATCTCATACGATCGCTTACCCTTCGGTGATGGAACCGTGAGCAGCCGGATTGCGTTTCTGTATCCGTAATTGCCCGGGATGAATTCAGCAGGGAGACGCGACGTGACGGCACGGGACGGTCAGGGGCGGGTGGCCGGGGGCAACTGGAGCCGACGCGGAGTTCTCGCGGGCCTGATCGGTGCTCCGGTCCTGCTGCTCGCGGCCTGCAACGACAACAGCGGCAGCGGCAGCGGCGGCAACGCCGGCTCCGGCGGCGGCGCCAACGGCAACCAGGGTTCGGGCGGCGGCAGCGCCCCGAAGACCTCGGCCGCCGTGATCACCGTCACCCCCGCGGACGGCACCACCGGCGCCAGCTTCAGCGAGCCGGTCAAGGTCACGGTCAGCAACGGCACCCTGAGCGCCGTCAAGGTCACCGACTCCACCGGCAAGGAGCTGGCCGGCCAGCTCTCCTCCGACAACACCAGCTGGACCTCGGCGGCGGCCCCGGCCAGCGGTACCAAGTACTCCGTCACCGCCAGCGGCGTCGACAAGGACAAGCTGGAGGCGGACGCCAACGCCACCTTCACCACGGCCACCCCGGCCAACACCTTCGTGGGCTACTTCACCCCCGAGGACGGCTCGGTGGTCGGCGTCGGCATGCCGGTCTCGATCAACTTCAGCAAGCCGATCACGGACAAGAAGGCCGTCCAGTCGGCGATCAGCGTGATAGCCGAGCCGGGTGTCGAGATCGTCGGCCACTGGTTCTCCAGCACCCGCCTCGACTTCCGGCCGCAGGAGTACTGGGCCAAGGGCACCAAGGTCACCCTGAAGCTGCGGCTCAAGGACGTCGAGGGCGCCAAGGGCGTCTACGGCACCCAGTCCAAGGACGTGAGCTTCACCATCGGCCGCGCCCAGACCAGCGTCGCCGACCTCGCCACCAAGAAGCTCACCGTCACCACGGACGGCCAGGTCAGTGCCGTCTACAAGATCTCCGGCGGCGCCCCCGAGCACACCACCTGGGGCGGCAAGATGGTCATCTCCGAGCAGTTCACCCAGACCCGGATGAACTCGCAGACCGTCAACCTGGGCAGCGAGTACGACATCGCCGACGTGCCGCACGCCCAGCGACTGACCACCTCCGGCACCTTCATCCACGGCAACTACTGGTCCTCGCCGTCGATCTTCGGCGGGCAGAACACCAGCCACGGCTGCGTCGGCCTCCAGGACGCCAAGGGCGCCTCGGACAGCAGCACGGACGGCTACAAGTTCTACAAGTCCTCGATGGTCGGGGACGTGGTCGAGGTCGTGAACTCCGGGGACAAGACCGTCGCCCCGGACAACGGCCTGAACGGCTGGAACCTGAGCTGGGCCGACTGGAAGGCCGGCAGCGCGGTCTGACCCGCGGCTGACCACATCCGACCCGCAACCGTCCCGCATCCGACGCACACCTGAAGAAAGCCTCCGGGCGGACCGAACCTCGCGGTCCGCCCGAGGAGTCAGGTGGGTGTGAAACGCGAGCAGAGACAGCGACAGGACGCCGAGTTCAGCGCGTTCGTCGCCGGCAGCGGCCGCCAACTCCTGCGGACGGCCGAGCTGTTGACCGGCGATCCGGAACGGGCCAAGGACATCGTGCAGTCGGCACTGGAACGCGCCTACCTGCACTGGCACCGGATCACCGCCGACGACCCCACCGCGTACGTCCGCCGGATCGTGGTGAACCAGCACCGCGACTGGTGGCGCCGGCTGCGCAACCGCGAACTGCCCACCGACCGCACGCCGGACCGGCCGCTGGCCGAGGACCTGGCCGAACGGCAGGCCGAACGGGCGCTGCTGCACCAGGTTCTGGGCACGCTCACCCGCCGGGAGCGGACGGTCGTGGTGCTGCGGTACTACGGGGACCTCACCGAGGCCGCCATCGCGGACGAGCTGGGAATCGCCCGGGGCACCGTGAAGAGCACGCTCAACCGGGCGATGTCGAAGCTGCGCGCACACCCCGAACTCGCCGGCCGCACGGGCGGCCCGGTGGGTGCCACGACGCACATCGAGGTGACGGTATGAGCTTCGAGGACCGACTCGGAGAGCTGTTCAGGAACGAGGACCCCCGCGCGACCGGACCGGAAGCGGCGGCGGTCATCGCCGGTGCCCGGCGACGCCGTGCCCGGCACCGGGCGGGGGCCGGGGCGGTCGCCCTGGCCGTGGCGCTGATCTGCGGGGCGACGGCGGTGACGGCGGGCGGTGGCCGACCGGCCGGGAACGCCACGGCGGAGCTGGAGGCGGCGTCGGCGCCCTCGACGGGGGCGGCGCCCTCGGCGGGGGTGGCCGCGTCGACCCCGACCGGCTCGTCGACCCCGACCGGCTCGCCGACTCCGACCGGCTCGGCGAGCCCGACGCAGGCCGCGCTGCCGCTCTCGCCGGTGCGGCAGGTCGCCCCCGGGGAGAAGATCCTGATCACCGACGACACCCGGATCTGGTTCACCGCGAACCAGCGCTGCGACGAGTCCCGCGAGTCCGACGGGAGCTGGCACACCTCCTTCGGCTGCCGGGACGTGCGCAGCGACAACCTGGAGCACGGCCGGCCCAGCGTCTACGCGCAGACGAGCGGCAACCGTGACCACTCCGTCGTGGCCAGCTTCTACCTCGGTCCGACCCCGTCCCGGATCGTCGCGTTCTTCGACGGCAAGCCGACCGTCGCCACCATCGTCACCACCAGCGGGATGAAGGGCTGGACCGGCTACTACGTGGTCCTGCCGCCGATGCCTACGGGGGACCCGTCCGCGCACCGGCGGCCGGCCGGCCCCGCGATCGGGGTGTACGACGCCGAGGGCAAGCTGCTGGCGGAGAATCCCGGCACCGCCTCGGACGGCTCCGACGAGAGGGCGCCGCAGCGGCTGTGACCGGCCGCGGTCACCGCTTCGCGTAGTCCACGAAGCCCTGCCAGTCGACGATCACGCAGGCCTCGTCGCCGACCGTCCAGGCGTCGTGCCCGGGCGGGCAGATCATCAGATCGCCGGGGCCGACCTCGCACTCCTGCCCGTCGTCCATGACGAGCTTCATCCGGCCGGAGATCACGTACCCGGCGTGGGCCGCCTGGCAGCTGTCGGTCCTGGCGATCGGCTTCACGTGCTTGGACCACTGCCAACCCGGCTCGAAAACGGCCCGGCCCACCGGGCCCGCGTCCAGGTTGACCAGCCGAAGCTCTCCCGTTCCCTCCTCGAAGGGGCGGACTTCCTCCGGATCGTCGAAGTTCCGCTGGTAGAGACCGGCCATGGCGCACTCCTCTCCACACGAGGGACCGGCCCGGCCGCCGGGGGCGGCTGGGCCAGCCCTCTCCGGCCCTTCCAGTCTGCGCCCGGACCGGGGGCCGGTCACCTTGAGTGGCCGGTCGCCGGTCGGCCCCGGGCGTCCTACGGGCGTCCTACGGGCGGGCTCCGGAACGGGCCGGGCGGCGGAGGTCAGCCCTGGGTGCGGGCGACGCCGATCGGGCAGGAGGCGCCGGTACCGCCCAGCCCGCAGTAGCCGTTGGGGTTCTTGGCGTCCGACAGGTACTGCTGGTGGTACGGCTCGGCCGGGTAGAACGGGCCGGCCGGGGCGATCTCGGTGGTGATCGGGCCGTGACCGAGCGCGGTCAGCGCGGGCTGGAAGGCGTCCCGGGTGGCGGTCGCGGCGGCGGCCTGGGCGGGGGAGTGGGTGTAGAGCGCGGACCGGTACTGGGTGCCCACGTCGTTGCCCTGGCGGTTGCCCTGGGTCGGGTCGTGGGCCTCCCAGAAGGCCTTCAGCAGCCGCTCGTAGGAGATCACCGCGGGGTCGAACACCACCCGGACCGCCTCGGTGTGCCCGGTCAGCCCGCTGCACACCTCCTCGTACGTCGGGTTGGGCGTGTGGCCGCCCTGGTAGCCGACCAGCGTCGTCCAGACGCCGGGCAGCCGCCAGAACGTGCGCTCGGCGCCCCAGAAGCAGCCCAGGCCGAAGTCGGCCACCTCCAGCCCCTCCGGGTACGGCCCGGTGAGCGGGTGGCCGAGGACGGTGTGCGGCTCGGTCAGGGCGAAACCCGGGGTCTGGCGGCCGGGCAAGGCCTGGTCGGCGGGGACGAGCGAGGTCTTGTGGCGGTTGAACAGCACGGCCTGCTCCAGCGGGGTAGGGAGGGTTGCCAACGATTCAACGCACCGGGCCGTCCGCGGATTCCGGTCCGTCGATTCCGGCGAGCGCGCGGCCGTACGGCCGTTAGGCTCGGAGCCATGACCGAGCACCAGCTTCCCCACGGCTTCGAGACCCTCGCCATCCACGCGGGTCAGGAAGCAGACCCCCAGACCGGGGCCGTCGTCACGCCCATCTACCAGGTGTCCACCTACAAGCAGGACGGGGTGGGCGGCCTGCGGGGCGGCTACGAGTACAGCCGCAGCGCCAACCCGACCCGCACCGCGCTGGAGGAGTGCCTCGCGGCGCTGGAGGGCGGCGCCCGCGGCCTCGCCTTCGCCTCCGGCCTGGCCGCCGAGGACACCCTGCTGCGCACCATCCTCAAGCCGGGCGACCACATCGTGATCCCCAACGACGCCTACGGCGGCACCTTCCGGCTGTTCGCCAAGGTGCTGACCCGCTGGGGCGTCGAGTTCTCCGTCGCCAACACCCAGAAGCTGGACGACGTCCGGGCCGCGCTGCGCCCCAACACCCGCGCGGTGTGGGTGGAGACCCCGTCCAACCCGCTGCTGGGCATCACCGACCTGGCCGGGCTCGCCGAGGTCGCGCACGGCGCCGGCGCGCTGCTCGTGGTCGACAACACCTTCGCCAGCCCGTACCTCCAGCAGCCGATCTCGCTCGGCGCGGACGCGGTCGTGCACTCCACCACCAAGTACATGGGCGGCCACTCGGACGTGGTCGGCGGTGCGCTGGTGCTGGCCGAGGCGGGCCTCGGCGAGGAGGTCGCGTACCACCAGAACGCGATGGGCGCCGTGTCCGGGCCGTTCGACGCCTGGCTGGTGCTGCGCGGCATCAAGACCCTGGGCGTCCGCATGGACCGGCACAGCTCCAACGCGGAGAAGGTCGCCGAGCTGCTGAGCAGCCACCCCAAGGTCAGCCAGGTGCTCTACCCGGGCCTGCCCGAGCACCCCGGCCACGACATCGCCGCCAAGCAGATGAAGGCCTTCGGCGGCATGGTCTCGTTCCGGGTCGCCGGCGGCGAGGAGGCGGCCGTCGAGGTCTGCAACCGCGCGCAGCTGTTCACCCTGGGCGAGTCGCTGGGCGGCGTGGAGTCGCTGATCGAGCACCCGGGCCGGATGACCCACGCCTCGGCGGCCGGGTCGCCGCTGGAGGTGCCGGCCGACCTGGTGCGCGTCTCGGTCGGCATCGAGTCCGTCGACGACCTGCTGGCCGACCTCGAGCAGGCGCTCGGCTGAGGCTGTCGCCCGCTGTCACTGGCCCTGCTGGTCCGCCGTGTACGACTCCATCGCGAGGTTGAAGCGGGCCAGCAGGGCGCAGAACGCCTGCTGTTCCTCGGGCGGCCAGTCGGCCACCAGGCGGCGGGTCAACTCGGCCCGTCCGTCCCGGACTTCGGCCAGCCGACCGGTTCCGCAGGAGGTCAGTGCGAGCCGTACCGCGCGACGGTCGGCCGGGTCCTGCACCCGGCCGACCAGCCCGGCCGCGACCAGTGGGGCGACCTGGCGGGTCACCGTGGAGGAGTCCACGCCGAGCGCCTCGGCCAGCGCCTTGACGTTCGCCGGCCCGTGCCGCTCCAGGCGGTCGAGCAGCAGGTAGGCGGCCCGGTCCAGCGTGCCGACGCCGCCGCCGGAGGTCCGGACCTGTTCCATCCGGCGGGCGAACACCGCCAGCTGGTACTGGAGTTGGGTGTGCACGGGCTCGGTTCGGTCGGTGGCCTGGGGCGAGGGCGTCGTCATCGCGGCTCACGATCGTCATGCGGTGAGAGGAGCTCAGAAGCAGCAGCGTACGCGGGCGGAGCGGGCCCGGGAACAGGCCCGACACCCCCGATTGACGCCGCCCGCCGGTGCGGCCCGCCCCGACGCGGGGCGCCCTAGGCTGGGATCATGCACAACTGGCCGATCACCCTCGACGACGTCCGCGGCGCCCAGAAGATGCTCGCCGGGGTCGCCCGGGTGACTCCGATGGAGAGCAGCCGGCACCTGTCCGGGCTGATCGGCGCGCCGGTCCACCTGAAGTGCGAGAACCTCCAGCGCACCGGCTCCTTCAAGCTGCGCGGGGCGTACGTGCGGATCGCGGGACTCTCGCCGGTGCAGCGGGCCGGCGGGGTGGTGGCGGCGAGCGCCGGGAACCACGCCCAGGGGGTGGCGCTGGCGGCCTCGCTGCTGGGGGTGCGCTCGACCGTGTTCATGCCGGTCGCGGCGCCGCTGCCGAAGGTCGCGGCCACCCGTGAGTACGGCGCCGAGGTGCGGTTGCACGGCGCCACCGTGGACGAGGCGCTGCAGGCCGCGCAGCGGTACTCGGAGGCGACCGGCGCGGTGTTCATCCACCCCTTCGACCACTGGGACGTGGTCACCGGCCAGGCGACCGTCGGCCTGGAGGTCCTGGAGCAGTGCCCCGAGGTGCGCACCATCCTGGTCGGGGTGGGCGGCGGCGGGCTGCTGGCCGGGATCGCGGCGGCGGTCAAGCCGCTGCGGCCGGACGTCCGGGTGGTCGGAGTGCAGGCGGCGGCCGCGGCCGCGTACCCGCCCTCGCTGGCGGCCGGGCGGCCGGTGACGCTGGAGCACTTCGCCACCATGGCCGACGGGATCATGGTCGGGCGCCCCGGGGACATCCCCTTCGAGGTGGTCAACACCCTGGCGGACGGCATCCGTACGGTCTCCGAGGACGCCCTGTCCCGGGCCCTGCTGCTCGGCCTGGAGCGGCTGAAGCTGGTGGTCGAGCCGGCCGGGGCGGCCCCGATCGCGGCGCTGCTGGAGCAGCCGGACTCCTTCGAGGGCCCGGTGGTGGCGGTGCTGTCCGGCGGCAACATCGACCCGCAGCTGATGCAGCGGGTGCTGCGGCACGGGCTGGCTGCGGCCGGGCGCTACCTTTCGCTGCGGGTGCGGCTGGCGGACAAGCCGGGCTCGCTGGCGGACCTGCTGGGGGTGCTGACCAGGGTGGACGCCAACGTGCTGGACGTCGCGCACGTCCGGATCGACCCGCGGCTGGGGCTGACCGAGGTCGAGGTGGACCTGCACCTGGAGACCAAGGGACCGGAGCACTGCGCGCTGGTGGTGGGCGAGTTGCGGGACGCGGGGTACGTGGTCGCGGGCTGAGCACGTCCGGCCGCCGCCCCGGGGCCGCCCCCGGGGCCGCCCCGGCCGCCGCCCGGGGCTGTCTCCCCGGTCGTCTCCGAGCTTTCCCGGAAATCCCCTTGACGCGATGTATCGCGAGTTGCCAGACTCGCGATACATCGCGTTCTGTGCCGACGGCGGGGGACCGAGTCGCTCGCGCGCCCAAATGGAGGGCAAAGTGGGACAGATCGCTCAGATTCGTCCGAGGAGATGAGGCAGGCCATGGCGCCAGCCATCCAAGCCGAGAACCTGGTGAAGACCTTCGGCGACGTACGAGCCCTGGACGGCGTCAGCCTCGACGTCCCCGAGGGCACGGTGCTCGGGCTGCTCGGCCCGAACGGCGCGGGCAAGACCACCACCGTGCGCGTCCTCACCACCCTGCTCCGCCCCGACTCCGGCCGCGCGGTGGTGGCCGGGGTCGACGTCCTCGAACACCCGGACCGGGTCCGCAGCCTGATCGGGCTGTCCGGCCAGTACGCGGCGGTCGACGAGTACCTGACCGGCTTCGAGAACCTCACCATGGTCGGCGAGCTGTACCAGATGCGCACCCGCGACGCGAAGGCCCGCGCGCTGGAGCTGCTGGAGTGGTTCAACCTCGCCGAGGCCAAGGACCGCACCGCCAAGACGTACTCCGGCGGCATGCGCCGCCGCCTCGACCTCGCCGCCGCGCTGGTCGTGCGGCCGCCGGTGATGTTCCTGGACGAGCCGACCACCGGCCTCGACCCGCGCAACCGGCTCGCGCTCTGGGAGGTCATCGAGACCCTGGTCGAGCAGGGCACCACGCTGCTGCTGACCACCCAGTACCTGGAGGAGGCCGACCGGCTCGCCCACGACATCGCGGTGGTCGACCACGGCCGGGTGATCGCCCGTGGCACCGCCGACCAGCTCAAGGCCCAGATCGGCGGCGAGCGGATCGAGGTCGTGGTGCACGACCCGGGACTGGTCACGGACGCGGTCGCGGCGCTGTCCGGATACGCGCTGGGCGAGCCGGCGGTGGAGAAGAACACCCGGAAGATCACCGTCCCGGTCAGCGGCGGTGCCCGGGTGCTGGCCGACGCGATACGCGAACTGGACGGCCGGGGCATCGAGATCGACGACATCGGGCTGCGCCGTCCGACCCTGGACGACGTATTCCTCACCCTCACCGGCCACGTCGCCGAGACGGTCGAGGAGGGTGACGGCGCCGGCTCCGAGGGCGGCCGGGGTGGCCGGGGCGGCCGGGGCGGAGGGAAGAGCGGCGGCGCGGATGGCGCCGACGGGCACGGGGGCGACGGGGGCGGCGGTCAGGGCCACGACCAGCAGGCCGTCACGGCCGGAACGGAGCGCTGAGATGAGTACCGACACGGCCATCGAGCACGCCATCGGCGGGGCGGCACCGACGCCCCGCCGGGGCCTGTCCGCGACCCTGCACGACTCGTGGGTGGTCGCCAAGCGCAACCTGCGCAGGATGTCCAGGATTCCCGAGATCGTGGTGTTCGGGCTCATGCAGCCGGTCATGTTCGTGCTGCTGTTCTCGTACGTCATGGGCGGGGCGATCAAGATCCCCGGGGCGAGCTCCAGCTCCGACACGTACATCCAGTTCCTGATGGCCGGCATCTTCGCCCAGACCGTCACCTTCGCCACCGCCGGCGCCTCGGCCGGCATCGCGGAGGACATGACCAAGGGCCTGGTGGACCGCTTCCGTTCGCTGCCGATGGCCCGCTCGGCGGTGCTGGTCGGACGCACCCTCGCGGACCTGTGCCAGACCGCGTTCACCGTGGTCGTGCTGGCGCTGGTCGCGCTCGCGGTCGGCTGGCGGATCCACGACGGGGTGCTCGGCGCGCTCGGCGCCTTCGGTCTGCTGCTCCTGCTCGGCTACGCCTTCTCCTGGATCGGTGCGCTGATCGGACTGTCGGTGCGCAGCCCCGAGGCGGCCACCTCGGCCGGGCTGATCTGGCTGTTCCCGCTGACCTTCGTGTCCAACGCCTTCGTGCCGGTCAGCTCGATGCCGGGATGGCTCCAGGGCGTCGCGTACTGGAACCCGTTCAGCGCGACGGTGCAGGCCTGCCGGGACCTCTTCGGCAACCAGGTCGGGCCGGTGGACAGCGCCTGGTCGATGCAGCACGCGGCGCTGGTGTCGGTGCTGTGGTCGGTGGTGATCACGGCGGTGTTCTCCTGGCTGTCGGTGCGCAAGTACCGCTCGGCCGTGGGCTGAGCGTCGTGGGCTGAGCGTCGTGGGCTGAGTGTCGTGGGATGAGGGCTTGCCCCGTGGGGTGAATCGTTCCTGCCGGAAACGCCCGAGGGCGGCCGCGGGGTCCGTTCGGACTCCGCGGCCGCCCTCGGCGGTGTTTCGTGGGTGGGGTCAGCCGGCGTGCGGCACGACCTTGACGATCTTCACCATGGCCGGCTTGCCGTTCGGCAGCTCGTAGGTGGCCTCGTCGCCGATCTTCTTGCCGTCGATCGCGCGGCCCAGCGGCGACTGCGGCGAGTAGACGTCCAGGTCGTCGGCGCCCGCCACCTCGCGCGAGGCGAGCAGGAACTCCATGAGGTCGTCCTCGTCGCCGTCGAAGGCGACCGTGACGACCATGCCGGGGGCCACCACGCCGGAGTCCGCCGGGGCCTCGCCGACCTTGGCGCGCTCCAGGAGCTGGGTCAGCTGGCGGATGCGCAGCTCGTACTTGCCCTGCTCCTCCTTCGCCGCGTGGTAGCCGGCGTTCTCCTTGAGGTCGCCCTCCTCGCGCGCCGCCTCGATCTTCTGGGCGATCTCGATGCGCCAGGGCCCGGTCAGGTGATCCAGCTCGGCCTTCAGCTGGTCGTAGCCGGCCTGAGTGAGCCAGGTCACGTTCTCACTGGTCTGGGTCACGGGTGCTCCTCGTAGGTGCTGGGGCTGTGCTGAGGGTGTGAGTCGTCAGCAGGGTCGTCGGTGATATCGGTCGTAACTACAAAGCAACGCCCGCTCCCGTACCATCCGGTGCGGAAGGGGCGAAACCACGAGCCTAACAAGTCCTGCCGACAAGCGGGAGAGGCGTTGTCGTGGCATTGACGGTGGCGTTACGCCACGGTGTACAGGTACCGGGTGCGGGACTTCCTACGGATGCCCGTTCTGCCGGACGAATATGCGTCGCCGGGCCGCTCCGCGCGCCACTTCCGCCCGGTTCCCGGGTCCTCCCCGTCGCCTTCCCGCCTACTTCGCCGGGGTGCAGCCCAGCAGCTCGGCGGTGGTGCCGCGGGCGGTGGTGCGCAGGGTGACGGTGGCGTCGTAGCTCGACCCGGCCGCGGGGACGGGGAAGTCGGCCACCCCGACCACCGCGTGGTCGTCGCTCTGCGAGCGGACCGTGCAGGTGCCGGCCGTGCCGTCGCTCTTACTCACGGTCAGGTGCAGTTGCACCTCGGAGTCGGAGAGCACCTGGAAGGTCGGCACCGAGCCGTTGATCTTCGACTCGCGCAGCAGGTAGGAGCCGCCCAGCCAGGCGATCAGGCCCAGCCCGAGCACGCCGCAGACCGCGCCGACCACCTTCAGGCGGCGGTCCGACTCGCTGTCGCCGCGCCGGCCGTAACGCCCCTCGGGCAGCTGCGTGGCGGTGCTCTGTGCAGTCATCGGACTCCGTCCTCTCCTCGGGAGGGGCCGCGCAGGCGGTGCAGGGGAATGCGACGGTCCTCCAGTCCGTCACTATAGGAGGGGCACGCCCGCGGCCGGTCCGGCGGGGGCGGGGCTCGGCCGCGCCGGAGACCGGCCGCAGGCCGGCCTTGCGGCGACGCGGTCCCGAAGTGAGCGGTTCGTACGGTGGGCAGACCCGACTTCGCGGAACGCCCGATGATGTGGAAGGAACGCAAGGCGTTGACTGAGCAGTTGCGACTGATGGCGGTGCACGCCCACCCGGACGACGAGTCCAGCAAGGGCGCGGCCACCATGGCCATGTACGTCGAGCAGGGTGTGGACGTGCTCGTGGCCACCTGCACGGGGGGCGAGCGCGGGTCGGTTCTCAACCCCAAGCTCCAGGGGGACCCGTACATCGAGGAGAACATCCACGAGGTGCGCCGCAAGGAGATGGACGAGGCGCGGGCGATCCTCGGCGTCGAGCAGGCCTGGCTGGGCTTCGTCGACTCCGGCCTGCCGGAGGGCGACCCGCTGCCCCCGCTGCCCGACGGCTGCTTCGCCCTGGAGGACGTCAAGGAGGCGGCCGAGCCGCTGGTCCGGCTGATCCGCGAGTTCAAGCCGCAGGTCATCACGACCTACGACGAGAACGGCGGCTACCCGCACCCGGACCACATCATGACCCACAAGATCACCATGCTGGCCTTCGACGCCGCGGGCGACCCGGACGCCTACCCCGAGGCCGGCGAGCCCTGGCAGCCGCTCAAGCTGTACTACAACCACGGCTTCCCGATGGGCCGGATCCGTGCGCTGCACGAGTACCTCACCGAGCACGGCCACGACTCCCCGTACGGCGAGTGGATCGCCGGCTGGGAGAAGAGCGGCCGCAAGGAGCGGGAGATCACCACCCGGGTCCGCTGCGACGGCTGGTTCGAGACCCGCGACCGCGCGCTGATCGCCCACGCCACCCAGATCGACCCCGACGGTCCGTGGTTCCGCGTCCCGCTGGAGGTCCAGCGCGAGGTCTGGCCCACCGAGGACTACGAGCTCGCCCGTACCCTGGTTGACGTGGACCTCCCGGAGGACGACCTGTTCGCCGGGCTGCGCACCCCCACCCTGGCGGCCGAGGCCGTCGACGCGCGCGACTGACCCCCCGACGGCCCGGCTCGGCGTGAGCCGGGCCACCATAGAGATATGAGTGCCCCCGTGAACCTCATCCACCTCGCCGCTGACCTCGCCGTCGACGACGCCAAGGTCACCCCCGGTCTCCTCGGCTTCGTCGTCTTCGCCGCCCTCGGCGTGGCGACGTGGTTCCTGGCCAAGTCGATGAACCGGCAGTTCAAGAAGGTCGACTTCACGGAGGAGCCGGAAGCCCCGAAGGAGTGACCCGTCACGGCCGGTCCCCCGTCCCACGGCGGGGGACCGGCCGTGGGCGTGCCGACCGCGGCGGGAGACCCCGGGCCGTTGCGGATCGGCATCCGGGCTGGCCCGCCGGCTCGGCCCGGGACGACCGTCAAGCTCTGCCTGAACTCGGCCCTGCGGGGGCGGATTTCGGGGCGGAACGTGCGGCGGGGCGGGTCCCGGGAGCTGACCGGGGCGTCAAACTCGCCCGTTCGGCATATTCGGCCTGCTCAGAGGGGGTGGCCAAGTCGTCGAATGAGCCGATCGGCCGATGGAGGCCGGCCCGGAGCCGCATGAGGATGGCGCTGCGCCGAGGCGCCCGGAGGTGCTCCGGTCGCCGGGCGCGATCGTTCATCCGCGCCCGGCCCGGCCAGATTCCCGGGGCTTCGCCGCGCGGCCCCGGTTATGGGCCTTCAACTTGCGCTGCAAATCGGTCAGGTGCGTCTTGACGGTACTCAACGAGATGAACAGCTCGGCGCCGATGTCAGCGTTGGTCAGCCCTCGGCGACCAGGACGGCGACCTCCTCCTCGCGAGCCGTCAGGGGTTCGACCGGGGAGCTCGGGGAGCTGTGGGCCGGGCCTGACGCGTGGGTGGGCATGGATGCGCGAGGATGGGGGTCATGCCGAACCGTCTCGCGGACGCGACCTCGCCGTACCTGCTGCAGCATGCCGAGAACCCGGTCGACTGGTGGCCGTGGGGGGTGGAGGCCTTCGAGGAGGCGCGGCGGCGCGGGGTGCCGGTGCTGCTGTCGGTCGGGTACGCCGCTTGCCACTGGTGTCATGTGATGGCGCACGAGAGCTTCGAGGACGCGGAGCTCGCCGGGTACCTGAACGAGCGGTTCGTCGCGGTCAAGGTGGACCGGGAGGAGCGGCCGGACGTCGACGCGGTGTACATGGAGGCCGTGCAGGCCGCGACCGGGCAGGGCGGCTGGCCGATGACGGTCTTCCTCACGCCCGACGAGGAGCCGTTCTACTTCGGCACCTACTTCCCGCCGCAGCCCCGGCACGGGATGCCGTCGTTCCGGCAGGTGCTGGAGGGAGTGGACGCGGCCTGGCGGGACCGGCGGCAGGAGGTCGGGGAGGTCGCCGGGCGGATCCGGGCCGACCTGGCCGAGCGGGCCGCCGTGTACTCCGCCGGCGCCCACCACCCACCGGGCGACGCCGACCTGCACCAGGCGCTGGTCGCGCTCAGCCGGGACTTCGACCAGACCCGCGGCGGCTTCGGCGGGGCTCCCAAGTTCCCGCCGGCCATGGTCATCGAGTTCCTGCTGCGCCACCACGCCCGGACCGGTTCGGAGGCGGCACTGGAGATGGCAGTCCGCACCGCCGAGGCGATGGCCCGCGGCGGCATCCACGACCAGCTCGGCGGCGGCTTCGCCCGGTACGCGGTGGACGCCGGCTGGGTGGTGCCGCACTTCGAGAAGATGTTGTACGACAACGCCCTGCTGCTGCGGGTGTACCTGCACCTGTGGCGGGCCACCGGCTCCGGACTCGCCCGCCGGGTGGCGCTGTCGACGGCGGACTTCCTGCTGCGCGAACTCCGCACGCCGGAGGGCGCGTTCGCCTCCGCGCTGGACGCCGACAGCCTGGACGAGGAGACCGGCACCTCCGCCGAGGGCGCCTACTACGTCTGGGAGCCCGGCCAGTTGGTCGACCTGCTCGGCCCCGCCGACGCGGCCACCGCCGCCCGGCTGTTCACCGTAACCGCCGACGGCACCTTCGAGCACGGTGCCTCGGTGCTCCAGCTCCTCGCCGAACCCGACTCCGGGGACTTCGCCGAGTACGAGGAGATCCGGCGACGGATGTTCGAGGTCCGCGCCGCCCGGCCCGCACCCGCCCGGGACGACAAGGTGGTCGCGGCCTGGAACGGCCTCGCCATCGCCGCGCTCGCCGAGACCGGCGCCCTGCTGGACCGCCCCGACCTCGTCGAGGCCGCCGAACGCGCCGCCGACCTGCTGCTCGCCGTCCACCTCACCCCCGACGGACGGCTGCTGCGCACCTCTCGGGACGGCCGGCCCGGCACCAACGCCGGCGTCCTGGAGGACTACGCGGACACCGCCGAGGGCTTCCTCGCGCTGTACGCCGTCACCGGCGAGGCGGAGTGGCTCCAGCTGGCGGGCGGCCTGCTCGACACCGTGCTCAGGCACTTCACCGACGAGACCTCCGGCGCCCTCTACGACACCGCCGACGACGCCGAGGAACTCATCCGTCGCCCCCAGGACCCGACCGACAACGCCACCCCGTCCGGCTGGACCGCCGCCGCCGGCGCCCTGCTCGGCTACGCCGCCTACACCGGCTCCGCCCGGCACCGCACGGCCGCCGAACGCGCCCTCGGCATCGTCGGCGCGCTGGCCGGACGGGCCCCGCGCTTCATCGGCTGGGGCCTCGCCGTCGCCGAGGCGCTGCAGGACGGGCCGCGCGAGGTCGCCGTCGTCGGCCCCGCCGACGACCCGGCCACCGCGGCGCTGCGCCGGGCCGCGCTGCTGGGCACCGCGCCCGGCGCGGTGGTCGCGGTCGGCGTACCGGAGGAGGCCGCCGAGGTGCCGCTGCTGGCGGACCGGCCGCTGGTCGGCGGCGCGCCCGCCGCCTACGTCTGCCGGCACTTCGCCTGTGAGGCGCCGACCACCGATCCCGCCGTGCTCGGCGCGCGGCTGGGGGTCGTACTCGATTAATCGTGGGCGGGTGCGCGTCGAGTGGGGCGAGGATGGTCCATGACCTGGACCCTCAGCACCTCGCTCGACGACTTCCGCAGTCGGGCTGACGCTTTCCTGGCCGCCCGCCCGGCCGAGAACACCGTCCTGCTCACCATCGCCCACCGGCTCGCCGAAGCCGGGCTCGACGCGTTCGGGCAGCGGCCGCCGGTCTTCGGCTGGTGGCAGGCCGAGCCGGGCGGCCCGGTCGAGGGCGCCTTCCTCCAGACGCCGCCGTTCGCTCCCCGGCTCTCCGCCATGCCGCAGGCCGCGGCCGCCGAGCTGGCGGTCGAACTCGCCGCCGCCGGTGCCGGGTTCACGGAAGTCGCCGGGGTCGGCGGGGGAACGGAACCGGTTCGCGCCTTCGCCGAGGCCTGGACGGCCGCCACCGGCGCCGGGCAGTCCGTGCGCGTCGAGGAACGGCTCTACCGGCTCGGTGAGTTGACCGCTCCGCCGCGCCCACCGGCCGGCCGCCACCGGCTCGCCGGACCGGCCGACCGGGAGCTGGCGATCCGCTGGTGGCAGGAGTTCATGCTCGAAGTGAAGGTCCAACCCCACGACGTGAAACGGTCGGTGGACGACAAGATCGCATCCGGCGGTCTCCACCTCTGGGAGGACGCGGGCGCCCCCGTCGCCCTGGCCGGCAGCAGCCCGGTGCTCGCCGGGATGTCCCGGATCGGCCCGGTCTACACCCCGCGCGACCGTCGTGGCCACGGCTACGCCAGCGCCGTGACCGCCGCCGCCTCCGCCCACGTCCTCGGCCTGGGGGCGGAGGAGGTGCTGCTCTACACCGACCTCGACAACCCGACCAGCAACTCCATCTACCAGCAGATCGGCTACCGGCCGGTGGAGGACTGCCTGGTGCTGGACTTCCAGGTGCCGTAACGCCGTAACGCCGTGGCGTCGCAACGCCGTTGCGCCGTTGCGCCGTAACGTCGTAGCGAGGTCACGCGTCCTTGGTCAGATGGCCGCCGGTCACCCCGACCACCTTCGTCCCGAAGGGGTCGGAGGCCGGCGCCGCACCGGGCGGCGGCAGGTGGTCGGCGTTCTGGTATTCCTGCGCACAGGTGATCAGATGACCCCCGGCCGTCTTCATGTCGGTGGAGAGCTCGTTGAGCAGGCTCTTCCACGCACTGCTGCACCCCGTCAGCGCCGCCCCGCTCTGCCACCCGACCAGGCTCCCGGCGGCCGTGCTGCTGGGCTCCGCCAGCTTCGCGGTCTCGTCGGGGACTTTCCCGGCGACCGTCACCGCATTGTTCCCGGCAGCGGTCAACTCGCCTGGTTTGACCGTGAATCCCTTACCGTCCGCCATCGTGCTCCCCCGGTTTCGACGCGACAGTCGTGGGCTATGGTAGCGCCGAGTATTGGGGGGAACACTCATGGCTGATCCGGATCAGAAGGCGGGACAGAGCCGTCTTGACTTCGCAAGTCTGAAGAACGCCAAGCCGGCGGACCTGCATGCGGCGGGGGACGCCTTCGATGCGCTGCACAAGGCGTACACGCAGCACACCTCGGACTGGAAGAGCGGCACCACCGATCGGGTCCACGGTTCCGGCTGGAGCGGACCGGCCGCCGATGCCGCGATTCCCTCGCTGGACGCCACCACCACCCAACTGCACGCCGCCGAAACCGAACTGGCCGCGATCGGCCAGACCTTGCGGGATTACGCGGACCTCTTCACGCTCGCCCAGTCGAAGCTCCGGCAGGCCGTCGTGGACGCCGGTGCGAAGGGACTGACAGTCGGTGACGACGGAGCGGTGAGCTGGCCCGCGTCGAGTGGCCCGGTGGACGCCGACTGGGAAACGAAGCAGAAGGCGGCGGCCGACGGCATCGCCAAGCGGATCGGTGCCGCCATCACCGAGGCGAGCGCGGCGGACCAGACGCTGGCCGGTCTGCTCAACGGCTTCACCCAGCACGCCACCAGCAAGTCGGGTCTCACCCTCGCGGTCGCCGAGGCCGACCAGAAAGCGGCGAGCGGTCCGGGAACGCCGTATTTGAGGGACATGCCGGCGGTCGGGGCACCACCGACCGAGGTCAACAGCTGGTGGAACAACCTCGGCCCGGAGGGCCGACAGTGGTTCATCGATCACCACCCGGAGAACATCGGGAACCTGGACGGGATCCCGGCGGAGGTGCGGGACAAGGTCAACCGGCAGTACCTGGACAAGCGGGTGCGCGAACTCGAGGACGAGAACCGAACGACAGAAGAAGAGGCGGAGTACAACAAGCTCTGGCCCATCTTCGACCGCCTCAGGCAGGACGCCGAGGCGACGGACGGGCGGCCGCATACCTATCTGTTGGGTATCGGCACCGAAGGCCAGGGCCGCGCGATCCTGTCCTTCGGGAACCCCGACACGGCCACCGACATTGCGTCGTACGTTCCTGGTATCACCACCGATGCCAGCTCGCTCGGTAGGGCCAAGCCCGGTGACACACCAGGCACCAACGAGTCGGAGAACGCGCTGAACGTCTGGCGGGAGGCCAACAAGAAGGTCAAGCCTGGGGGGTCGGTGGCGTCGATCGTCTGGCTGGGCTACGACTCGCCGGGAGCCGACTTCGGTGCGGGCTCGCCGGAAGCCGCGATCAAGGGCGCACCGGCCTATGCGAACTTTGTCACCGGGCTGCGGGCGACTAACTCAGGCGGCCAGTGCCCGCACATCACGTCGGTTGGGCACAGCTACGGTTCGGTCGTCGTCGGTCAGGCCACGAAAATGGCCGCCCACAATCGGAACCACACCCTGCCGGATGACGTGGTGCTCATCGGTAGCCCCGGTACCGGTGTGGATCGCGCCGCGGACCTTCGACTCCCCGGTCATGTCTGGGCGGCAGCGGCGGACAACGACCCGGTCACCCACGCTGTGTCGGGCCGAGGCGCGATTCCTTGGCCTCTTGGCAGCCACCCGGACGAGAACTACTTCGGAAGAGATCCCGCAAGCGAATCGTTCGGCGCCAAGCGCTTCACCGTATCCAACTACAGCCAGGGGGTGAATCTGCTGGGGGCGCACACTAAGTACCTCACTCCGGAGTTCGGTGGCCCTTCTCTGGGCAATATCGCCTCCATCGTCACGGGTAAGGACAACGACGTTCACCTGACCGAGGGCCGATGACCTCGCGCCGGAACGCGGCCGGATCGATCCTTCTGGCCGTGGTCATTCTCATAACCATCGGTGGGGCGCTGTTCTTCAACGGTTACGGCCCGTTGGCGTTGGCCGATCGTCGGGTTCGGGTGAACCCTGGTGAGGCGAAGGGCTGGATCGACAACGCCCTGCGCACCACAATGGGAGCGGTCTCGCCGCCACTGACGTACGCAGGCGCCGACTTCGAGGTGAAGAGGGAAAAGGACCGCTGGGATGGTGAGCCGAGCATGGTCTCGGACGTTACCGAGATCATTGCGGTGCGGACCGTGATCTCCAAAGCGAAGCTCCCCGCCCTGATGGAGCAGGTGACTCGGGTTTGGCAGACACTCGGCAGTCGAGTGATCGATCGATCGGCGCCCTCCGATGAGATTCAAGCTCTGGACGGAGTGGGGCACGTGGGCGGAGAAACGTTCTTGACGTTCCTCGCGAAACCACAACAGGACTCGACCTACCTGGTGACGTTCAGGGTTGAGGCCGGAGGGGTGCTCTACCAACCTGCCCACGAGTACAAGCCACTGTCGCCGTTGGGTCGGACACCGCGTGACTCCAAGGGTTACGTGATCAACGCCCCCGTCGACGACCCGTACTGGTCGCACTGACCGCCCCCCTCACTCCCAGTCCCACCGGATTCCCAGGATGCACGGCCGTACCGCCGTCGCCACCAGGTGGACGCAGTGGTGGCCGTCGAGGGTCAACTCCTCCTCCTCGTAGGCGGCTTCGCCGGGCGAGCGGAGGGCGATGCGGTGGCAGCGGACGGGGAGGGCGGCGGGGTGGAAGGTGATCTGGAGGACGTACTGGCCGGCGCCGGAGTTGAAGCCGCGGACGTATTCGCAGCTGGGATCGGGGGAGGGGGCGTCGTCGAAGCCGTAGCCGAGGAGGTGGGTGTCGCCGGCGCGGAGGCGGCGGTCGAGGAGGAGTTCGGCGGCGAGGAGGTGGTGGGTGTGGTCGCGGCGGATGCGGCCGGGGCGGCAGTTCTCCTCGGCGCGGACGCCGACCCGGGTGATGTCGCTGCCCGGATCGCCCTGGTAGAGGGCGAGGTAGCGGTCGATGCCGTCGCGGTGGGCGCGCAGGGCGTGTTGGGAGTCGCGGCGGAGGACCTGGCGGTCGGGGCCGATCCGGACGCGTTCGATGTGGGTGATGGTGTGCAGACCGGTGTCGCGGGGGCTGGCCAGGGTGGCGAGCAGGTGGTCGACGGCGGTGGCCGGGGAGATCAGGTCGCGGTACGGGCGTACGGGTGGTCCGACGGCGGTGGACGCACGGCGGGGACCGAGGAGCCGGGTGAGGGAGTGTTCGGGCAGGTCGAGGACGTCTTCGAGGGCGGCGACGGCGCGCAGTGACTCGGGGCGTTCGGGGCGGCGCCGGCCCTGCTGCCAGTAACTGAGGCTGGTGAGGCCTACGGTGACGCCGCGCAGCGCTAGGTGGCGGCGGATGCGGTGCAGGGTGAGGCCGCGGGCGGTGATGGCGGTGCGCAGGGCGAGGTGGAAGGGGCCGGTGCGCAGGGCGGCGGCGAGGTCGGCTGGGTCGCTTCGGTGGATGGCGGCCTCCTGGCTGGTACCGAGCGGGTGGGACCGGGTTTTGACCGTGAATATTCACATCCGCGCGGCGGTTTGTCACCGGTCCGGGCGTCTCGCGCTGCGGTTTCCCGCGTGCCGTTCACATCCGGGCCACTCCGTTCACACGGTGATCGGGTCCCGTCCGAGGCCGTTGACCAGCCACCGACAACGGCGCGATGCTCGGGGCGCGATCCGGACCGCAACCCCCACACAGCACCTGGCTCCACGTGCAAGGAGGCATCCCCCCATGCCAGTTCCACGGATACGGCTGCGCCGTGCGGTCGCCCTGCTCGCCCTCGGCGTGCTGGGTCCGGCGCTCACCGTCGCTGCGACCACCCCCGCGGTCGCCGCCCCCGTCGCCCCCGGCGCCGTCCCCGCCCTGGACCGGGCCGCGCACCAGGTCCGCCCGGCGGCGGCACCCGGCAGTACGGCCGACCTGGCCGGCACGTACAAGAAGCTCAACATCGCCATGCAGCAGCAACAGCAGACCAACTGGTGCTGGGCGGCGAGCGGGAACACCATCGCCACCTGGTTCGGCTACAACTACAGCCAGAACCAGTTCTGCAACGCCGCGTTCGGCCGCTCGATCGACTCCAGCTGCCCGAACAGCCAGGCCTCGCTGGCGGACGTGCAGAACGGGCTGGACTGGGTCGGCATCAACCCGGGCTCGTACGTCACGGGGTACCTGCGCTACAGCACCGTGCAGTCCGAGGTGGACGCCAACCGGCCGATCGAGACGCGCATCCAGTGGAGTTCGGGCGGCGGGCACATGAACGTCCTGTACGGCTACGACACCGGCAACAACTGGGTCTACTGGGGCGACCCGTGGCCGTCCAACTACCGCTACAACTGGGCGGACTACTGGTACTACGTGAACAACGACACCTTCTCGTGGACCCACTCCCTGTACCGGATCGGCGCGTGAGGACGACCATGACCGAGCTCAGCAAGGCCTGTCGGGCCGCCGTGACCGCCCTGTTCGCCGCCGGCCTCGCGCTGGCGACCGCCCCGGCCGCGCACGCCGGCACCCCCGCTGCGGGCGCCCCGGCGCCGGTGTCCGCCGCCGACCTGGCCCGGGCCCACAGCGCGGTCCAGGACCCGACGGTGCTCGACAGGGTGGGCCACTTCTTCGCCCGCAAGGGCGTTCCGCCGACCCAGCAGCTGACCATCGGCGCCGCCGAGGAGGCGAAGGCGGCGGGCGCCGCCGCGCCCCGCCTGGCCGGGGACACCGTTCCGGTCTACACCCTGGACGCCGGTTTCGTGGCCGGCACCCCGGGCGCGCCCGTGGCGAAGGCCGAGTTCACGGCGAGCAAGGTGGTCGCGGCGGACGGGCAGACCGCCTCGGTCTGGACGGCCCGCCAGGGCGACTCCTGGCGGGTCGTCAACATCGCCTCGGGCGGCGACGAGAGCGACTACGCGGCGAAGGCGGCCGATGGCGGCGGCGGAACGGCCTTCCGGGAGCCGCAGGTCAACGCCTGGTACGTGCTGCGCGACGGTCGGGTGCTGCCGCTGGACGACGAGGCCCGGCGCTCGGTGGGCGCGGGCGGGGTGTCGCTGGCCGCGTACCAGAGGCTGGTGCACCAGCGGTACGGGGACAAGCTGCCCGGCTCGGCGTACGACCGGGAGGGCAAGGGCGGCGGCTACCGGCTGGACGCCGCACCGGAAGCCGGATCGGAGGCCGCACCCGGAGCCGCAGTTGTAGCCGCGGCGCAGCCTGCGGTGGGCAACGACCCGGCGGTCCCGGCCGTGACGGCGGCCGCGGCGCTGGGCGCCACCGCGCTGGCGGCCGCGGGCGTGGGCGTCGGCGCGGTGCTGCGGCGGAGGCGGGCCACCCGCTGATCAGACGGAGACCCAACGGGGCCCGGCTCGATTGAGCCGGGCCCCACGCCGTCATCGCGCGGGGGCGAACCCGCTCTCCAGTAGCGCGCAGGTGCGGTCGATCAGGTCGATCAGGTCGATCAGTCCGACCAGGTCGGCGAGATAGCGACCGTCGAGATGCATGAATCGTGATCGATCGGGCACTCTCGGTAATGTGTCCTGGAAGTGCTGCTTCCGCACGAGGAATTGACGCAACGTTGATCTGTCGTTCGCCGCCCCGGAGCGGTCCCGGGTGACGGACGGTAGATACCATGTGGCAATCGGTCAGTGCTGGCCGGACGCGTGCCGAGAGCGGAGAAGGGGTGGGACGGCAGGAGCCGACCACGAGCCCGGCGCCGGGAAAGGGGAGCCGAAGTGGCCGACAGTGACGACGGGCGGGCGGGTGCCCAGGTGTGGGGCGCGGCCGTGGTGGTGGGTTCCGCGCTGGCCGTGGTGACGGCCTATCTGATCAACGGCGCTCCGCTGGTCCTGGTGGTGGCCGGGGTCGAGACGCTGCTGGCCATGGTGTACGTCGGCCGCCGTTGGCGGGCGCTGCACCGGCAGGCCTCCCCGGCCGGGCACCGGCCGCGGCGCGGCACTCCGGACGCCGCCCACTGCGAGCGCTGCCGCCGGGCCCGGGAGTCGCTGGACGCCCGCCAGGCGCGCGGGGCCGGAGGGTCGGCCGTCCGCGCGGTGCGCCCGGAGGTCGAGTCGCAGCTGCCGGAGGCCGCGGAGGCGGTGCACTGCCCGCAGCCGGAGTCAGGGGCCGCCGACCACCCGCCGTACCCGCGCCGCCCGCAGGGCCGGGCCCCGTACGAGCGGCCCTGGACGGCCGAACGGGCGGCCGCCCGGTCCACGGACCGGTCGACCGCCCGTCGGGGAGCGCCGGGTTCAGCCGGCCGCGCTGTACGCCACCAGTGAGACGCCGACGTACTGGACGATGAAGGCGCCGAGGGTGAAGGCGTGGAACACCTCGTGGAAGCCGAACCAGCGCGGTGAGGGGTTGGGCCGCTTGAGCCCGTACACCACGCCGCCGATGCTGTAGAGCACTCCGCCGACGATCATCAGCACCAGGACGGCGACGCCGCCGGTGCGCAGGAAGTCCGGCAGGAAGAACGCGGCGGCCCAGCCGAGCGCTATGTACACCGGGGTGTACAGCCAGCGCGGCGCGCCGACCCAGAACACCCGGAACGCTATCCCGGCGAGCGCGCCGCCCCAGGCCACCCAGAGCAGCAGCTGCTGGTTGGCGCCCTTGAGCAGCAGGATCGTGAACGGCGTGTAGGTGCCCGCGATGATCAGGAAGATGTTCGCGTGGTCCAGCCGCCGCAGCACGGCGTCCCCGCGCGGGCCCCAGTCGAAGCGGTGGTACACCGCGCTGACTCCGAACAGCAGCCAGGCGCTGACCGAGTAGATCGCGCAGGCGATCTTGGCCGACGTGGAGTCGGCCAGGCAGATCAGCACGATCCCGGCGGCGACGGTGGCGGGGAACATCCCGGCGTGCAGCCAGCCGCGCCACTTCGGCTTGCCCTCCCGGCTCTCGGCCGGGCCCTCCCCAATGCTCTCCGCGAGCGCAGCAGCAGTCATGGGCAGCATGCTACCGGCGACCTACGGAACCGTAGGTTACTGGCGCGTATGGAAGTGGCGATCATCACTCTTGGACGTTTTGGAGCATTTGAAGTGTGGCCCCGCGCACTCGGGCTGGGACGCGGGTGACCCATTACTGGCCGGTAATCATACTTTCCGTAGTAAAAGATGCGTCAATTTCGCCTCGGCGCCGCGTTCGGGCCCTGGACCCGGAGCTACGCTGCAAGCACCCTCAGACCCCCGCAACGCCGTCTCCTCGACGAGACGGCGTGAAACGGAGCGATCGTGTCGTACGAGATCTCTGCTCTCAGCGCATCCGCGCCCACCCGCCACAAGCAGCTGCTCGCTTGGGTGAGCGAGATCGCCGAGCTCACCCAGCCGGCCCGCATCGAGTGGTGCGACGGTTCCGACGAGGAGTACCAGCGCCTCGCGGACCTGCTGGTGGCTCAGGGCACCTTCAAGAAGCTGAACGAGGAGAAGCGCCCCAACTCCTACTACGCCGCCTCGGACCCTTCGGACGTGGCGCGCGTCGAGGACCGCACGTTCATCTGTTCCGAGCAGGAGAAGGACGCCGGCCCGACCAACAACTGGAAGGCCCCCGCCGAGATGCGGGAGCTCTTCCAGGGCGAGCAGGGCCTGTTCCGCGGCGCGATGAAGGGCCGCACGATGTACGTCGTGCCCTTCTCGATGGGTCCGGTCGGCTCCCCGCTGGCCGCGTACGGCGTCGAGATCACCGACTCCGCCTACGTCGCCGTGTCGATGCGCGTGATGACCCGCATGGGCCAGGCCGTGCTCGACCAGCTCGGCGAGGACGGCGAGTTCGTCAAGGCCGTGCACACCGTCGGCGCCCCGCTGGCCGAGGGCCAGGCGGACGTGCCGTGGCCGTGCAACAGCACCAAGTACATCTCGCACTTCCCGGAGACCAAGGAGATCTGGTCCTTCGGCTCCGGCTACGGCGGCAACGCCCTGCTCGGCAAGAAGTGCTACGCGCTGCGCATCGCCTCGACCATGGCCCGCGACGAGGGCTGGCTGGCCGAGCACATGCTGATCCTGAAGCTCACCCCGCCGTCCGGCGAGGTCAAGTACGTCGCGGCCGCCTTCCCGTCGGCCTGCGGCAAGACCAACCTGGCCATGCTCCAGCCGACCATCCCGGGCTGGAAGGTCGAGACCATCGGCGACGACATCGCCTGGATGCGCTTCGGCGAGGACGGCCGCCTGTACGCGATCAACCCCGAGGCCGGCTTCTTCGGCGTCGCCCCCGGCACCGGCGTGGACACCAACGCCAACGCCATCGACACCCTCTGGGGCAACACCGTCTTCACCAACGTCGCCCTCACCGACGACGGCGACGTGTGGTGGGAGGGCCTCACCGAGGAGCCCCCGGCGCACCTCACCGACTGGCGCGGCAACGACTGGACCCCCGAGTCCGGCACCCCGGCCGCCCACCCGAACGCCCGCTTCGCCGTCCCGGCCGCGCAGTGCCCGACCATCGCCCCCGAGTGGGAGGACCAGGCGGGCGTGCCGATCTCGGCGATCCTGTTCGGCGGCCGCCGCGCCACCGCCGTCCCGCTGGTGACCGAGTCCTTCGACTGGCAGCACGGCGTCTTCCTGGGCGCCAACATCGCCTCCGAGAAGACCGCCGCCGCCGAGGGCACCGTCGGCGAGCTGCGCCGTGACCCGTTCGCGATGCTGCCGTTCTGCGGCTACAACATGGGCGACTACTTCGCCCACTGGCTGAAGGTCGGTGCCCAGGCGGACGCCGCCAAGCTGCCGAAGATCTACTACGTCAACTGGTTCCGCAAGAACGCCGAGGGCAAGTTCGTCTGGCCCGGCTACGGCGAGAACAGCCGCGTGCTCAAGTGGATCGTCGAGCGCCTGGAGGGCACCGCCGAGGGCGTCGAGACCCCGATCGGCGTGCTGCCGAAGGTCGACGGCTTCGACCTGGGTGACCTGAAGCTGTCCGAGGAGGACCTCGCCCTGCTCTTCACCGTGGACGCCGACATCTGGCGCCAGGAGGCCGCGCTGGTGCCGGCCCACCTGGAGCTGTTCGGCGACCACACCCCGAAGGAGCTGTGGGACGAGTACCGGAGCCTGGTCGCGCGCCTCGGCTGAGCCTGAGCCTCAGTCGAGCGAGAGGTCGGCGCGCGGCACGAACCGCGCGCCGACCGAGTGACGGGACGGCCGGAGTTCCGCCGGGTGGTCTTTCCCCGACCAAGGAGACCACCCGGGCCGGGACTCCGGCCGTAGTGTTTCCCTCTCCTGTTTCCCTCTCGTTTCCCGCTCCTGCTTCCCGCGACTGCTTCCCTCTTCGCGGCCGGGGGATCAGGGCTGGGTGTAGCCGCTGAGGAAGTCGCCGATCCGGGTCACCGCTTCGGTGATCTCCTCCGGCCGGGGCAGTGTGACCAGCCGGAAGTGGTCCGGCTCGGGCCAGTTGAAGCCGGTGCCCTGGACCAGCAGGATGCGCTGGGAACGCAGCAGGTCCAGCACCATCCGGGCGTCGTCCCTGATCTTGTGGACCTTGGGGTCCAGCCGGGGGAAGGCGTACAGCGCGCCCTTCGGCTTGACGCAGCTCACCCCCGGGATCTGGTTCAGCAGCTCGTACGCGGCGTCGCGCGAGGCGAGCAGCCGGCCGCCGGGCAGCACCAGGTCCCTGATCGACTGTCGTCCGCCGAGCGCGGCGGCCACGGCGTGCTGGGCGGGCATGTTGGCGCACAGCCGCATGGAGGCGAGCACGGTCAGGCCCTCGATGTAGCTGCGGGCGCGCTGGCGGTCGCCGGAGAGCACCATCCAGCCGGAGCGGAAGCCCGCGACCCGGTAGGACTTGGACAGTCCGTTGAAGGTGACGCAGAAGAGGTCCGGGGCCAGGGTGGCCAGCGGGACGTGCTCGGCGTCGTCGTAGAGGATCTTGTCGTAGATCTCGTCCGCGTACACCACGAGCTTGTGCCGGCGGGCGATCTCGACGATGCCCTCCAGCACCTCGCGCGGGTAGACCGCGCCGGTCGGGTTGTTCGGGTTGATCACCACGATCGCCCTGGTCCGGTCGGTGACCTTGGCCTCGATGTCGGCGAGGTCCGGGTACCACTCGGCCTGCTCGTCGCAGCGGTAGTGCACCGCGGTGCCGCCGGCCAGCGAGACCGAGGCGGTCCACAGCGGGTAGTCCGGCGCCGGGACGAGCACCTCGTCGCCGTCGTCCAGCAGTGCGGTCATGGCCAGCTGGATCAGCTCGGAGACGCCGTTGCCGAGGAAGACGTCGTCGACGGAGAGCCCGTGCAGCCCGCGGTCCTCGTAGTGCATGACGACCGCGCGGCGGGCCGAGAGCAGGCCCTTGGAGTCGCCGTACCCGTGCGCGTTCGCGAGGTTGCGCAGGATGTCCTGGAGGATCTCCGGGGGCGCCTCGAAACCGAAGGTGGCCGGGTTGCCGGTGTTGAGCTTGAGGATGCGGTGGCCCTGTTCCTCCAGCCGCATCGCCTCGTCGAGAACCGGGCCGCGGATGTCGTAGCAGACGTTGGCGAGCTTGCTGGACTGGATGACCTGCATGCCTGCCTACTTTAGGGGCACGCCGGGGCCCCGCGTCCGGCATCCGGGGAGAAGGCTCGCGGGTCCGGAAGGGCTTCCTTGGATCGGCAGGCGAGGTCATCGAACGGCCTTCCAATCCGGTACCCAGATGTCCGGAATGCTCTCGTGCGCGAGGAACGCGGCCGGTTCCTCGTACGGAACGAGACGGACGGCACACCGTCCGGGCGCCAGGGACGGGAAGATGGGCCCCGGTGCGTCGACGACGAGGGGGTGTGCCAGTGGTGGCGGTCGTGGCCGGGGCGGTACTGGTCGGTCTCCTGCTGGCTCCGCTGCTGCGCGGGCTGATCGCCCGCTTCGCCGTGCCCGATGGTGAACCCTGGTGCGAGGCCTGCCCGTTGTGCGCCCGCACGGTCGGGCTGCTGCTGCCCCCGACCGGACGCTGCCCGGGCTGCCGGGGCCGCCTCGGCCCCGGCGCCGGAGCGGTGGAGGCGGTCGCGGCGGCGGTCGCCGTCGCGGTGGCGTACGCGGCGGACGGGGCGCAGACGGCGGCGCTCGCCTGGGCGGGCGCGCTCGGAGTGGCGCTCGGCTTCACGGACGGGCGGGTGCGCCGGCTGCCGTACCGGCTGACCGTGCCGCTGCTGGCCGGGGTGGCCGCGCTGCTGGCGGTGGCGGCGCTGGCCGAGGGGCGCCCGGGGGTGCTGCTGCGCTGCCTGCTGGTCGCGCTGACCGTCGGTGCGCTGCTCGAAGTCGCCGTTCAGATCGGCGCGTTGGGCCCCGGCGACTCCCCGCTCGGGCTCGCCCTGGGCGGCCTGCTCGGCTGGTACGGCTGGTGGGTCGCGATCGGAGGGCTGTTCGCCGCTGTGGTGCTCGCAGGGCTCTGGGGCACGCTGCGGGCCGCCGTCCTGCTGGTCCGCCGGCGCCCGTGGCGCGGACTCGAAGTCCCGGTCGGCCCGTTCCTGCTGCTCGGCGCGCTCACCGCGCTGCTCACCCGGTGAGCGGCTGACGGAAGGGGCCCGCCGTACCGGAGTCGGTACGGCGGGCCCGCCGTCGGCGCGCGGGCCCCACCCTCAGGGAGCGGCGCGCCGGGGGGAGTCAGTCCCGGGGGTCACTCACGGCATCTTGTGGACGAACGGGCCGACCGCGTTCGAGAACGCGTTGCCGTTGTTGGCGTCCCAGTTGGTGGACCAGGTCATCGCGCCCCGGATGGTGGGCCACTTGGCCGGCGGCACGAAGCTGCCGCAGTTGTTGCCGGTGGCCAGGCAGTTGAGCGCGTTGTTCACCACCGACGGGTCGACGTAGCCGCCGCCGGCCGCCCGGCTGGAGGCGGGGACGCCGATGCCGACCTGGTCGGGCCGCAGACCGCCCTGGATGTGGGTGCAGACCTGTGAGGTGATGAAGTCGATCGTGCCCTGGGTGTAGACCTTGCCGTCGCAGCCGTTCATGCCGCCCGAGTTGTAGAACTGGGTGTTGACGACGGTCAGGATGTCCTTGGTGTTCAGCGCCAGCTGGAAGTAGGCGCCGGAGGTGCTGTACATCCCGATGGTCTCGGGGGCCATGGTCAGCACGAAGCGGGGGCCGACCTTGGCCTGGAGGGCGTGCAGCGCGTTGCCGAGCGGGCCCGCCTGGACGCCGTTCTCCAGGTCGACGTCGATGCCGTCGAAGCCGTAGTCCTTGATGATCGCGTAGGCGCTGTTGGCGAAGTTCGCCCCGGCGGTGGCGTCCCCGACGGTGATCGCGCCGTTCTGGCCGCCGATGGAGAGGACGACCTTCTTGCCGGCCGCCTGCTTGGCCTTGATGTCGGCGCGGAACTGGGCGTCGGTGTAGCCGCCGAGTGCCTTGGACAGCCCCGGGTCCAGGGTGAAGCTGATCGCGCCGGTCTGGGTCGGTAGGGCGTCGGCGAAGGAGACCGCGATGATGTCGTACGCGTTCTGCACGTCGCTCAGGCGCTGCGGGGTCGAGCCGTTGTCGAAGTTCTGCCAGTAGCCGGTGACCACGTGCGCGGGCAGGCCGGTGGCCGGCGGGGTGGTGGGGGTCGAGGTCGGCGTGGCCGTGGCCGTCGGCGTCGCGGTGGGGGTCGGCGTCGCGGTCTGGGTGGGCGTCGCGGTGGCGGTCGGTGTCGGCGTCTGGGTGGGCGTGGCCGTCGGCGACGGGTTCGGGGTTCCGCCCGGGCCGATCAGCGCGACGTCGTCGGCGAGGTAGGCGCCCTGCCCGTACCAGCCGTGCAGGTAGACGGTGACGCTGGTGGCGTTCGCCCCGGTGGTGAAGCTGGTGGACAGCTGGTTCCAGCTGGTCTGGTTCGACCAGGTGGACGGGTCGGTGCCGCCGGTGCCGCGCGCGCCGAGGTAGACGTACGGGCCCTGCACCCAGGCGCTGAGCGTGTAGCTGGTGTTGGGCAGCACGCTGATCGTCTGGGAGCACTCGGCGGTGTCGCCCGCACCCGGCGCGGCCTGCAGTGCGCCGCTGCCGGAGTGCGTCGGCGAGGACACCGCGGTCGCGCCGCCGGTGCAGGACCAGCCGCCCAGTCCGCCCTCGAAGCCGCCGTTGGTGACCAGGTTGCCGACCGCCGCGCCGGCACCGTCGGCGAAGAGGGCGAGGCCGCCGCCGGCCAGGGCGAGGGCGGTGGCGCCGGCCGCGAGGGCCGGGAGGGGGCTGCGCCGGCGCTTGTGCGCGGGCTCGTTCAGCGTACGGGCCATGGATGACGCTCCTGGGGAAGGAGCGGCCGCCGCGGTGGGGGGCGCGGCGGCCGCGTGTGGGGGAGGGGTCCGCAGGTGACTCGGGGGGCGGGCCGTCTCGTTCCGCCCCGGGACAAAAGCTGGACTAGACCATTGCCGGTCGTCAAGCACCGGTCGACCGGTTTACGGCTCCCTTAAGGATTCGGAGACCGTTCCGTGTCCGCGCCGGGGGCGCCGCCCTGCGGGCCGCGACACGCCCGTCGCGACAGACTTCGTACAGGACCGTGACCAGACCGCTACCTGGGGCTTTACCGTGCGCCCGCGCGCCGGAGTAGGCTGCGCCGGGGCGGTGACGCACCAGTCTGAACGAGCACGGAGGGGCCGGGAAACCATGGGTCTGCGCGATGTCGCCGAACGGACGCCGGGGCTGCGCACCCTGCTGGGCGGGATGTACGGACTCTACGGCCGCCGGGTCGAGGTCCACCTCGCGCGTACCCCGCACCACATCGGCGTGATCCTCGACGGCAACCGCCGCTGGGCCAGGGCCACCGGGGGTTCCACCGCCTACGGCCACCAGCGCGGCGCCGACAAGATCAGCGAGTTCCTCGGCTGGTGCGACGAGACCCACGTCAAGGTCGTCACCCTGTGGATGCTCTCCACCGACAACCTGGACCGCCCGGCCGACGAACTGGTCCCGCTGCTCGGCATCATCGAGGACGCCGTCACCGGCCTGGCCGCCGCCCGCCGCTGGAAGGTCAACCCGGTCGGCGCCCTGGACCTGCTCCCGCAGCACACCGCCGACGTGCTCAAGCGCGCCGCCGAGCAGACCGCCGGGATCGACGGCATCACCGTCAACGTCGCGGTCGGCTACGGCGGCCGGCACGAGATCGCCGACGCCGTCCGCTCGCTGCTCCAGGAGCACGCCGGGCGCGGCACCCCGATCGAGGAACTGGCCGAGATCCTGACGGTCGAGCACATCTCCGAGCACCTCTACACCGCCAACCAGCCCGACCCGGACCTGATCATCCGCACCTCGGGCGAGCAGCGGCTGTCCGGGTTCCTGCTCTGGCAGAGCGCCCACAGCGAGTTCTACTTCTGCGAGGCGTACTGGCCGGCCTTCCGCAAGGTCGACTTCCTGCGCGCGCTGCGCGCCTTCGAACAGCGGCACCGGCGGATGGGCCTCTGAGCCGGAGCCCCGCCCGGGCCGCTCCCGGGACGGGCCCAGGTGCGCGTCCGGGGGAATGACCGCCGTAGGCCTGGCCTACCCGGGCCGCGCGCGAGGCCAAACGTTCACCGGCAATGATCCGTCAGTTCGCCGGGGGTGCGAATGCACCGCTCCCCGCCTGGGAATACTCCAGTCAGTCCGGCCCCGAGGCCACCGGGGCAGCGGGGGCCGGCTTGCCGCGGATGACGCAGGGTCATCCGCTCTGGAGGCCTAGTGGTCAGTTCCAAGAGCCGCCGGACACCAGACCGGCGCACGTACGTTCTCGACACCAGCGTGCTCCTGGCGGACCCTCTCGCCATGACCCGCTTCGAGGAGCACGAGGTCGTCCTTCCGGTGGTGGTCGTCACCGAGCTGGAGGCCAAGCGGCACCACCCGGAGCTGGGCTACTTCGCCCGCCAGGCGCTGCGCCTGCTCGACGACTACCGCATCCGCTACGGCCGGCTCGACGAGCCGATCCCGGTCGGGGACCTGGGCGGGACCATCCGGGTCGAACTCAACCACTCGGACGTCTCGATACTGCCGGTCGGCTACCGGGCCGGCGGCGGCGAGGCGGACACCCGGATCCTCGCGGTCGCCCGCAACCTCCAGGCCGAGGGCTACGACGTCACCGTCGTCTCCAAGGACCTCCCGCTGCGGATCAAGGCCAGCTCGGTGGGCCTGCTCGCCGAGGAGTACCGGGCCGAGCTGGCGATCACCTCCGGCTGGACGGGCATGTCCGAACTGCACGTCGCGGCCGACCAGGTGGACGCGCTGTTCGCGGCCGGCCACGACGCGGCGGTGGACGTCGACGGTGCGGACGAGCTGCCGGTGCACACCGGACTGGTGCTCACCTCGGAGCGCGGCCGGGCGCTCGGCCGGGTCACCGGCGACGGGCGGGTCCGGCTGGTGCGCGGTGAGCGCGAGGCGTTCGGGCTGCGCGGTCGCAGCGCCGAACAGCGGGTGGCGCTGGACCTGCTGCTCGACCCGGACATCGGCATCGTGTCGATGGGCGGCCGGGCGGGCACCGGGAAGTCGGCGCTGGCGCTGTGCGCGGGGCTGGAGGCGGTGCTGGAGCGGAGGCAGCACCGCAAGGTGATGGTCTTCCGGCCGCTGTACGCGGTCGGCGGCCAGGAGCTCGGCTACCTGCCGGGCTCCGAGGCGGAGAAGATGGGCCCCTGGGCCCAGGCGGTCTTCGACACCCTCTCGGCGGTCACCACTCCGGACGTGATCGAGGAGGTCATCTCCCGCGGGATGCTGGAGGTGCTGCCGCTGACCCACATCCGGGGGCGCTCGCTGCACGACGCCTTCGTGATCGTGGACGAGGCCCAGTCCCTGGAGCGCAACGTCCTGCTGACGGTGCTGTCCCGGATCGGCCAGGGCTCGCGGGTGGTGCTCACCCACGACGTGGCGCAGCGGGACAACCTCCGGGTCGGCCGGTACGACGGCGTGGTGGCGGTGGTGGAGAAGCTGAAGGGGCATCCACTCTTCGCCCACATCACGCTGACGCGCTCGGAGCGTTCGCCGATCGCGGCGCTGGTCACGGAGATGCTGGAGGACATCCACCCGTGAACAGCTCCTGATCGGGGCATAGTCGGACAATAGGGTCAACTCGTGGCGCGGGGCCCGTTCCTGAGGGAGCGGGCCCTGTCCCTTTCATCACATCGAGTGCTTTCTGTCCGGGGAACTCCCGTACGGTGAATGTGACATGCGCCACGTGGGCGGGAATTGCGTCGACAGTGTCCGGTGCGGCATGGTGAGGGTTCTGTCAGGCCCCGCGTACGGCGCGGCAGGGCTTCCGGACCCCGGAAGTCAGGCCCCGGAAGGTCCGCCAACTCCCGTCGGTGGACGCACAATTGAAGACCGTTGAGCCGTACGCCGCCCGATTCCAACGCCCGGTCGCCTCACCTCGGCCGGACGCCGGGCCAGCACCTCCCGTGACCAGAGCACCGTGCGGAGGTCCGTGCCAAGGGGCATGTTGCGTCCGCACGGTCACGCGTGGGCGATGCTGGAAGGAATCCATGTGACTCGGATCTCGGTCCGGGGAGTTGCTGTGGCCTCCGCCACCGCCGTCACCGCTGTCGGTGCCGTCGTCGGCATGGCCTCGGGCAGCGAGGGCAAGACCACGCAGACGGTCGACGTCGCCGGCGCGACCCTGCTTGCCGAAGTCCCCTCTGGCGCCCAGGCGCAGACCATCAGTGACAACATCGGCCAGCAGGCGTCCGCCCAGCAGGCCTCCGCCGACGCCGCCGCCAAGGCCGCCGCCGAGCAGAAGGCCGCCGACGAGGCCGCGCGCCAGAAGGCCGCCGCGGACGCCCAGGCGAAGGCCGACGCCCAGGCCAAGGCCGACGCGGACAAGGCCGCCAAGGCTGCCGCCGACCAGCGCGCCGCCGACGCCGCTGCCGCCAACCGCTCCAAGTCGCGTTCGGCGATGGCCGCGGTGGACGACAGCGCTCCCTCGGTCAGCCCCGGCTCCGTCCAGGACCTGGCCCGGCAGATCGTCGGCAACGACGCCCAGTTCCAGTGCTTCAGCCAGATCGTGAAGCGCGAGAGCGGCTGGGATTACACGGCGACCAACAGCGGCTCCGGCGCCTACGGCCTGGTCCAGGCGCTGCCCGGCTCCAAGATGGCCTCGGCCGGTGCCGACTGGCGCACCAACCCGGCCACCCAGATCAAGTGGGGCCTCAGCTACATGAACAGCCGCTACGGCAGCCCCTGCGGTGCCTGGTCGTTCTGGCAGGCCCACAGCTGGTACTAGGAGGGCCCGCCGCCCGCGGGGCGGTGCACTCCGCACGGCCCCCGGCCACTCATCGAACGGGACGAGTGGCCGGGGGCCGTGGCGTTCTCCGCCCGTCGGCGAGGGCGGGCCGCGCCGCCCGGGCTGCGCTGACCAGTGCGCCCACGGGCGGTGCGGTCCTGGGTGCGGACGCGGGGCGCGGGAAGGGGTCCTGGTTGCTTCCCGCACCGGCCGGTCCGCCGACGGTTGGCTCGGTTGGTCGCGTGGGAGGGTGAGGCGAGTGGGACGACTGGGATGACTCGGTCGTCCCGTTCGGACTCCTCCCCAGCAGCGCGTGGGCGAAACCATCTGAAACCTGGAGGTTTGTCCGAATTCGCGGAGGGGGCGGTCGCCTCGAACATCCCCGGCGGGCGGACCGGCCCGAGCCCCGCCGGGTAGCGTCATCCCTGACGGCCGTGGCGGGACCCACGGCGTACCGCCGGACTCGGCGGGTCCGGCGGGGAAGCGGTGGTAGCGAGGATGGCGCGGGGCGGAAAGGCCTTCAAGGCCGTGGCCAAGGGCATGGCCGTGGTGGCGAGCGCGGCCGCCGTGATCGAACGGCGCCGACGCGCCGCGATGGCGGCCGACCCGCACGAACTCCCGGCCCCCGCCGAGGTGCCGGGGCCGGTCCCGGTCCCGCGCGCCGATTCCGCCCCCGCCCCCGCCCCCGCGCCGGTTGCCGCCTCGGCGGCCGAGGCCGGAGCCGCCGCGGCCGGGCCCCGGGCAGCGGCGCCCGCGACGGCCCCGACGGCGGCGCCACCCGCGCCCACCGCGCACGCCGGACTCGGCCGGGAGTACCACCCCGGCCGGCCCGCCACCCCCGCCGAGGCCGTGCCGTGGGGCCTGCGGGTGGCCGCCGAGTCGACCTGGCGGCTGCTGCTGCTCGGCGCCGCCCTCTACGTCCTCTTCTACGTCGTCGACATGCTGCGACTGGTCGCCTTCTCGGTGCTGGCCTCGCTGCTGATCACGGCCCTGCTGGAACCCTCGGTCTCCTGGCTGCGCCGGCGCGGGGTGCCGCGCTCGCTCGCCGCGGGCGGGGTGTTCCTCAGCGGCCTGGCCGGGATCGGGCTGGTGGGCTGGTTCGTGGTCTGGCAGGTGTCCACCAACCTGCCGGACGTCACGGCCCAGGTCAAGGACGGCGTCAACCAGCTGCGGGACTGGCTGATCACCGGGCCGCTGCACCTGACCCAGCAGCAGATCAAGGACTTCGCCGACCAGATCACCAAGGCCATCACCACCAACACCGATCAGCTCACCTCCGCCTCGATCACCGGCGCGCAGATCGCCGTCGAGGTGCTGACCGCGCTGCTGATGACCTTCTTCACCACCTTCTTCTTCCTCTACGACGGCGCGAGGATCTGGAACTGGGCGCTGCGCGGTCTGCCCCGGCAGTCCCGCTTCGCGATGGCCGGAGCCGGGCCGAAGGCCTGGACGACGCTCACCGCGTACGTGCGCGGCACCGTCTGCGTGGCCTTCATCGACGCGGTCTGCATCGGTATCGGCATCGACCTGCTGGGCGTGCCGCTGGCCATGCCGCTGGCCGTGATCATCTTCCTCGGCGCCTTCGTCCCGCTGGTCGGCGCCCTGGTCACCGGCACGGTCGCGGTACTGATCGCCCTGGTCACCCAGGGGCCGTGGACGGCCCTGATGGTGCTGCTCGTGCTGATCGCGGTGATGCAGGTGGAGAGCCACATCCTCCAGCCGCTCATCCTCGGCCGGGCCGTCCGGGTCCACCCGCTCGGCGTGGTCCTCGGCGTCGCGGCCGGCGGCATCATCGGCGGCATCGGGGGCGCGGTGGTCGCCGTCCCGCTGATCGCCGTCACCAACACCGTGGTCGGCCACCTGCGCCGTCGCAACGAGGCCGGCCAGGAGGTCTTCACCGCCCTCGAAGCCGCCCGCGAAGCCGCCGAACGCACGGCCGCCGCCCAGCCGACGGCGGCCCAGCCGGTAGCGGCGGACTAGCGAAGCGCGGACAGCACGGCGGTGGGGCCCGCCGCGACCGCCGGCCCGGCCGGCGCGCCGGTCGCGATCAGGGCCTCCCGCACCGCCCGGTGGGAAGGGCGGATGTCAGTGGATGTCAGTCGTGGCGTCCGGCCGCTGTCGTGATCCGGCCGCCGTGGCCGCTGACGATCCGCCCGATGTTGTCGACCGAGGTGTGGTCGCCGTCGGGGCCGTCGTCCCAGTAGGACGAGTGCGCGGTGAAGTCGGGGGACCCGCCGTCCACGGCGAAGCGGTGGGCGCCGAAGCCGGAGCCGGCCGGATCGCGGGTGTACCAGCCGAGGTGCGAGATGTGGTCCCAGGAGGCGGCGCCGACGTAGGTGTGATCGGCCCCCACCGAGAACTCGGAGGCGTGGAGCGCACCGGCGCCGGGACTGCCGACGAGGATGACGTCGTCGGCCGCGATGCCGGTCGGCTTCTGCGCGGCAAGGCCGACCAGGAGCGAACCGAAGCTGTGGCCCTCGGCCGTGACATGGGCCGGTGCGCCCTGGTGCGTGACGCGTTGCCCTTCGAGGAACCTGCGGTAGGCGTCGACGCCGCCCTGGGCACGGCTCCTGTCGCCGGCTTCCGGGAAGCTGAGCGGCGCGTCGTACCCCAGCCAGGCGATGGATGCGGTGCTGCGGGTCGGGTCGGCGCGCCGGGCCGCGTCGTACACGGCCTTCGCCCGGTCCGCGTCACCGCCGCCGATGCGTCGCAGCGTGGTGTCCAGGCCCCCGACGAGGGAGGTGACGTCCTGGGCGGTGTCGGGGTTCCCGAAGGAGAGGATGCCGCGCCCCCGTCCTTCCCCACCGATGCCGAGCAGGAGGACCGGGGGTTCCGTTCCATCACTCCGGCGCAGGCGCTCGGCGATCCTGCGGTACCCGTCCAGCCTCAGGTCGTCGTACGGGTCGGACGACGGGCCGCCCTTCTCGTACGCGGCGATGAGTTTCGGCAGGAGGATCCGGTTGGCCTGGTTCCTGGCGGCGGCGGGGACGCCGTCGCGGTTGCCGACCAGGTCCGGGTGCTCGTGGATGAGCCACTGCTGCTTGTCGGCGGGCAGCGCGTTCCACCAGGCGTTGACCTCGGTGGGCGGTGCGTCGTCCTTCGGGACGCTGCCGAGCAACAGGTCGTCCGGGGTGAGGGCGAGGTCGAGCTGGTCGCTGACGGCGGAGGCGGAGTCGAGGCCCGTGCCGTCCTGGGCGCGCTTGATGTAGTGCTGGAGCCTGGCGGCGATGGCCTGATCGACGGTCCTGGCCTCGGTCAGTGCGGTCGAGATGCGCCTGGCGAGTGCTTCGGCGGTGCGCTCGCGGCTCTTCCGGTATTCGGGGTCGTGCTGGTCGGCGTAGCTGCCGGGCGGCCAGGAGACGGTGCCGCGGGCGTCGACGGACATGCCGGCCGTCCGTGCGTCGGTCAGTGCCGTGCGCAGTGCGGACTGGGCGAGGGCCAGCGCGTCGGCTCCGGCGCGGATGCTCCTGCCGATCTGCCCGATCTCCCTGTGGGCGGCCCTCAGCTCGCCGGTGCTGCGGCGCAGTGCCGGGCGGGCGGCGTCGGCGGAGGGCCCGGACCAGTCGGCTGCCGCGACGCGGCCGTCGACGCCGTCGCGCCACTTGTCCACGTGCTGTCCGAAGGAGCCGTGCAGCTTGTCATAGGCGTCGGCAGCGGCGTACAGGTGGCTGAGGTCGGTGTCGCGCAGTGCGGCGAGGTCCATGCGGTCGCCCCCTAACCGAAGTGCAGGACGAAGTCCTGCTTCTGCCGTGCGGTCGGGCCCGCTGGAACGGTCCGGGTGTCCGGGCCGAACGCCGTGCTGATCCGCTGGTCAGTGCTCGCGTAGCCGAGGCCCGCGTCGATCAGGCCCCGGCCCTGCCGGTCCATCGTGGTGTGCAGGTCCGTCAGCAGGGTGTTCCAGACGCTGGTGCAGGTGCCGAGCGCGATGCCGCACCGGAGCCCGGCCAGTCCGGCGGCGGACTGGTCCGAGACGTCCAGCAGTGCTTTGAGTTCGCCGGGGATCCGGCCGGCCGTTTCGACGGCGGTGCCCCCGGTCCGCTGGAGTTCGTCCGGGTCGGCGCGGAAGCCCCCGCCGGCCTCCGGGTGGTCGGACACCGCAGTTCCCCCTCGGACCGAATGTCGTGTACGGATCGCCCGCACTGTAGCGGAGCCGGGCGCACCGGGGGATGCGGAAACGCCGACGGGCCCCTCCGTGAGCGGAGGGGCCCGTCAGGGGTCGCGGGGTGCGTCAGGCGTTGACGGCGGCGAGGGCGGCCTCGGAGTCGAGGACGCCGGCCACGGCCTGGAGGACGGCGGCGATCTTCATCGAGGCCTGGATGACCTCGCGCTCGACGCCGGCCTTGCGCAGGACGGCCTCGTGCGAGTCGAGGCACTGGCCGCAGCCGTTGATGGCCGAGACCGCGAAGCACCAGAGCTCGAAGTCGACCTTCTCGACGCCCGGGGTGCCGATGATGTTCATCCGCAGACCGGCCCGCATCGTGCTGTACTCCTTGTCGGAGAGCAGGTGCAGCGTCCGGTAGTAGACGTTGTTCATCCCCATGATCGCGGCCGCACCCTTGGCGGCGGTGTACGCCTCCGGGGAGAGGTTGGCCTTGGCCTCGGGCTCCAGCTCGCGCAGCAGGCCGGCGCTGCGGGTGGCCATCGCGCAGGACAGCACGGTGCCCCAGAGCTGCTGGGCGGGGAGGTCGGAGTTGCCGATGACCGAGCCCAGGTTGAGCTTGAGGTCCTTGGCGTAGTCCGGGAGGGCGGCCTTCAGGTCGTCGAGAGCCATCGGTCAGCCCGCCAGCAGGGCCTGGGCGTCGAGGGTGTCCTCGCCCTTGTTCCAGTTGCACGGGCACAGCTCGTCGGTCTGGAGGGCGTCCAGCACCCGCAGGACCTCCTTGGGGTTACGGCCGACGGAGCCGGCGGTCACCATGACGAACTGGATCTCGTTGTTGGGGTCGACGATGAACACGGCGCGCTGGGCGGTGCCGTCCTCGCCCTCGACGCCGCAGGCGCGCATCAGGTCGTGCTTGATGTCGGCCAGCATCGGGAAGGGCAGGTCGCGCAGGTCCTTGTGGTCCTTGCGCCAGGCGTGGTGCACGAACTCGGAGTCGCCGGAGACGCCGAGGATCTGGGCGTCACGGTCGGCGAACTCGTCGTTCAGCTTGCCGAACGCGGCGATCTCGGTCGGGCAGACGAAGGTGAAGTCCATCGGCCAGAAGAAGACGATCTTCCACTTGCCCTCGTAGGTCTTGTGGTCGATGTCGGCGAAGGCGCTCGCGGCGTCCAGGTCGACACAGGCCTTGAGGTCGAACTCGGGGAACTTGTCACCGATCGTGAGCACGTTCGCTTCTCCAGAACATTGAGACTGCGGGGAGGTTTGTCCGGATTCCGGACACGCCCAACAATTCCACATCGTGGACTGATCAGGGAAATAGCTACACTGGATGTGTCTGATCGGAGATTGCTATCAGTACCGAACCGCCCACGTCCCGGCCCGGCTCCCGCAGGGGCGTCGCCGCCAAACCCGAGCCGACTGTGGGGAGCGCCACAGTCCGCAGCCCGCGCACTCCGACGGTCGCCCAGCTCAGGGCCTTCGTCGCGGTGGCCGAGCACCGGCACTTCCGGGAGGCCGCCGCCGCGACCGGGACCAGCCAGCCGGCGTTGTCCGGGGCGATCGCGGCGCTGGAGGAGTCGCTCGGTGCGCAGCTGGTCGAGCGTACGACGCGCAAGGTGATTGTGACCCCTCTGGGGGAGCGTGTGCGCGAACACGCGCGCCGGGTGCTCGCCTCCTTGCAGGCCCTCACCGAGGAGGTGGAGGCCGCCCGCCGCCCGTTCACCGGGCCGCTGCACCTCGGAGTGATCCCGACCGTCGCGCCGTACCTGCTGCCCACCGTGCTGCGGCTGGTCCGCGACCGCTTCCCCGAGCTGGAGCTGCACGTCCACGAGGAGCGCACCCCCTCGCTGCTGGAGGGGCTGGCCGCCGGGCGCCTGGACGTCCTGCTGCTGGCGCTCCCGGCCGGCGGAGCCTCGCCGACCCGGGACATCCCGCTGTTCGACGAGGACTTCGTCCTGGTCACCCCGCCCGGGCATCCGCTCGCCGGGCGGATCGACGTCCCGCGCGACGTGCTGCTCGACCTGGACGTGCTGCTGCTGGAGGAGGGTCACTGCCTGCGTGACCAGGCCCTCGACATCTGCCGCGAGGTCGGCGCGGACCCGGCCGGCTCCACCACCCGGGCGGCCGGCCTGTCCACCCTGGTCCAGCTCGTCGCCGGGGGGCTCGGGGTGACCCTGCTGCCCGCCACCGCGCTGGACGTGGAGGCCGGACGCGCCGACCGGCTGGCGGCCGTCCGCTTCGCCGCCCCGGCACCCGGCCGCCGGATCGGGCTGGCCACCCGCCCGGGCTCGGCCCGCAGTGCCGAGTACGACCGCTTCGCCGCGGCGTTGCGCGAGGTGCTGGCCGAGCTGCCGGTCCGGATCGTCGGCGGGGAGGACGAGGGGGCGGCCTAGGGGCCCTGACGGTCCGCCGCCTCGCCGAGGCAGAGCCCGACCGTGGTCGCCACCAGCACGTCCAGCGCCTCCAGGGTCTCCTGGTCGGGCTGTTCGCCCGGGTGGCGCCGGATGAGGTGGCGGGCCGTCAGTCCGTCGAAGCCGCTGAGGAAGTGGACGGCGATCCGGCTCGCGGGGGCGGCCAGGGTCAGCCCGTGAGCGGCCGCGAGGGCGCCGATCATCTCGGTGGCGGTGCCCTCGATCGCGCGCTGGAGTCCGAGCATGATCTCCCGCACGTCCGGGTCGCGCATCGCGAGGGTCTCGAACTCGCTCAGCAGCACGCAGCGTCCGTCCTCGCCGGTGGCGGCGTCCCAGAGGGCGTGCACCAGGGTGCGGACCTGCTCGCCGAACGGACCGTCACCGGGGGAGGCGGCGCGCACCTGGCCGATGAACTGGGCGGCGACCTCCTCGACGACGGCCCGGTAGAGGTCCTTCTTGGTGCCGAAGGTGTAGTGAACCGTCGCCTGGGCCACGCCCAGCTCGGCCGCGACCGCGCGGGTGCTGGCGGCGGCGACCCCTTCCCGGGTCATCAGGTCGATCGCGGCCCGGACCAGCTGCGGTCGGCGTTCGGAGGCGGGGACATGAGCCATCCAGCCAGGGTAGCGCCATGGTCGGGCAACTGTGTCGACTGATCTGGTCGCCCAACTTTGTCACCTGACAAAGTTGGGTCTACCGTGGGAGGGGTTCGCTCAGGCACCCGCCTGTCCGCCGATCGCACGCGAGGGGTCAGACCTTGGCCACGTACCTGTACCGACTGGGCCGCCACTGCTTCCGGAGAAGGCGCGCCGTGCTGGCCGTCTGGGTCGCGCTGCTGATCGCGATCGGTGGGGCCGCGGGTGCCTTCGCGGGCAAGACCGGCGACGAGTTCAAGGTCCCGGGCACCGAGGCGCAGGCCACCCTGGACCGGATCAAGGGCACCTTCCCGGAACAGGGCCACGCCTCCGCCCAGGTGGTCTTCGCCGCCCCGGCGTCCGGCGGCGTCGCCTCTCCCGGGGCGACCAGGGCGGTCGGCGAGGCCGTCGGCCGGATCGCCCACGTCCCCGGCGTGGCCGCGGTGCCCGACCCGTACGCCACCGGCGCGGTCTCCCCCGACGGGAAGGTCGCGATCGCGCTGGTCTCCTTCGACCACAAGCTCGCCGACGTCACCGACCAGCAGCGCGACGCCGTCAAGGCCGCCGCCGAGCCGGCCCGCGCGGCCGGACTGGAGGTGGCCTTCGGCGGCGACGCGTACAACAGGTTCGCGCAGATCGAGGGCGGCTCCGAGGCGATCGGCCTGGTGGTGGCCGGGGTGGTGCTGGTGATCACCCTCGGCACCCTGGTGGCCGCCGGGCTGCCGCTGCTGACCGCACTGGTCGGCGTCGCCGTGACCATGGCCGGACTGCTGGCGCTGACCGGCTCGTTCGAGATCATCACCACCGCGCCGGTGCTGGCGCTGATGGTCGGCCTGGCGGTCGGCATCGACTACGCGCTGTTCATCCTGTTCCGCTACCGCCGCCACCTGGACGAGGGACTGGAGCCGGAGGAGTCCGCGGCCCGGGCCACGGCGACCGCCGGCAGCGCCGTCGTCTTCGCCGGCCTGACCGTGGTGGTGGCGCTCGCCGGACTCGCCGTCGTCGGCGTCCCGTTCCTCACCGTGATGGGCCTGGCCGCCTCCGGCGCCGTCGTGGTGGCCGTCCTGGTCGCGATCACGCTGCTGCCCGCGGTGCTCGGCTTCACCGGCCGGGCGATCGACCGGCTGCCGGTCTGGAAGCGGGCGCTGGCCACCCACGGCAAGGTCACCACGGGCGAGCGCTGGGCCCGCTTCGTGGTCCGCCGCCCGCTGCCCGTCCTGCTGGTCGGCCTGGCCGGGCTCGGTGCCATGGCGGCGCCCGCCGCGAGCCTGGACCTGGGACTGCCCGGCGGTGGCTCACAGGCCGTCGGGACGGACGGCCGCACGGCGTACGACCTGGTCAGCGACAGCTTCGGCCCGGGTTTCAACGCGCCGTTGGTGGTCGTCGTGGACGCCCACGGCACCCCGCAGCCGGAGCGGGCGGTGCAGGGCGTGGCGGCCGAACTCCAGGGGCTGAAGGGCGTGCGGACCCTGCTGCCACCGAAGATCGACCGGGCGAGCGGCACCGCCCTGGTGCCGGTCATCCCGAAGACCGGCCCGGATGACGAGGAGACCAGGGCGCTGGTCAACGAGATCCGCGACCAGCGCGCCGGGATCGGGGCCGCGACCGGCGCCGGCATCGCCGTCACCGGCACCACCGCCGCCAACATCGACGTCTCCACCAAGCTCGGCCAGGCCCTGCCGCCGTTCGTCGCGGTGATCGTCGGCATCGCGCTGGTGCTGCTCGCGCTGGCCTTCCGCTCGGTGCTGGTGCCGCTCAAGGCGGTGCTGGGCTTCCTGCTCAGCATCCTGGCCTCGCTCGGCGCGGTGGTGGCGGTCTACCAGTGGGGCTGGCTGGACGGCCTGATCGACGTGCCCAAGGTCGGCCCGGTGGTCAGCTTCGTGCCGATCCTGCTGATCGGTGTGCTGTTCGGGCTGGCGATGGACTACGAGCTGTTCCTGGTGTCGGGGATGAAGGAGCAGCACGTCCACGGTAAGGCGCCGCGCGAGGCGGTCGTCGGCGGGGTGAAGGGCGGCGCCAGGGTGGTGACGGCGGCCGCGCTGATCATGATCTCGGTGTTCGGCGCCTTCGTGCTCGGCCACGACCCGATCGTCCAGCCGATCGGCTTCGCCCTCGCGGTGGGCGTGCTGGTGGACGCCTTCGTGGTGCGGATGGCGTTGGTGCCGGCCGCGATGGCGCTGTTCGGCAAGGCGGCCTGGTGGTTCCCCGGGCCGCTGGAGAAGGTCGTGCCGAAGGTCGACATGGAGGGCGAGCAGCTGATCGCCCGGCTGGAGGAGGACCGGCGGGAGACGAGGCAGCCCGCCGGGGTCTGAGTCCGGTCACGCGCGCGCCCGCCGGGAGCACCTCCCGCAGGGCGCGCGCGGCCGGTTCCCGGACGGGGACGGCAGGTTCACGGGCCGGAGGGCCACTTCACGGGCCGGAGGGCTACTTCACGGGCAGGACGGCCACTTGGGGCAGCCGCTGCTCGAACCAGACCACCTTGCCCGTGCCCAGCCGGGTCGCGCCCCAGCGGTCCGCGCACCGGGCCACTATCTGCAGCCCGCGCCCGCGTTCGTCCTCCGGACCGGTACGGCGCGGGCGCGGCAGCAGCGGACTGTCGTCGCCGACCTCGCAGCGCAGCCGGGTGGTGCGCACCAGGCTGAGGGTGACCGGCCGGGTCGCGTGCTGGACCGCGTTGGTCACCAGCTCGCTGACCATCAGCTCGGTCGCCTCGCTCAGCGCGTCCAGCCCCCAGCGGCGCAGCGTGTGCGCGGCCAGCCGGCGGGCCCGGCCGGGCGTCTCGTTGCGCGGCTGCAGGTACCAGTGGGCGACGTCCCCGGCCGGGATGCCGTCGAAGCAGGCGCCCAGCAGGGCGATGTCGTCGCCGCGGTCCCCGGGCGGCAGGATCCGCAGCGCCTCCTGGCACAGCTGCTCGGGGGACTGCCAGCGGGCGGCCGCGATCCGCGCGCGGAGCACCTCCAGGCCGTCGCTGAGCGGGCGGGTGCGGGTCTCCACCAGGCCGTCGGTGAACAGCAGCAGGGCCGAGCCGGGCGGCGCGGGCAGTTCGACGGAGTTGAAGTCCACCCCGCCGACCCCGATCGGCGCCCCGGAGTCCAGCTCCACCAACTCGGCCGTGCCGTCCGGGCGGACCAGCACCGGCGGGACGTGCCCGGCGTTGGCCAGCACCACCCGGTTGGCGATCGGGTCGTACACCGCGTACACGCAGGTGGCCAGGTGCTGTTCGCGGCCGAGCCGCTGGGCCTGTTCGTCCAGGTGGTAGAGCACCTCGTGCGGGGGCAGGTCGAGCGCGGCCAGGGTCTGGGCGCTGGTGCGCAGTTGGCCCATGATGGCGGCCGAGGTGAGTGAGTGGCCCATCACGTCGCCGACGATCAGGGCGACCCGGTTGCCGGGCAGCGGCACCGCGTCGTACCAGTCGCCGCCGACCTGCGCGCCGCGCTCGCCGGGCAGGTAGCGCTGGGCGAGCCGGACGCCGTGCGACTGCGGCAGGCGCAACGGCAGCATGCTGCGCTGGAGTTCGTTGGCTATCTCCCACTCGCGGGCGTACCTCAGCGCGGTGTCCACCGCCAGCCCGGCCTGGGTCGCTAGGTGGGCGGCGGTCGCGGTGTCGGCCTCGTCGAAGGCCGGGCGGCCGGTGCGTTCAGGGGGCCGGCGGATCAGCACCAGCAGACCGAGGACGGCCTTGCGGCCGCGCAGTGGCAGGGCGACGACCGAGGTGCCGGGGGCCAGCCGGGCCAACCCGCGGGTGCCGTACAGCTCGCGCAGCAGCACATCGGTGCGTTCGGCGGCGGGCGTGCCGAGGACGGCCGACTCGGCGGGGCGGCGGCTCAGCAGGATGTGCGCCAGCGCGCCGCCGCGGGTGACGGGGGTGGCCGGGCCCGTGTCGGCGGTCGACCGGGAGCCGTACCGGGAGCGGTGCCGCTCGTCCGCGCCGCTCTTGCGGCCGCGGCGGCCGATCCGGGTGCCGGTGCTGTGGTGGATCCGCAGCTCCTCCGGGAAGCCGGGTTCGCGCTCGACGTTGGGCAGCGGGTCTCGCAGGTGGACCACGGCGGCGTCGGCGAGGGTCGGGACCAGCACCCGCCCGATGTTGCGCAGGGTCGCGGCCAGGTCGAGGGCGCTGTTGATCCGCCGGGTCGCCGCGTCGAGGTAGGCGAGGCGGTCCGCCACCCCGTCCGCCGCCCCGGCGCGGTCCGGCCGTGCAGTCGGCGGCTTCGCCGGGGCCGGTGTCCGGGCCGGGAACCGGGGGCGCTGGCCCGGGACGGCGGGCGGCGGCTCGGCCTCGGTCTTGAGCTGGTCGCGCACGGCTGCCTGTCCTGGATTCGATGTGGTCGGGAGGTGTGGTCGGGGAACTGGTGCGGTCCTCCGGGCGGTCAGCCGACGCGTCGACAGCACAGGAACAGCTGTTCCTCCGGCGGCAGCGTGGTACTGGCCGGCGCGTACGGATGCCCCGAGCACTCCTCGACGGCGAAACCGGCGGCGACCAGAACCCGCTCCAGATCCTCCCTCAGATACCCGCTGATCCGCAGCTCTCTGCCAAGGAACGGAAGCGGAACGTGATCCAGGTCGGCCTCGACCATGCCGAGGGCCAGCAGTCCGCCGGGCCGTAGGAGTTCGCGCAGTCGGCCGAGCACGGTCGGGATCTCGTCCTGCGGGAGCATGATCAGCGAGAAGAACGCGGTGACGGCGGCGAAACCGCCGTGGCCCGCCGGGCCCAGTCCGGGCGCGCCCCAGGCCCTGTCGGCGCGTTCGGTGGCCAGATCGTACAGGTCGATGCGGTGGAACTCGGCCGGAAAGGGACCGGTGATCCGGGCTCGGCGGGCCAGCGTGAGCATCACGTCCGAGAGGTCCACCGCCGTCACCCGCAGCCCGCCGGTGGTCAGCTGGCGGACGGTCGGCTCACCGGTGCCGCAGCCCACGTCCAGCACCCGGGCCCCGGGTTCGAGCGCGGCGAGCAGCTGCCGCCCGCACTCCAGCTGCCCCTCCTTGGCGGGGAACGCCTCGCCGTACCCGGTGCCGATGGTGTCGAAGGCGACCGCCTGGAGGGCCCGTGCTGCCCGGCGTCGCCGCACGTCGGGCCCGTCGTCCCCGGCGTCCTCGCCGACGGGGAACGGGTCGGATATCTGTCCGGTCGTCACGTTGAGAGGCACCCTTCCACCCGTGGCCTCCGGTCGGCTCCTCCGCAGCCTCCTGGGCCGCTGCCGGTGGCGGTACGTCACGCTCCCCGCATCACACAGACGGCCTGCACCCCGACACGTTGTCGGCAGACACTCGTGTGCGTACTGGCATCTGAGAATATGCGTGATCACTGCGCCATGGGGTCCCTTTCCGGCCAACTCGTCATACTTGGGCCGATGTGGGTCGGGTCCGCGGAAGCACTTCGGTGCGGGCCAGGGTGGTGCGCGGGGCGCCGCACGCCGCACGGCACGCCGGGTCGACGGCGCTGACCTGCGCTTTCTCCGGTCGGCAGGCTGGCAATCGGACGTTTATCGAACGTCAATCGGCGGAGTGCACAGTTGTGTCCAGCGCCGGGGAAGCGTTGAGGGCGCTCCCGCAGCCGGGGGGCTGCGGGGGCGCCGACGCGCGGATCGGGGGAGGTGCTCCGAGGGGGAGCGGAGGCCTTACGGCGCGGGGGGAGAGGAGAAGGGCTCGGTGTGCTGTCGGGAGATGAGGTCCGCCACGGGGGAGGCCTCCGGCACACCGAGCCGCGTGAAGATCGCGTGCGCCTCCTGGAGACAGGCCAGCCCACGGGCCGGCTGGGCCAGGGCGAGCAGCGCCTCGCCGAGCGCGGCGTTGGCCAGGCCCTGGCAGTACGCGGAGTCCAGCTCCTGGGCGATCGCCAGCGACTCACCGGCCGCCTCGGCCGCCTCGGTGGGCTGCTCGGCGACGAGCAGGGCGGAGGCGAGACGGGCCAGGGTGTAGCCCTCCCAGAGTGGGTTGCGCTGGGACTGGTAGAGCTGGTGGGCCTCGCGCAGGTGCGGGACGGCCTCGGCGTTGGATAGCACCACGCCGAGTTGGTAGAGGGTCTGGGCGAGCAGTGGGCCGTTCTTGGACTCCCGCGCGGCGGCGACACCCTCTCCGGCGGACCGGATCGCCGTCTCGGTCATCCCGAGCCGGTGCTGGATCCGGGCGATGTTGCTGATCAGCCTGGCCTCGCCGATGGCAGTGCCGACCTGCCGGTTGATCGCGAGGGCCTGTTCGAGGAACGGCAGGGCCTCGGCAGGGCGGTTACCCACACTGAGGATCACGCCCAGGACGTTGGCCGTCGCCAGCAGCAGGACGGTCGCATCATCCGGTGCCTGATGGTCGATACTCCGGCGCAGCGACTGCTCGGCGCCCTGGAAGTCGCTGGTGACGTTCTGCAGGGTGCCGAGGGCGAAGTACACCCGGGCGAGTTCGGCCGGGTCGTGACGAAGCTCCGCGTCGTGGCCGATGGCTTCCAGGGCGCGAAGCACGCGCGGGCCTCGGGTCGGGTCCGGATCGATGCTGAACAGGTAGTTCAGCAGGTCGACGGCCGCACGCTGCAGAGCACTGGGGCCACTCGCGGCGGCTTCGACCGCGCTGAGCAGCAGAGCACCCTCGGCACGGAGCCAGTCCTGCGCGGACTGGCTCGTCGGCAGGCTGAGGCCCCATGAGCCGGGCAGGGTGAGCGGTTCGGGCTCCGGGTCGTCCGGTTCGATGACCTGGGCGGCGTTGCGTACGGTCGGGATCAGCAGGTCGAGCAGCCGCAGTACCGCTCCTTCCTGCTCGTCGGTGTCTCCGACCCGATCGTTCTTCCGTTGGGCGTACAGGCGGAGCAGGTCGTGGTAGCGGTAGCGGCCAGGGGTGAAGCACTCCAGCATGTTGGCCTCGACCAGTGCCTCAGCGAGGTCCTCGGCGGTGTCCTGGTCCACGCCGAGCAGCGCCGCGGCGGCTGCCAGCGGAATGTCGGGCGAGTCGATCACGGCGAGCAGCCGAAAGGCGCGGGCCTCGTCCACGGACAGTTGCCCATAGCCGAGCCCGATGGTGGTTTCCACGGCGAGGTTGCCGAGCTGGAGTTCGTCCAGCCTCCGGCGCTGGTCGGCTAACCGACGGGCCAGGTCGGAAACGCTCCAGCGCGGACGGCTGGCCAGCCGAGCGGCGGCGATGCGGACGGCCAGCGGCAGGAAGCCACAGGCGGTGACCACCTTCATGGCAGCCTCGGGCTCGGCGGTGACCCGGTGTTCGCCGACGATGGCCGAGAACAGGGAGAGTGCCTCGGCTGCTGTCAGCTCCTCGACGTCGAACAGCTGGGCGCCGGGGATGCCGGCCAGCCGGGAACGGCTGGTGGCGAGGACAGCGCAGCCCGAGACGCCGGGGATGAGCGGCCGGATCTGGTCGGCGTCGCGGGCGTTGTCGAGCAGGATCAGCATCCGCCGGCTGGCGAGCAGCGAACGGTAGAGGGCGGCGCGCTGTTCGAGCGAGTCAGGGCTCTCGGCGACGCCGAGTGCGTGCAGGAAGTCGCCCAGAACGACCACCGGGTCGGCGGGCGAGGTGCCGGCTCCGCGCAGGTCGACGTACAGCTGCCCGTCCGGGAACTCGGCGCGGACGCGGTGGGCGACGTGGACGGCCAGGGTCGTCTTCCCGACGCCGCCGATGCCGGCCAATGAGGTGACCACCACGGCCTGGCCCGTGGCGTTCATCAGGACTGCCGAGAGGTCGCCGACCAGCTCCGAACGTCCGCTGAAGTCCGAGACATCGGCAGGGAGTTGGGCTGGCGCAGGCGGCGTGGTCGGGTCGTCCTCGTGGGTGGCGGGGGCTGGGATGGCCGGGACGTCGAGTGCCGGGTCGGCCGCGAGGATGCGGTTGTGCATGGAGGACAGGCCGGTGCCCGGCTCGACCCCGAGCTCCTCGATCAGGAGCTTGCGGGTGTCGGTGTAGACGCCGAGCGCTTCGGCCTGTCGCCCGCAGCGGTACAGCGCCAGCATCAGCAGCTCGCGCAGGCGCTCGCGCAGCGGGTGCTCGGCGGTCAGGGTGTTGAGCTCACCGACGATCTCGGCGTGCAGGCCGATGTCGAGGGCGGCTGCGCACAGCTCCTCGGAAGCGGCGACCTGGCGCTCGGCCAACCGCAGCCGCTGGGCGTCGGCGTACGGGCCGGGGACACCGGTGAGGGGACGGCCGCTGAACAGGTCCAGGGCCTGCACCAGCAGCCGGTGAGCCTCTTGCTTGTCACCCGATGTGCGGGCGGCCGCGGCTTCGGCGGAGAGCCGCTCGAAGAGCGACAGGTCGAGGGCCTCGCCCGGGATGCGCAGGGCGTAGCCGTCGGCGACCGAGACCAGCAGCTCGGCGGGGCGTCTGACCTCCCGCCGGGGCTCGATGACGGAGCGCAGACGGGAGATATACGTGCGCAACGCGGCTACGGCCTGGGCCGGGGGGCGCTCGCCCCAGAGAGCGTCAACCAGGTCCTGCGTGGTGACCGGGCGTCCGGAATGCAGCAGAAGGGCGGTCAGAACGGCCTGTTGCTGGGGTGAGCCGAGGGAGAGGGGCTTGCCGTCGAGCCAGGCCTGGACCGGACCGAGGACTTGGAAGCGCAGCGCAGGGGTCTGCGGCGTCTCCCGAAACTCCATGAAGTCCCCCGATGGCCTGTGGTGTCGATTCCGTGAAAGGGCGCTCGGCGGTCCGCCGTGGTGCTTCAGCTTAGGCGGACGTCCGACTCTGCCGGACGGCACCGTAAGCCGCACGATGTTTATCGGACATTTAATCAACCCTACGATACTGTCCCCGCGCCCGCGCCACGGAGGCCGGGCTGGACACATTTGATGACCGAAAGGCGGCCGCCCAATGGCCAACGACCAGAGCGAGACCCCGGTGCCGTCGACGCCGCAGAACGCGCCGCAGACCGGCGCCCCGGCCGCCGCTGTGGAGGCGGGAACGGCTGTCGAGGGCGCGGTCACCGCGTCCTCGAACCCGGCTGGATACACCACGCCGACCGACGCGCAGAAGACGGCGATCGAGAACGACCTGTTCGGCGACGAGGCCGACCACGTGGTCGAGCCCGCCACGCCGGCCACCGGTGAGCCGGGCGGGCCGTACGAGCCGGAGAGCGTCATCGCCGGCCACCCGTAAGCGGCCCCCACCGAGTGCCCCCCTGCCCCCGTCCGGGCACGGGGGCACTGTCGTGATGTGCGCGCCAATTCGTGTGCGGGTCCATCGGCGGCCGATTCCCGCCCCCGCTGCACGCATGGTGACCGGGGTCATCCGTAACGTGCCGGGCGGCGCCCCCCGAAGCGTTCCGGAATTCCGGATTCAACGGGGGGATTACCGGCGCCCGAATGCCATGGTTTGCGTGGGTTTCGCCGCAATTACCGGGGCTGATCGCATTCAGCCGAATCGCGGGGCTCGGGGACGGGGGAGACGTGGTTCGGTTCGGCGGTCCATTCGAGGCCGCCGTGCTCGGGGCGCAGGTAGTGCTCGCCGCCGATGGTGTCCATGTAGATGCCGGTGCGTCCGGTCCTGCGGTCGAGGACGAGTTCACCCGCGCGGGGCCGGTAGGCCGGGGCGTTGCGCTGTCGGATGGTCACCGCACTGCTCCTTCGCTCCGTCAGCGACTGGCAGACATCTCTAGAGAAGCTAATATCTCTAGAGATGTCAACGGTCGTATCTCCTTACCGGCGACCGCGAGCGCGCCTACGATTGTCCGAGGGAGAGGGAGCGGCGATGAGCGGCAGCAGTGGCGACAAACAGCCCAAGTACCAGCGGATCGCCGACTCCCTGAAGGCGGCCATCGACGCCGGCCGCTACCGCGCGGGCGACCGGCTGCCCGGCGAGAACGACCTCATGGACGAGTACGGCGTGGCCCGGATGACGGCCCGCCAGGCGCTGGGCGTGCTGCAGAGCGAGGGCATCGCGGAGGCCCGCAGGGGTGCCGGGGTGTTCGTCCGGGACTTCCGGCCGCTGCGCCGGCGCGGCATCCAGCGGCTGGCGCAGGGCCAGTGGGGCTCCGGCCGGTCGATATGGTCGGCGGACATCGACAACCGCAGCCTGGTGGTCGACCAGGTAGCCGTCACCGAGCAGGGCGCGCCCGACCACGTGGCCAGGGTGCTCGGGGTGGAACCGGGCGCCCCGATGTGCGTACGGCACCGCCGCTTCGTCCTGGACGGCAAGCCGGTGCTGCTCTCCACCTCCTACCTGCCGGCCGTCCTGGTCGCCGGCACCGCGATCACCCGCGAGGACACCGGGCCCGGGGGCACCTACGCCCGGCTGGCCGAGATCGGCGCCAAGCCCGTGCACTTCCGCGAGGAGGTCCGCTCCCGGATGCCCGCCGCCGAGGAGGCGGCCTGCCTCGAACTCTCCGCCGGCACCCCGGTCATCCTGATCTGCCGCACCGCCTTCGCCGACGAGGGTCAGGTCGTCGAACTCAACGAGATGATCCTCGACGCCGCCTCCTACGTCCTGGAGTACGACTTCGACGCCTGAAACCGGACGGCGGCGGCCGGTCGGTGCTCCTGGCAGTGGTAGCGCGCCTTGAGGACCTTCACTTCCTTCTCGTCGGCCCGGTACGGGATTCATCAGAAAACCGCCCCGGCCGCAGGGGCGGCCGGGGCGGTTGGGAGGCGGTCGGGGGCACTCCTCCGGGCTACTCCTTGGAGCGGATCCGCAGGTTGGTGATCAGCGGGCCTTCCGTCGTCTCGCGGAAGAAGTCGTTGCCCTTGTCGTCGACGACGATGAAGGCCGGGAAGTCCTCGACCTCGATGCGCCAGACGGCCTCCATGCCGAGTTCGGCGTACTCCAGCACCTCGACCTTCTTGATGCAGTCCTGGGCGAGGCGGGCGGCCGGGCCGCCGATGGAGCCGAGGTAGAAGCCGCCGTGGGCGGCGCAGGCGTCGGTGACCTGCTTGCTGCGGTTGCCCTTGGCGAGCATGACCATGGAGCCGCCGGCGGCCTGGAACTGGTCGACGTAGGAGTCCATCCGGCCGGCCGTGGTGGGGCCGAAGGAGCCGGAGGCGTAGCCCTCGGGGGTCTTGGCCGGGCCGGCGTAGTAGACCGGGTGGTCCTGGAGGTACTTGGGCATGCCCTCGCCGGCGTCCAGGCGCTCCTTGATCTTGGCGTGGGCGATGTCGCGGGCGACGACGAGCGTGCCGGTGAGCGAGAGCCGGGTCTTGACCGGGTACTTGGACAGCTCGGCGCGGATCGCGGACATCGGCTGGTCGAGGTCGACGCGCACCACGTCGTCGTCGAGGTGCGCGTCGGTGGTGTCCGGCAGGTACTTCGCCGGGTCGGTCTCCAGCTGCTCCAGGAAGACGCCCTCGGCGGTGATCTTGCCGAGCGCCTGGCGGTCGGCGGAGCAGGAGACGGCCATCGCGACCGGCAGCGAGGCGCCGTGGCGCGGCAGCCGCACCACGCGCACGTCGTGGCAGAAGTACTTGCCGCCGAACTGGGCGCCGATGCCGATCTTCTGGGTCAGCTCGGTGACCTTGGCCTCCAGCTCCAGGTCCCGGAAGCCGTGGCCGGTCCTGGCGTTGCCGGAGGTCGGCAGGTTGTCCAGGTAGTGTGCCGAGGCGTACTTGGCGGTCTTGAGCGCGAACTCGGCGCTGGTGCCGCCGATCACGATGGCCAGGTGGTACGGCGGGCAGGCGGCGGTGCCGAGCGAGCGGATCTTCTGCTCCAGGAACGAGAGCATGCTCGCCTCGTTCAGGATGGCCTTGGTCTCCTGGTACAGGTACGACTTGTTGGCGGAGCCGCCGCCCTTGGCCATGAACAGGAACTTGTACGCGTCGCCGTCGGTGGCGTACAGCTCGATCTGGGCCGGCAGGTTGTTGCCGGTGTTCTTCTCGTCCCACATGGTGACCGGGGCCATCTGGGAGTAGCGCAGGTTGAGCCTGGTGTACGCGTCGTACACGCCGCGCGCGATGGCGGAATCGTCCGCGCCGGAGGTGAGGACGTTCTGGCCGCGCTTGCCCATGACGATCGCGGTGCCGGTGTCCTGGCACATCGGGAGGATGCCGCCGGCCGAGATGTTGACGTTCTTCAGCAGGTCGAGCGCGACGAAGCGGTCGTTGGGGCTGGCCTCCGGGTCGTCCAGGATGCGGCGCAGCTGGGCGAGGTGCGCGGGGCGCAGGTAGTGCGAGATGTCGTGCATCGCCTCGGCCGTGAGCAGGCGCAGCGCCTCGGGCTCGACCTGGAGGAAGGTGCGGCCGCCGGCCTCGAAGGTGGAGACACCCTCGGAGGTGAGCTTGCGGTACGGGGTCGGGTCAGCGCCCAGGGGGAGCAGGTCGCTGTACTCGAAGTCTGGCGTGGGAGCCATCGGGGCGGTCCTTAGGTGTCCAGTGGTCCGGCTGCGTCGGCGAAGCACCATCCAGGGTAGGACCCGGTCGCGGTGGGCACGCGGACAGGTCAGCCTTGCGTGACCGGGCTCACTCGGGCAGGAGTGCGAGCGACTAGGCCCGTCTTTCGCAGGTGGGGAATCGAGTGTCCAGCCAGCGTGGTCGGGTTGGATCGACGTCGAGTAGTTCCAGTAGTTGGGCCTGGATA
>NZ_JBIRJC010000039.1:0-62843 GCF_044329365.1 Kitasatospora sp. NPDC017646 | reverse complement strand
GGCCGGGGGGGGGGGGGGGGGGGGGTGGGGGGTCGGGTGGGGGGGGGGGGGGGGGGGGGCGGGGGGTGTCCGGGGGGCCCCCCCGGGGGGCGCGCGGGCCGGGGGGGGGGCCGCCCCGCTCCTGGTTACGGTGGTCGGTCCTGCGGTGATGCGGGCTCCTTCGTCTCCCGGCGGCTGGGCCGGGCTCGGTGTGCCTAGAGGTGTGCGAGCTTGTAGAGCACGGGAGCGGCTTCCCGGAGGACGGCCCACTCCTCATCGTCGAGCCCCTGGGCGAGCTCGGCGAGCCAGACGTTTCGGCGCCGACGACTCTCCGTGAGGATCGTCTCGGCCTGCTCGGTGCTGCTGACGACCACCTGACGGCGGTCCTCGGGGTGCGGCTCGCGCCGCACCAGCCCCTTCTCCTCCAGCATCGCGACGATCCTGGTCATCGAGGGAGGCTGCACGTGCTCCTTCCGGGCGAGCTCACCCGGCGTCGCCTTCCCGCACCGGGCGAGAGTGCCCAGTACCCCCATCTCGGTGGGACTGAGCGACTCCTCCACCCGCTGGTGTTTGAGTCGTCGGGAGAGGCGCATCGTGGACGACCGCAGCTGAGAGATCGCTGCGAGGTCCTGCTCGGACATCTCGGGCATCTCTTTAGCTTACGTCATTACTCTCGCTAAGGAAAAACGGGTTCCCACCGCGCCGGAAGATCGGCCCGGTGCCATATTGGTCATGGGGTCACCGCTCCCGACCCCGGGAAGGGCCGATCAGCCATGTCCGACGTCGCTTCCGAACAGTCCGCCCCGCCCGCGCAGGCACCACCGCCCGCGCAGGCCCCGCAGGCCCGACGGGCCCCGCAGTCCCCGCAGTCCCCGCAGTCCCCGCCGGACGACACCGGCTTCGCCCGGCTCGCCATGGTCACCATCGACTGCGCCGACCCGGTCGCGCTGGCCTCGTTCTACGGCGAGCTGCTCGGCTGGGAGACCCGGCACGTGGACGAGCACTTCGCGATCCTGGACAACCCGGAGGGCGGCAGCCCGCTGGGCTTCGGACGGGTGACCGGCTACCGGCCGGAGCCGTGGACCGAGCCGGACGGCAGCAAGCACTTCCACCTCGACTTCTACGTGGACGACCTGGAGGAGTCCACCGCGAAGGCCCTCGCGCTCGGCGCGACCGAGCCCGACTACCAGCACGGCCGCACCCTCAAGGTGCTGATCGACCCGGCAGGCCACCCGTTCGGGCTCGCCCCGCTGGAGTAACCGACAAAAGGGCCGGGGGGCGGTGCGCAGGCGGTGTCAGGGCTTGGTGCCAAGATCATGCAGACGGCGTAAAGGTCCATCCTGACCTGGGACTTCACGAAAACCACGAACCTTGTGCGACCAGTGGGTAGTGGCTACTGTCCCCGCTGTCAGGTGCACCACACGCCAGCCCCCCTCTCGGCGAAGCCGTCCCGTGCCCGTTTCCCGCACGCCCTCCCCGGCCGTCCGGCCTGCCGCTTCCGTCCGAGCCCTGGCGTCCGCAACCCATGTCCAGGGAGCCCAATTGGGAGAGATCCATCATGCCGACCACGGCTGGGTGACACCGGCGGTCTCGTACTTCGTCGCCTGCCTCGGCGCCTTCGTCGCCCTGCGCAGCGCCCGCTGGGCACTCGTCTCGCAGGGCCGCAGCCGGATCGCCTGGCTGCTCTTCGCCTCGACCTCGCTCGGGGCCGGGATCTGGTCCATGCACTTCATCGCGATGCTCGGCTTCTCGGTCAGCGGCGTCGAGATCAGCTACCAGCCGGGGCTGACCGTGGTCAGCCTGCTGGTCGCCGTCGCCATGGTCGGCGTCGGGCTGTTCACCGTCGGGTACTGGCGCAGCCGCCCCCTGCTGGCCCTGCTGATCGGCGGGCTCACCACCGGGCTCGGGGTCGCGGCGATGCACTACCTGGGCATGGCCGCGATGGTCCTGCCCGGCTGGCTCGGCTACGACCGCACCACGGTGGCGCTGTCGGTCGGGATCGCGGTGTTCGCGGCGACGGCCGCGCTCTGGGCCGCGCTGAACATCCGGGGCACCCTCGCCGTACTGGCGGCGGCGCCGGTGATGGGCGTGGCCGTCTGCGCCATGCACTACACCGGGATGGCGGCGCTGTCCGTCCGGCTGGACCCCTCGCACTCCACCCAGGGCGGCGTGATGGCCCTGCAGTTCATCTTCCCGCTCGGGGTCGGGCTCGGCTGCTACGTCTTCTTCGGCTCGCTGGCCTTCGCCGTCTCGCCCAGCAAGGCCTCCACCCGGCCGCTGCTGGCCGGCCCGGCGGCACCGCTGCCGCCGCGGACGCCCCGGGTCCCCCCGCAGCAGCGGCGGTCGATGACCGAGGCGCGCGCCCGGCGCTGAACCCCGGGCAGCAGAGCCCGGACAGCGGAAGAGCACCGCGCGGCGGGAGAACCGCGCAGCGGAACACCGCACAACAGGACGTCCGGCCGGGTTCCCCACCCCGGCCGGACGTCGTCGTGTCGGGCGCGGTTACTCCGGCTTCCCGAGCAGCCGCGTCAGGTGCTCCGGCGTGGCCACCGGGCAGACCTTGCGCACGAAGTCCCGTCGCAGCGCGTGGTACGGCTCGCCCGCCCGGTAGAAGTTGGCGTGCATCCGGCGCAGCTCCTCCGCCCGGTACTCGGCCAGCGGCTTCGCCTCCTCGTCCTCGGCACGGCGGCGCTTCTTGTCCACCAGCCGCCCGGTGAGTTCCGCCGAGTCGGCCAGCCGCGCGGCCTCCCGGGCCACCCAGCGGCGGAAGTCGGCCGCGTCCCCTCCGGCCGTACGGTCCACCAGGCCGATCCGGCGGGCGTGTCCGGCCCCGACCGGCAGCGCCTCGGTGGTGAGCCGCTCGGCCTGCTCGGCACCGACCCGGGCCGGGAGGGTGTACGTCCAGTACTCGGAGCCGTACAGGCCCATCAGCCGGTAGTGCGGGTTGAGCACCGCCGAGTCGCGGCACCACACCTCGTCGGCGGCGAGCGCCAGCATCAGCCCTCCGGCGGCCGCGTTCCCCGCCAGCGCGGCGACGGTCAGCTTGTCGCCGGTGGTCAGGATCGCCTCGACCAGGTCGTCCATCGCGTTGATGTTCTCCCAGGACTCCAGCGCCGGGAAGGCCGCGCCCTCGATGACGTTGAGGTGGATCCCGTTGGAGTAGAAGTCCCGGGGCGCGCCCAGCACCAGCACCGAGGTGGGCCGGTCGGCGGCCTCGCGGTAGGCGGCCAGCAGCCGGCGGCACTGTTCGGTGCTCATCGCCCCTCCGGCGTAGGCGAATTCGAGGAAGCCGACGTCGCCCTCCTCCCGGTAGCGCAGCTCCGACCAGGTGTTGCGGCGGGCGGCCTGCGCCGGGGTCACCGGCACCTCGCGGACCCGGTGCAGCTCGTCGGCCAGCACCGTGGCGGCCGGCAGCTTGAAGGTGACCGGGCCGCCGGGGGTGCGGCGCGGGCGCAGCTGCGGGATCCAGACCGCGCCGTCCACGGTGGCCCGGCAGATCGCGCCGTCCCGGGTGGCCAGGACGGCGCCGGGCACCGGACCGCGCAGCTCGTCCTCGGGGTGGCCGCCGTGCAGGAAGAACTCGCGCCCGTACAGCTCGTCCAGCACGCCGGGCTGGGAGTCGGCGGCGCGCAGCTTTCGCAGCACGGTGGCGGTGTCGTCCTGCTGCCAGTCGATCCGGCGCGCCTCCTGGCGGAGGAACGGCCGCAGTTCGCCGCGCACGTCGGGGCGGGTGTAGTCGAGCGGTTCGGGGGTGAACAGCCCGCCCTCGTAGCGCTGGACGGCCAGCAGGACGGCCTCGACGGCGGCGTCCGCGACCTCGCCGCGGTACAGCTCGCTCTTGCCGCAGTCCGGGACGGCGAATTCGACGGACGCCCAGATGTCACCGGCGTCCATCTCCTCGACGGCCTGCAGCACGGTGACGCCCCAGCGCCGGGCGTCCTCGGTGATCGCCCAGTCGAGCGAGGAGGGGCCTCGGTCGCCCTTGGGGCCCGGGTGCACGATCAGGACCGTCCGGCTGGACCAGATGTCCGCCGGGACGGCCCTGGTGAGCATCGGGCAGATGATCAGCTCCGGGTCGACGCGGGCCACGGCGTCCCTCATCTGGTCGTCGCCGAGCGCGAGTTGGACGGCGACCTGGTGGCCGCGCTCGCGCAGCTCGGTGTGGACGCGCTGGGTCAGGCTGTTGAACGCGGTGGCGATCAGGAGAATGCGCACAGGGGGCCTCCGGGCAGGGACTGCGGGTCGCGCGGAGGCGATGAAACCAGGGCATGGACACGTAATGGTCACGTTCCGTGCCTCGGCGCTCTACCCTCACGCACCCCGCACACCTGTGACCCCGGCGTGGCCCCGCTTCGCCGGATCTCCCCAGCCCCTCCCCTGGGTTGACCCGGGAAACGTCTTGCGGATCCCCGCTCCGCCCTACCGCGGGAACGCCCGCCGGGCCCGCCAGGTGGTGTGCTCCCGGGAGACCGCGTCCTCCGCCTCGGCGGCCAGCCGGGCCCAGCGCGCCTCGGCGTCCGGCGCCTTGAGGTCGAGGTCGGAGAGCTGGTTGCCGACGTTCTCCAGCTCGCGCGCGGCCAGCTGGTAGGCGGCGGCCAGCGGGCGCAGCTGCTTGAGCTGCGTCCAGGCGATGATCGCGGCGGCCGCGGCCGAGCTGGCGCCGAAGATGTGCACCTCCAGGGCGCCGGTGGCCTGGGCGATCGCCGCCGCCGCACCGATGATGATCAGCGTCGCGATGCCGAGCCCCCAGGAGACCGCCTGGGACTCGCAGGACTCGGCCCGGGAGCGGTACCAGGTGCGCTGGCCCTCGACCCGGGTGCGCAGGTAGAGCGTGCGCCGGGCGGTCAGGCTGTCGGCCCGGGCGCGCCGCATCTCCTCGGTGATCTCCGGGACGCTGCCGGGCGGCACGATCTCCGGGTCCTCGAAGGCCCGCAGCACGTCCTCGACCTGGAGCAGGTAGCCGCGGTCGGCGTCCGCCGACTCGGCCTCGCCGTCGAAGGGCCGGGCCCGGACGCTGTACTTCCAGGCCAGCGTCTTGACCGACTCGGCCGCCGCCCGGGCCTCGTACCACCGGCCCTGCGGGTCGCTGCGGCGCAGCCGGGACCAGAAGTAGCCGGCGACCAGGAAGGCGGCCACCGAGAACAGTGGCTTGATATCGCTGTCGCCGTGGTGGTCCGGCCCCGGGAGCGAGCCGATCAGCGCGGCGACCACCAGCATGGCGATCAGCCCGCGGTGCCAGCGGAGCGTCTCGCGCTGTCCGTCCAGCGAGGCCTTGTCCGCCCGCCAGAACAACTCCGGCAGCAGCCGCGCCTCGACTCCCCCGGGCGGATCCTGTTGCACCATCGGTCGAGTCCCCTCCCCGTCTCCGTCCAGGCAGTATGCCCCCCGCCAACTGCCCTACACAGTCGCCTTTTTGACACCTTCCGCCGGTCGCCGATTGCCCCGCCCGTGCGTAACCGATACAAACGGTTACATGCCGTTGCACTGGAAGCTCGTCATCGACTGCGCCGACCCGCACCGCCAGGCCGCCTTCTGGGGCGCCGCCCTCGACTACACCGTCGAGGACCACAGCCCCCTGATCACCCGCCTCCTGGGCGCCGGCGCGATCACCGCGGACGCCCTCACCGAGGTCGACGGCCACCCGGCCTGGCGCACCCTCGCCGCCGTCCGCCACCCCGAGGACGAGCACGACCCGGCCTCCGACACCGGGCTGGGCCGCCGCATCCTCTTCCAGGCCGTCCCCGAGGGCAAGGAACCGCCCAAGAACCGCCTCCACCTGGACGTCCACCCCGGCCCGGGCGAGCGCGCGGCCACCGTCGCCCGCCTCGAAGCCCTCGGCGCCACCGCCCTGCGCGAGGTCGAGGAGCCCGGCGGCGAGTGGACCGTCATGCGGGACCCGGAGGGCAACGAGTTCTGCGTCCACTGACCGGCCCGCCGGGAACGCCGAAGGGTCCTCCCCGCGGCGCGGGGAGGACCCTTCGGGTCCGTCCGGCTCAGAGCAGGCCGAGGGCCGGCATCAGGTAGTAGAAGGCGAACACCGCCGCCACCACGTAGAGCGGGGCCGGCACGCCGCGGCCTCGGCCGGCGGCCAGGCGCAGCAGACAGAAGGCGATGAAGCCGAAGCCGATGCCGTTGGTGATCGAGTAGGTGAACGGCATCATCACGATGGTCAGGAAGGCCGGGATCGCGATGGTGTAGTCCGCCCAGTCGATCTCCTTGATCGAGTTGGCCAGGATCAGGAAGCCGACCGTGACCAGGGCCGGGGTGGCTGCCTGCGCGGGGACCATGGTGGCGAGCGGGGTGAGGAAGAGCGCCACCACGAAGAGCAGACCGGTGACGATCGACGCGAAGCCGGTGCGGGCTCCCTCGCCGACGCCGGCCGTGGACTCGACGAAGCAGGTGTTGGCGGAGGCGGAGGTGGCGCCGCCGGCCGCGGTGGCGATGCCGTCGACCATCAGGATCCGGTTGATGCCGGGAAGGTCGCCCTTCTCGTCGAGCAGGTGGGCCTCGTCGGCGACGCCGAGGATGGTGCCCATCGCGTCGAAGAAGCAGGACATCAGGACGGTGAAGACGAACAGCACGCCGGTCAGCACGCCGACCTTCCCGAAGCCGCCGAACAGGCTGACCTTGCCGACGAGCCCGAAGTCCGGGACGGCCACCGGGTTGCCGGGCCAGGTGGGGACGGTCAGGCCCCACTTGAGCGCCGGGATGTCGGCGACCTTGTCGATCACCAGGGCGAGCACGGTGGAGGCCGCGATGCTGATCAGGATCGCGCCGGGCACCCTGCGGATCACCAGGACCAGGGTCAGCACCAGGCCGAACACGAAGACCAGAACCGGGAAGCCGAGCAGGTGCCCGTTGCCGCCGAGCTGCAGCGGGACGGTGGTGTGGGCGGCGTCGGGGACGCGGCTGACGAAGCCGGAGTCGACCAGGCCGACCAGGCTGATGAACAGGCCGATGCCGATCGCGATGGCCTTGCGCAGCCCGAGCGGCACGGCGTTCATGACCCGCTCGCGCAGACCGGTGGCGACCAGCAGCATGATCGCGAAGCCGGCCAGCACCACCATGCCCATGGCGTCCGGCCAGGTCATCCTGGGCGCGAGCTGGAGCGCGACGATGGTGTTGACGCCGAGGCCGGCCGCCAGGCCGATCGGCACGTTGCCGATCACGCCCATCAGCAGGGTGGTGAGACCCGCGGTGAGGGCGGTGGCGGTGACCAGCTGGGCGCTGTTCAGGTGGGTCCCGGTGACGTCCGTGGCGCTGGCCAGGATGATCGGGTTCAGCACCAGGATGTACGCCATGGTGAAGAAGGTGGCGACACCGCCGCGGATCTCGCGCGGCAGGGTGGAGCCCCGCTCGCTGATCCGGAAGTAGCGGTCCAGGGCGCCGTCGGGGGGCATCGGCGTGGGGGCCGCGGGTTCGGGCGACTCGGTGGTCGGCTGGACCACAGGCATGCGTGCGTCCTCTGTGGGGGAGCTGAGGAGGGGGAGAACGCCCGTGGCGACGGTGGCCGGGCGTGGAGCTTCAAGTATGGTTTCCCGGTCGCACACGCGCTATCTTCGCGCGTAGAGCCCGGGTGGCGTCGATCGGGCTCCCACCGCGCCCCCGAGCCCGCCGCGCACCGTACGCTAGGCCCCATGCCCAAGACGCCGCTGCACCCCTCGCCCCCTCCGCTGGAGGCCAACGACGTCGCCATCGTCGGTGGCGGCACGGTGCTGTGGTTCGCCGCCTTCCTCGCCCTGCTCCCCTTCCAGGGCACCCTCTCCGACCACGGTCACGGCACCTGGCCCTGGATCTGCCTCTCCGGCGGCCTGCTCGGTCTGATCGGCCTCTGGTACTGCCGCGCCCGGCGGGACGCGATCGCCCGCAGCCGCGCCGTCGAGGCGGCCGCACGGGAAGCCGAGAACGACGGCGGGGGCCCGGCCACCCGGTCGGACTGAACGGTCCTTTAGTAGCACGCACCGGACATGAGGCGCCCGTAGAGTCGGTGCCATGACGCAGCCTGCCCAGCCCGCGGAAGAGCAGCCGAGCGACGGATCCCGCGTCGGCGGGGCGCACCCGCTCGGGCTGCTGCCCGGTCGGCGCGGCGGCCTCACCGCCGCCGAGGTGGCCGAACGCGTCACGAAGGGGCAGGTCAACGACGTCCCGGTGCGGTCCAGCCGGTCCGCCGGGGAGATCGTCCGGGCCAACGTCTTCACCCGGTTCAACGCCATCATCGGCATCATGTTCGGGATCATCCTGATCGTCGGCCCCATCCAGGACGGCCTGTTCGGCCTGGTCATCGTGGCCAACACGGCGATCGGCATCTTCCAGGAACTGCGCGCCAAGAAGACCCTGGACAGCCTGGCGCTGATCGGCGAGGCCCGCCCGCAGGTCCGCCGGGACGGCGGCGTCCAGCAGGTCGCCGTCTCCGGGATCGTCCTCGACGACACCGTGCTGCTCGGCACCGGCGACAAGGTGATCGTGGACGGCGAGGTCACCGAGGCGGACGGCCTGGAGATCGACGAGTCGCTGCTCACCGGCGAGCCCGACCCCGTCCTCAAACAGCCCGGCGACCAGGTGATGTCCGGCAGCTTCGTGGTGGCCGGCGCGGGCGCCTTCACCGCCACCAGGGTCGGCCGCGAGGCCTACGCGGCCCAGCTGGCCGAGGAGGCCAGCAAGTTCACCCTGGTCAAGTCGGAGCTGCGCAGCGGCATCAACAGCATCCTGCGGTTCATCACCTACCTGCTGATCCCCACCGCCCTCGGCCTGATCATCAGCCAGCTGGCCGTCGAGGGCCGCGACTGGCGCGAGGCCGTGCGCCGGATGGTGGCCGGCATCGTGCCGATGGTCCCCGAGGGCCTGGTCCTGCTGACCTCGGTCGCCTTCGCGATCGGCGTGATCCGGCTGGGGCGCAGGCAGTGCCTGGTCCAGGAGCTCCCGGCGATCGAGGGCCTGGCCCGGGTCGACACCGTCTGCCTGGACAAGACCGGCACCCTCACCGAGGGCGGCATGGACGTCGTCGACCTGCGGGTGCTCTCCGACGGCGAGCCCGCCCCGGTCGACGAGGGCGCCATCGAGCACGCGCTCGCCGTGATGGCCGGCGCCGACGCCCGCCCCAACCCGTCCATGCAGGCCGTGATCGACGCGTACGGGCGCGGCGAGGGCCCGGGCCCGGGCGGCAACGGCTGGCGGGTGATCGAGGCGATGCCCTTCTCCTCCGCCCGCAAGTGGAGCGGGGTGCAGCTGCTGGAGCCCCAGGGCGGCGAGGCCAGCTGGCTGCTCGGCGCCCCGGACGTGCTACTGCCCGCCGAACACCCGGCGCTCGCCGAGGTGGACGAGCTGGGCGCCCAGGGCCTGCGGGTGCTGCTGCTCGGCCGCACGCCCGTCCCGCTGGACTCCCCCGACCCGGCCTCCGGACTCGTCCCGCTGGCCCTGGTGGTGCTCCAGCAGCGGCTGCGCGCGGACGCCGCCGACACCCTGCGCTACTTCGAGGGGCAGAGCGTCCGGGCCAAGGTGATCTCCGGCGACGCGGCCGTCTCGGTCGGCGCGGTCGCCGGGCACCTCGGCCTGCCCGGCGCGGACCACCCGCTGGACGCCCGCACCCTGCCCGAGGACGCGGACGAGCTCGCCGAGACCGCCGACCGGACCAGCGTCTTCGGCCGGGTCACCCCCCAGCAGAAGCGCCTGCTCGTCGGGGCCCTCCAGTCGCGCGGCCACACCGTGGCGATGACCGGCGACGGCGTCAACGACGTGCTCGCGCTCAAGGACGCCGACATCGGCGTGGCGATGGGCACCGGCTCGGACGCCACCAAGGCCGTCGCCCAGATCGTGCTGCTGGACGACTCCTTCGCCACCCTGCCCTCGGTGGTCGCCGAGGGCCGCCGGGTGATCGGCAACATCGAACGGGTGGCCGGGCTGTTCCTGGTCAAGACGGTGTACTCGGTGCTGCTGGCGCTGCTGGTGATCTTCACCCACTCGCCGTACCCGTTCCTGCCCCGGCACTCCACCGTGCTGTCCACCCTCACCATCGGCGTGCCGGCCTTCTTCCTCGCCCTCGCCCCCAACAACGAGCGGGCCCGCACCGGCTTCGTGAAACGCGTGCTGCGGCTGGCGGTCCCCGGCGGAGTCATCGCCGGCACCGGCACCTTCGTCGCCTACTCGCTGGCCCGGGCCAACCACGCCACCGACCTCGAGGCCGACACCAGCGTGGCCACCCTGACGCTCTTCCTGATCGCCATCTGGGTCCTCGCCATCGTCGCCCGCCCGTACAACTGGTGGCGCCTGCTGCTGATCGGCACCATGGGTTTCGCCTTCGCCCTGGTGCTGGTGGTGCCGTGGCTGTCGAACTTCTTCCAGCTCTCCCTGGTCGGTGACCGCGACCCGTGGACGGGCGTCGCCATCGCGCTGGTCTGCGGCGTGGTCCTGGAGACCGCCTGGGCGTGGATGAAGCGCCGCGGCTTGGAGTGACGACCGAGGGCGTGTCCGGCGATTCCCGCCGGGCGCGCGATCGCGAATCGTCGGACACGCCTAGCATCACCCCGAGAGGGGGTGCCGAATGGCGCGCAAGGGTGGGGAACTGGAGGCGTTCATCGCCTTCCTGGGCGGGCTGCTGGCGGCCGGGCTGGCGGCGCTGGCGATGGCGGGCATCGGCCTGGCGGTCAGGCCGACGCCCGCGCTGAAGTCGGCGGCGCTGGTGACGCTCGGCGCCATCTGGCTGACCGTCACCACCACCGTCTACCTGCGGATCAAGCCGCGCAGCAGCTGACCCCGGTCAGCCCTCGAAGTCCCGGGCCGCGGACAGCTCGTACGCCCGGTCCGGCTCACTGAGCGCCGCCAGCACCTCGAAGCGCCGGTGCCACTGCCCGACCGACCAGGCCAGGCCCGCCGCCAGGCCCTCCGGGGTGGCGGCGTGCAGCAGGCCGGGCACCGGCGGGACCTCGAACTCGTCGTCCTCGTCGGCGGCTTCGGCCAGCTCCGGGTCGTACGGCGGCTCCGGGACGTCCGCCTCGGGGTCCCACCGCCAGTCGACCGCGGCCTCGCCGCCGTCCGGCCCGACCACCAGCAGCTCCTCGTGCTCCTCATAGGCGACGGGGCAGCCGGGCAGCAGCTCCCGCACCACGGCCGGGACACGGTGCAGCACGCCCTCGGAGAGCACCCGTCCGCCGGCCACCTCGCTGGCCAGCGACACGTGCAGCCGCTCGGCGAGCTCCGCGGCGAGCGCCGGGGCGACCGGCAACAGCGGGTACGGGTGAAGCAGTTGGACCAGGTCGGGGGCGTCGGCGACGACCGCCTCGGTGGCGTCCACCACCACCGTGCGGTCCGGGCGGCGCCCGGTGGCCGGGTCCAGCGGCGGCAACGCCCTTACCACGTCCAGCGGTTCGATCCGTTCGCGGTCGACCCTCGCCAACGCGCTGTGGATGCCGTGCAGTTGGCGGTGCCCGACCTCGGCGGCCGGGTCGGTGAGCCGGTCCAGCACCTCGTCCGGGCCGTGCACCTCGGCGAGCAGCGCGGCCAGCGTGGTGCGCACCCCGAGGGCGTGCAGGAACTGCTCGTCCAGGGTGGTGCGGGCCTCGTCGTACAGGCCGCGCAGCAGCGGGTCGGCCCCGGCGGCGCGCAGCCCGGCGGGCTCGCGGCCGCCCAGCACCGGGTGGTCGCGCAGCCACCAGGCGGTGTACGGCGGCAGGTCGGCGTAGCTGCCGTCCGGCAACAGGGTGCGCACCGGGTTCACCACGGCGTCCCGGTACGGCGGGCGGGCGAGCGCGGCGAGCGCCTCCGGCCAGGCGTCGTCGTCCACCAGGTCGAGGTCCCGGACGGCCAGCAGCTCGGCGGCCACCGGCGGCACGCCGACCGCCTCGTCGGCGTGCAGCGCCTCCAGGGCGTCCTCGGCCCACTCGGCGAGCCCGTCGGGCGCCTCGTCCAGCAGCCCGGTGGGGTGGCCGCCGGCCGCCCGGTCGGCGGGCACGGTCGGGTCGAGCCGCTCCAGGTCGTCCGGGTCGAGCACCACGTCCTCGGCGCGCACCAGCACGAAGTCGGCCAGCACACCGACGGCCGTGAGCACCTCGGGGCCCCAGCGCTCCAGCAGCTCGTCGTCCACCCAGCCGGCGTCCTCCTCCCGGGCGAGCGCGGCGAACGGGCTTCCGGGCAGCACCAGTTCGCCCGCCCGGGCGGGCTCGCCCTCGTCGTCCAGCAGTGCCAGCCGGGCCAGCCAGGGGTGCTCGCCGGGCGCCGGGGCGGCTGCCTTCACCAGCGCCAGCACGGCGTCGGCCAGTTCGAGCGCGGCGTCCAGGTCGTCGTCGGCCAGCTCGTAGGAGCGGGCGACGGCGGCGCGCACCTCGGGGGTGTCCAGCACCCCGGCCGGGGTGGCGGTGCCGGCGCCCAGCTTGGCCAGCAGCGGGTGGGCGGCCTCGGGGTGGGCGAGGCGCAGGTCGAGCGCGGCGAGCGCCCCGGCCAGCGACTCGGGGTAGCCGGGGAAGGCCGCCCAGTCGGCGTCCCCGGAGGGCAGCAGCACCCGCCGGGGACCGGTGACGGTCCGTCCGTCGGCGAGCGGTACGGGCAGTGCGCCCAGCGCCTCCGGGTCGGCCGCGCCGAGCGCCGCGTACAGGTTGCGCCACCAGGCGGGGTCGCGGTCCAGCCCGCCGAGCTGGTCCACCACCTCGGCCAGCGGCACCCGGCGCACGTTGAGCACCCGCAGCTCGGTGCGGCGCTCCAGACCGGCCGGCAGCAGCCCAGGGAAGATCGGCGCGAGCGCCTCCACCACCGAGCCGTCCGCGCCCTCCAGCAGCGTCGCGTCCCGGGGCCGCAGGGCGGGCGTGCCCTCCTCGACGCCGCCCGGGTGCGGCAGGAACGGGGTTCCGGGCAGCCGGGACAGCACCGCCCCGCGCAGCGCGTTGTCCAGTGCGCCCTGCCCCAGCGGTCCGGGGACGAGCCCGAGCGAGCCGAGGTCGGCGCCGCGGGCGCGCAGCAGGTCGGCGTAGCTGTCGGCGGCGCGCTCGGTGAGGAAGTCGGCCAGCGCGCCGGAGGCGATGTGCCGGCGGGTGGAGTCCAGCGGGTAGGAGGCGATCAGCAGCGCGGGCAGGCCGATCGGCTCGTCACTGGGGGTGGGCGCGTGCAGCACCGGCGCGATGGCGGGCCGCTGCGGGCTGCCGTCCTCCTCCACCGGGACGGCCCAGGTCACCGTCCAGTACGGGCGGGCGCGCTCCTCGGTGGGCCGGTCGGCGAGCAGTTCGGCGTCCAACCGGCCGGAGGCGCCGGCGGTCTGCCAGACCGTCCGCCGCAGCCGGCCGCCCGCGTCGTCGGTGACGGTGACCTCGGTGACGCCGTCCGGGCGCGGCTCGGCGGCGCTGCGGGTGAGCATCCGGGTGCCCTCGGGGGTCTCCACCACGACCTCGGCCAGCCCCGGCAGGGTGAGCAGCAGGGCGTCGTCGATCCCGGCCAGCAGACGGCGGGTCAGGTCCTCGGCGGCGGCGTCGCGCAGCGGCAGCACCACCACGGTGTCGTAGCCCTCGGGCGCCGGGCCCTCGGCCGCGAACGGCAGTCGCAGCAGCGGCACGTGGCCGTCCCGGGCCCGCAGCTCGTCGGCCAGCGCGGGCTGCGCCGCGGCGAGCGCCCGGGCCTCGCCCAGCGACCAGCGCACCCCGCCCGCCGCGCCGAGCACGGCCGGCTCGTCGGTGACGGCGAGGACGGCGGCGAAGCCGACGCCGAACCGGCCGACGGCGGGCTCCTCGCCGCGCTTGGAGGAAGCGCGCAGGGTGGACAGCGACTCGACGGCCGCCGCGTCCAGCGGGGCGCCGGTGTTGGCGGCGGCCAGCACGCCGTCGGCCAGGGTCAGCCGCAGCCGCCCGGGTCCGCGCCCGGCCCGCACCGCCGCGTCGGCCGCGTTCTGCGCCAACTCGACCACCAGGCGGTCCCGGTAGCCGCCGAGCGCCAGTTCCTCCTCGGCGTTGGCGTCCTCCCGGAACCGGGCCGGCGAGGCGGCCCAGGCGTCCAGCACCCGCCGGCGCAGCGCGGCGCTCCCGAACGGATCCGCGAGGTGCTCGTCCGCGCCGCTGCCGATGATCCGAGGTTCCACTGGACCTGCCGCCTTCCGCCGCCCTGTACGTCGTAGGGCATTCTTCCCTGCCGCACCGACTGCTCCCGACCACGGCCCGCGCCGACGGCGGCCACGACCGGGATTCCGCAGGTGGGAAACGGCGAACGGGACGGGACGGCAGCGGCCGTCGGCCGGCATCCCACCGGCCGGTCCGACGGCCCGCCCTGCCGCCGTCCGAGGGCTGGGGGTCCCCGCGGACGGCGGGAGGGCCGGGGGCTCCGCGACGGGCGGGCGTCCCCACCCGGAGGAACGCCGCGGCCCGCCCCACCGGTTCAGTGGGACGGGCCGCGGAGGGACATCAGGAGTGGCCGAGCTCCTCCGCCGGGGCGTCCGGCTCGACCGAGCCGGAGGCGCGGTCCGGGTGGAGCTGCAGCGGCTCGACCACCAGCTCGTCCAGGATCAGCTCGGACGGCGCCGGCGGGGCCGGGATGACGGCCGCCTCGGAGTGCCCGCCGCAGCCGTACGCGAAGGAGACGATCTGGCCGTCGGCCGGCCCGAACTCGTTGCCGCACACGCCGAAGGCCTGTCCGAGCGAGCCGCCGATCGGGATCAGGAAGCCGCAGCTGCCGCACGCGGCCGGGGCGGCCTGCGCCATCGGCGTCTGCGGGCCGTGCGCCTTCTCCCAGCGGTCGGCGGCCAGGTGCAGGCCGAGCCGGGAGAGCACCCGGCTGCGGCCCATGCCGAGCTCGTCGGCGACCGCGTTGATCTGGGCGCGGGCCGGGGCGGGCTGGACGTGCGGGTCGGTGACGACCACGTCCTCCTCGGCCGCGAGGGCGACCACGGAGTTCGGCGCGGGCTCGTCCTCGCCGCTCCAGCCCGGCTCCAGCCGCACGTCGTCCGCACCGGTCGGCAGCAGGTCGCCGGGGCCCATGTCACCGGGGCGCAGCCGCTCGCTCCACGGCACCCACTCCGGCGCCAACACCGCGTCCGGGCCGGGCAGCAGCACGACCTCGTCCAGCGTCACGTTCTTGGCGCGCGGCGCGCGGGCCACGGTGACCGCCCAGTGCCAGCCGCGGTAGGCCGCGTCCAGGCACTCGAAGTTGTGGGTGACGACGCGGTCGGCGTCCGCCTGCACACCCAGGTGCGGCCCGACGGCCTCCGGCCCGACGGCCTCCTCGGCTGCCTGACGGGCGAGTTCGACGGCCTCGGCACAGAGCCGGTCGGGGGTACGGCTTCGCATCGCAGCACTCACGGCGTCGATTCTCTCCCAGTTCTTCTGTCGCCCACGGCGTGTTGCCTTCTCCGTCGCGGCTCGGTAGTCCCTCGTCCATTCTGCGCGACCCGGGGCCGCCGCGGGTACCGGCCGCGCCGCTCGTCCGGCCTGCCGGCGCCCCTGCGCCCCGGCGGGCGGACCCTGGGGCAGGCTACCCGCCGGTCGGTGCCCCGGCACAGTCCGGGGCGGAGCCGACCCTTTCGGAGGCCGCGCCGAGCGGCCCCCGATCCCGCGTTGCCGCGGCGAATCTGGGGCAGGATGGGCTTGTGGCGGACGACAACCCGTCGCAGCACGCACTGCGCGCCCGGCGGGCCGACGGCCCCGACGAGGCGGACGCGGCGCCGCGACAGCAGCCTCCGGTCCCCGCTGCGGGCGAACCGCAGCCGGCGGACGGCATCGGGGCGTCCGGTTCCCGGGTCAGCCTGGAGAAATCGGCTCGGCCGGCGATCCCGGAGATCCCGGAGTTGCCGGAGGTCCCGGAGTTGCCGGAGGTCCCCGAAGGGCCGGAGGGCAGGGGCCCGACCGAGGAAGCCCCCGAGCCCAGCCGCCACCTCCTGGTCCGCGCCGCCTCCGCCGTCGGCCTGCGCACCGGCAAGCTGGTGCACGGCACCGGGCGCCGGATCCGCCGGGCCACCTCGGCCGAGGGCGCCGGCGAGTCGGGCCTGGCGAAGCTGATCGAGCTGCACGCGCTGAACTCCTTCGGCGACATGCTGATCACCATCGCGCTGGCCTCCACCATCTTCTTCTCCGTCCCGACCGGCGAGGCCCGCGGCCGGGTCGCCCTGTACCTGCTGATCACGATGGCCCCCTTCGCCCTGCTCGCCCCGGTGATCGGCCCGCTGCTGGACCGGGTGCCGCACGGCCGCCGGGCGGCCATGGCGATGTCGATGCTGACCCGGGCCGTGCTGGCCTGGACGATGGCCGGGGTGGTCTCCGGCGGCGGCATCGCGCTCTACCCGGAGGCGCTGGGCGTGCTGGTGGCGTCCAAGGCGTACGGGGTGGTGCGCAGCGTGGTGGTGCCCCGGCTGCTGCCGCGCCGGCTGTCCCTGGTGAAGGCGAACTCGCGGGTCACCCTGGCCGGGCTGCTGGCCACCGGCGTGGCGGCCGGGGTGGGCGGGGCGCTGCACCTGATCGGGCCGGGCTGGCCGCTGCGCGGCGCCTTCCTCGTGTTCGTGATCGGCACCCTGATGGCCTTCCACCTGCCGCACACGGTCGACTCGGCGAAGGGCGAGCAGCGGGCCGTGCTGCACGCCGACCTGCCCGGCGAGGGCGAGGGCTCCCACCTGCTCCACCACCGGCCCCCGAAGGTCAAGGCCTCGCTGCGCACCGTGGGCCCCTCGGTGGTGCTGGCGCTGCGGGCGATGGCGGGGATGCGGTGGCTGATCGGCTTCCTGGTGTTCTTCCTGGCCTTCCTGCTGCGCACCGATCCGATCGGCGGCCTGCGGCCGACCCTGGCACTGGGCCTGGTGGCGGTGGCGGCCGGGACCGGCAACGCGCTGGGGTCGGTCCTCGGCTCCTGGCTGCGCACCCGCGGCCCGGAGGCGACGGTCACCGCGATGCTGCTGCTGGCGACCTGCGTGACGGCGGCGGCCGCGCTCTGGTACGGCGTGGTGACGGTGGTCCTGGTCGCCGGGGTGTCCGGGACGGCGGCCTCGCTGGGCAAGCTGGCGCTGGACGCGCTGATCCAGCGGGACGTCCCGGAGGCGGTGCGGACCTCGGCGTTCGCCCGTTCGGAGACGCTGATGCAGCTGTCCTGGGTGGCGGGCGGCGCGGTCGGCATCATGCTGCCGCTGAACGGGGTGCTGGGCCTGTCGATCGCCGCCGCGGTGGTCGGGCTGGTGCTGGTGTGGACGGGCCACTCGCTGCTGCGGCTGGGCCTGCGGCGTCACCCGTCCGCGCCCCGGGTGGCGTGAACCGGCCGGTCCGGCCTGAACCGGGGGCACGGACAACACGCGGTGGCCGACCCCGGCGCAGCGTGATCGGCCGGGCCCGGTAGATTCTGACGCATGAGCCTCAATACCCGTGTCATCGCCGCCCTCGGCGCCGTCGTCGTGGTCGGTGCCGCCACGGTTGGCACCTCCGTCGCGGTCGCCTCCGGCCAGACCGAGCACAACTCCCACCGGGCCACCCTGACGGTCGGCACCACGTCGATGGCGGCGGACCCGTTCTGCTGGAACGGCGGCAGCCCGCTGACCGACGACCAGCAGGACCAGTGCAAGGCCAATGCCACGAAGGCTCTGAAGGCGGGCTCGCTGCCCTCCTCCGACGTGGTGCCGAGCGACCGGATCGGCGTCGGCGTCAGCCCGAACGTGGCCGAGACCGGCTGGTGGGCCTCCACCAACGGCGGCTCGAGCGCCCAGGGCGGGCAGACCAGCCTCTTCTCGTACGCCCAGGGCCCGACCTTCTCCGGCCTCCAGACGGCCGGCTCGGTGCTGAACGCCAGCGGCCACACCCTGGTCACCGTGGTCGAGATCGACAAGAAGGCCGAGGCCCCGATCGCGGTCTGGTACTTCCAGCTGAACGGCAAGAACGCCCAGGACGTCAGCAACAGCTGACACTCCCGCGATGACCGCGCCCGTCGCTGACGCGCACCCCGGGCAGCCGGGCCCCGAACGGGCCCGGCTGCTCGTCGTCGTCGCGGTGCCGGTCGAGGCCGAGGCGGTGCTGCGCGGCCTTCCCGGCGGGGCCGACGCCGTGCCGCTGCCCGGCGGGGTGCTGCACCGCTGCGCGGGCGCGCCGGTGGACGTCCTGGCCGCCGGGGTCGGACCGGCCGCCGCCGCGGCCGCCGCCTCCGCCGCCCTGGCGGCCCGCCCGTACGGCCTGGTCGCCTCGGCCGGGATCGCCGGCGGGTTCGCCCCGCACGCACCGGTCGGCGCCACCGTGGTGGCCGACGCGATCGTCGTCGCCGACCTCGGCGCCGAGACCCCCGAGGGCTTCGCCGACGTCACCGAGCTGGGCTTCGGCACCGTCCGGCACACCCCGCCCCCGGCCGCCGTCACGCTCGCCGTGAAGGCGCTCGGCGCACGGGACGTCGACGCCGTGACCGGCCCGGTGCTGACCGTCTCCACCGTCACCGGCAGCGCCGAGCGGGCCGCCGCACTGGCCGCCCGTCACCCGGGCGCCGCGGCCGAGGCGATGGAGGGCTTCGGCGTGGCCGAGGCCGCCGCCCGGTACGGCGTACCGGCCTTCGAGCTGCGCACCGTGTCCAACCCGGTGGGCCCGCGCGACCGGGCCGCCTGGCGGATCGGCGAGGCGCTGGCCGCCCTGGAGCGGGCCTTCGCGGCCCTGCCCGTACCGGAACTGATCGAGGAGGCCGGCCGTGGCTGAACGGCTGAGCATCGCGTACTCGCCCTGCCCGAACGACACCTTCGTGTTCCACGCCTGGGCGCACGGCGAGGTCCCCGGGGCGGACGCCCCCGAGGTGACCTTCGCCGACATCGACGTCACCAACGGCCTGGCCGAGCGCGGCGAGCTGGACGTGCTGAAGATCAGCTACGGCGCGCTGCCCTGGGTCCTGGACGAGTACGCCCTGCTGCCCTGCGGCGGCGCGCTCGGGCGCGGCTGCGGCCCGCTGGTGCTCACCCTGCCGGGCGTCGGCTCCCCCGCGGAGCTCGCCGGCAGGACGGTCGCGGTGCCGTCCGAGCGCTCCACCGCCTACCTGCTGTTCCGGCTCTGGGCGGCGCGGGCGGTGCCGGGCGGCTTCGGCGAGATCGTCGTCCTGCCGTTCCACGAGATCATGCCCGCCGTCCAGGACGGCCGGGTGGACGCCGGTCTCGTCATCCACGAGGCGCGCTTCACGTACCGGCAGTACGGCCTGCACAGCCTGGCCGACATGGGCGAGGCCTGGGAGCGGGAGACCGGCCTGCCGATCCCACTGGGCGCGATCGTCGCCAGGCGCTCGCTGGGCGCCGAGCGGCTGCGCGAGCTGGCCGCGACGATCCGCACCTCCGTGCGGCAGGCCTGGGCGGATCCTTCGGCCAGCCGGGAGTACGTGCTGGCGCACGCCCAGGAGATGGACCCGGCCGTCGCCGACCAGCACATCGGGCTGTACGTGAACGAGTTCACCGCCGACCTCGGCGAGGAGGGCTACGGAGCCGTCCACGCGCTGCTCACCCGGGCCGCCGCGGAGGGGCTGGTGCCCCCGCTCGACCCGGGTGCGCTCGCGTTCCCGTCGTAGGGCGGGTCGGACCCGCCCCGGGGACCGTTCAGACGTCGAACTGGTCGGCCACCGCGCGCAGCAGGCCGGCCAGCTTCTGGCCGGTCGGCTTGGCCGGATAGCGCCCGCGCTGGAGGCCGGGCAACACCGCGTCCAGGGTGGTGATCAGGTCCTGGACGATCGGCGCCATGTCGTCGGCGCTCCGGCGCTGGGCGGCGGCCACCGAGGGCAGTGCGTCCAGCAGCTGAACGGCCATCGCCTGGTCCCCGCGGTGGCCTGCGACCACGCCGAACTCGACCCGCTGGCCCGGCTTCAGCACGGTGACACCGGCGGGCAGCGCCTTGGTGTGGACGAAGACGTCGCCACCGTCGTCGCGCGACAGGAAGCCGAAGCCCTTCGTCTCGTTGAACCACTTGACCTGGCCGGTGGGCATCTCGAACAGTCCTCGAATGGGTGTGAGGGATCCCGGCCCTGGCCGGGGATCACTGGGTGGGGTGGAAGAAAGACGGCCGACCTCGACTCGGCGCCCGCGGGCGCTCACGCCGGTGCGTTTCCAGGAGCAGACTAACGGTCCGTCACTGCCTCATCCGCGTTCCGCGATGACGGTTCCGCGTTCCGAGGCCCGCCGGAGGCGACGGGAGCGCGGGGATCTCGCGGTCACCGGCGACCCGGCACTGGCACGGCCGGGGCGCGGTTGGGCGCTGTCCATCGGCTCACACCCCCGGGTCTGAGGACACGGGACGCACCTGTAGCGCCCCTCGGCACCCCGTGCATACCCCCGCCCAGCAGGGATCAAAACGCATCGCTGCCGGGAAACTGCGCAACGTGACCGAGCCGCTCCGGTGAGCCGCCGCGCCGGGCGTTCTGTCAGACTGGACGGCGCAGACTGGGGCCCGCACCGGGCGGCCCGGCGCAGCATCGAGGAGTGAGCGGACGTGAGCAGCCAGAGCGCCGACCCCGGCGACGTGTACGTCAAGGCCGGGACGGTCGTCTTCGGCCTGGGCGCGCTCGCCACCCTGGTCACCTTCGTCCCGCTGTTCCTGCACCTGACGCCGCTGCCGACGGCCATGTACTGGCTGAGCATGCTGATGCCGGCCGGGTTCCTGGCCGCGCTGGCCGGGCTGTTCGTGAACGCCCGGGCGCAGCGCCGCCGGCTGGAGCCCCAGCGGCCCGCCTGACAGCCCCTGAGGCCTGACGGTCCCTAGTTCGGCCCGAGGTGCGAGTCGAGCCACTCCGGGAAGCCGGTGAGGTCCGCCAGCACCACGTCCGCCCCGGCCGCGCGCAGTTCCTCCGCGCCGTACGGGCCGGTGGCCACGGCGACCGCGACGGCCTCCGCGTGCCGAGCGCCCACGATGTCGCCGAGGTGGTCGCCGACGTAGATGCTCGCGCCGTTCTCCCGCAGCGCCTCGCCCTTGGTCTCCGCCCAGAGGTCGCCGATCACGGCGTCGGCCTTCAGCCCGGCGTGCTCGAGGTGGAGGCGGGCGTTCGGCTCGTACTTGCCGGTGATCACCGCGATCCGGCCGCCGCGGGCGCGGACCGCCTCGACGGCCGCGTGGGCGCCGGGCAGCGGCACGGTCGGGGCGAAGGCGTGGTCGCGGTAGAGCTCGCGGTAGCGGTCCACGGCCCGCTCCACCTCGTCCTCCGGGAACCAGTTGCGGATCTCGTCCCGCAGCGGCGGGCCGAGCCGGGTGACCACGAGGTCCGCGTCGATGGGGGTGCCGGTCTCGGCGGACAGCGCCCGGTACGTGGCGTGGATGCCCGGCCGGGTGTCCAGCAGCGTCATGTCGAGGTCGAAGCCGACGGTGAGCGGGGCGGTTGGGGTCGCAGGCATGCCGTCAGGCTACCGAAGCGGCACGGGCCGCGACGAGGCGATTTGCCCCGCCCCCGCGCGGAACTTAGGTTTACCTGAGTTGTCCGCGGAGAGGGCTCATGACCGACACCACCGCACCACCGGGCAAGCGGCGGGCACCCCGTCACCGGATCCTGTGGCTCGCCGCCGCACTGGCCGTCCTGGCCGTCGCGGTACTGCTGAGCCTGGCGGTCGGCAGCCGCGACGTGCCGCTCTCCGGGACCGTCAGCGCGCTGCTGCACGGCGGCGACTCCGCCGACGCCGTGGTGATCCGCGAGCTGCGGGTGCCGCGCACCGTCGTCGGGCTGGCCGTCGGCGCGGCGCTGGGCCTGGCCGGGGCCGTGATGCAGGGCCTGACCCGCAACCCGATCGCCGACCCGGGCATCCTCGGCGTCTCGCAGGGCGCGGCGGCGGGCGTGGTGGTCGCCATCTCCGGCTTCGGGGCCTCCACCCTCACGGGGTACGTCTGGTTCGGCTTCGCGGGCGCCGTGATCGCCACCGTGCTGGTGTACGGCCTCGCCGGGCGCGGCCGGGGCGGGGCCACACCGATCAAGCTGGCGCTGGCCGGCTCGGCGATGTCCGCCTTCATCGCCTCGCTCAACACCCTGGTGCTCACCACCGACGCGGCCACCATGGACCAGTTCCGCTTCTGGCACGTCGGCTCGCTCTCCGGCCGGACGGCGGACGTGGCCTGGCAGCTGCTGCCCTTCCTGGCCGCCGGCGCCCTGCTGGTGGTGGCGGTGGCCCGCGGGCTGGACGCGCTGGCGCTCGGCGAGGACACCGCCAAGGGCCTGGGCGCCAGGACCGGCGCGGTGCGGGCGGTCGGCGCGCTCGGCGCCACCGTGCTGACCGGCTCCGCGGTCGCGGCGGCCGGCCCGATCGCCTTCATCGGCCTCGCCGTCCCGCACGCCGCCCGCGCCGTGGCCGGCGCCGACCACCGCTGGATGCTGGCCTTCTCCGCCGTCCTCGGCCCGGCGCTGCTGCTGCTCGCCGACACCCTCGGCCGGGTGCTGTTCCCGCCCTCCGAGGTCCCGGCCGGCGTGATGACGGCACTGGTCGGGGTGCCGGTCCTGGTCACCCTGGTCCGCCGCCGGAAGGTGGTGGCGGCATGACCACCGTGTCCCTCCGTGGCTACTCCGCCGTCCGGGCCGGGCGCGCCTCCTTCCTGCTGCACCGGCGCTCGGCCCTCGCCGCCGTCGGGCTGCTCCTCGTGCTCGCCCTGACCGTGGTCGCCTCGCTCTGCCTCGGCGAGGCGACGGTCTCGCCGGGCGAGGTGGTCAGGGTGGTGCTCGGGCAGCCGAGTCCGGACGAACTGGTGGTCGGGGAGTTCCGGCTGCCGCGCGTGGTGGTCGGGCTGCTGGTCGGGGCGGCGCTCGGGCTGGCCGGGGCGCTGGTCCAGACCGTCGCCCGCAACCCGCTGGCCAGCCCCGACGTGGTGGGCGTGACCTGGGGCGCGACCGTGACGGTGGTCGGGCTGACGGCGTACGGCGTGGTCGGCTCCGCCGGGCAGGCCCCGTACGCGGCGGTCGGCGGCGGGCTGGTGGCCGGGCTGCTGGTGTACGCGCTGGCCTGGCGGCGCGGGCTGCACGCCCAGCGCTTCGTGCTGATCGGGATCGGGATCAGCGTGGCACTGTCCTCCCTGACCTCGGTGTTCCTCACCAAGGGGGACGGCTTCCAGGCGCAGGCCGCGAAGGTCTGGATGACCGGCAGTCTGAACGGGTCCGGCTACGACCAGGCGGCCTGGCTGGCCCGGGTGCTGCTGGCGGCCCTGCCGGTGGCGCTGTGGGCGGCGCGTGCCCAGCGGTCGATCTCCTTCGACGACGCGACCGCCGTCGGCCTCGGGCTCCGACTGGACCGGATCCGCCTGGGCATGGCGCTGCTGGGCATCGTGCTGGCCTCCTGCGCCGCGGGCGCGGCCGGGCCGGTGGACTTCGTGGCGCTGATGGCCCCGCAGATCGCGCTGCGGCTGGCCCGGTCGGCGCAGGTCCCGCTGCTCTGTTCGGCGCTGACCGGCGCGCTCGTCGTGGTGCTCGCCGACCTGATCGCCCGGCGCCTGCTCGCCCCGACCGAGCTGCCGGTGGGCGTGGTGACCGGCATGGTCGGCGCGCCGTACCTGATGTGGCTGTTGATCCGTTCCCGCCGCGGGGGTTCCTGATGACCGCGAACACGACCGTGAGCACGCACCGCCTGGAGGCCCGGGGCCTCACCCTGGCCTACGAGGCGCGCACGGTCGTCGAGGGGCTGGACGTCAGCATCCCGGACGGCCGGGTGACCGTGATCGTCGGCCCGAACGCCTGCGGCAAGTCGACGCTGCTGAGGGCCCTCGGCCGGCTGCTGAAGCCCGTCCGCGGCACGGTGCTGCTCGACGGCGAGGAGCTGGCGCGGATCCCGACCAAGCGGATCGCCCAGCGGCTGGGCCTGCTGCCGCAGTCGCCGGTGGCTCCGGAGGGCATCTCGGTGGCGGACCTGGTCTCGCGCGGGCGCCAGCCGCACCAGAGCTGGTGGCAGCAGTGGTCCCCGCAGGACGAGGCGGCCGTCGCCGAGGCGCTGGAGCGCACCTCCACGGCGGAGCTGGCCGAGCGCGGCATGGACGAGCTGTCCGGAGGCCAGCGCCAGCGCGCCTGGATCGCGATGGCGCTCGCCCAGGACACCGACATCCTGCTGCTGGACGAGCCGACCACCTACCTGGACATCGCGCACCAGGTGGAGGTGCTGGACCTGGTCCGGCGACTGAACGTGGAGCGCGGCCGGACCGTCGTCGCCGTGCTGCACGACCTCAACCAGGCAGCCCGGTACGCCGACCACCTGGTGGCGATGCGGGACGGCCGGGTGGTCGCCGAGGGCGCGCCCGGGGAGGTGGTGACGGCGGACCTGGTGCGGGAGGTGTTCGGCCTGGACTCGGTGGTGGTGCCGGACCCGGTCACGGGCACCCCGCTGGTCGTTCCGGGCGCTCCGTGGGCGGCGCGGGCGGAGCCCGCGCACGCCGTGGACGCTGTGGACACCGCCGAGGCTTAGCGGCACTTCCCGTCCGATTTCGGACATAATCGACGCGCCCTTCCTGTTGCCGCGTCACCCGAGGACCCGCCGATGCCCAGGATCGCCCGCCGTACGTTCCTCGCCGGCCTCGGCGGGGCCTCGCTCACGGCGTGCACGTCCTCCTCCGGGGGCTCGCAGTCGCCCACCCCGGACGGCTTCGAGGCGAGCGGCACGCCGTCCCCCACCCCGGTGCCACCGGTGACGGTGAACGCCGCGAACGGGCCGGTGCTGGTACCGGGCGAACCGCAGCGGGTGGTCGTCCTGGACACCGACGTGCTCGACTCCGCGCTGACCCTGGGCATCACCCCGGTCGGCGCCGCGCTCCCGGCCGGCGACACCCGCTTCCCCGACTACTGGCCGGCCTCCCGCACCGCCGAGATCCGCCAGGTCGGCCCGGCCGGTGCGCCCGACCTCGACGCCGTACGGGCGCTGCGGCCGGACCTCGTCCTCTCCAACCAGGCCCGCGACGGGGACCGGTACGAGCAGCTGCGCGCGATCGCTCCGACCGTGCTCACCCAGACCACCGGAGCGCCGTGGAAGGCGGACTTCCAGCTGCACGCCCAGGCGTTGAGCCGGGTGGAGGCCGCGGCGGCCTTCGTGGCCGCGTACCAGAAGCACGCCGGACAGGTGGCGCAGGCACTGTCGGCGGCGAAGCTGTCGGGGCACCGGGTGAGCCTGGTGCGGTTCGTCGAGGGCGGGGGGATCCGGCTGTTCGGGCGGCAGAGCTTCCCCGGAACCGTGCTCGCCGACGCCGCAGTGGGGCGGCCGGACGCACAGAACGTCGACCAGTCGGACTTCGAGATCCCGCTCGACCAGATCGCCAAGGCCGACGGCGACCTGCTGCTGTACGCGACGTACGGCGACCCGGCGAAGGCGGGCACCACCGCGACGCTGGCGAGCCCGGGGTGGCAGGCACTCGGGGCGGTCAAGGCGGTCCGGGCGTTCCCGGTGGACGACCAGCTGTGGTTCCAGGGCATCGGGTACACCGGCGCCAACTTCATGCTGGACGAGCTGCAGCGCTTCCTCGGGGCGTAGTAGGCCTACTGACGACATGTCGACTCGCCGGGAGTTGTGCAGTGGAGCGGCGATTCCGCCACAATGAGCCGCCAATCACAACAATCGTCCCGGGGGACAACACCATGTCAACTGCGGTAGCTCCGACCGCTCCCAACCGCAAGGGGAAGGCCGCCGCGCTCGGCTGGCTGATCAGCATCGCGTTCAACGTGGTCGCGCCGATCATGATCTACAACCAGCTGCACGACCACGGCTACAGCGAGTCCACCGCCATCCTGCTCTCCGGCCTGGGCCCGGTCGTCGACACCGTGATCTACCTGGCCTGGCACCGCCGGATCGACGAGTTCGCCGTCGTCTCGCTGGTCTTCGTGGCGCTGAGTCTGGTCGTCGCGCTGGTCGGCCCGACCGACCCGAAGATGCTGCTGGCCAAGGACTCCTTCGTCTCCGGCCTGCTCGGCGTGCTCTACCTGGCCTCGCTGGTCGCACCGAAGCCGATCATGTTCTACTTCGGCCGCAAGTTCGCCACCGACGGGACCCCGGAGATGATCTCCTGGTGGAACTCGATGTGGCAGTACGAGGGCTTCCGCAAGGTCCAGCGCAACCTGACCCTCGTCTGGGGCATCGTCTTCGTGCTGGAGGCCGCGCTGCGGATCGTGTTCGTCTACACCCTGTCGCACGGCACGGTGGTGACCATCAACAACATCCTTCCGTACGTGGTGATCGGCGGGCTGGTGTACTGGACGATGACCTACGCCAAGCGGGCCAGCGCCCGGGGCCGGGCCGCCGCCGAAGCGGCGGCTGCGGCGGCAGCTTGATTCACGTCGAACTCGCGTAGCGGGCCGGGGACACGCCGACCGCTGCGGTGAAGTCGCGGGTGAGATGGGCCTGATCGGCGTAGCCGAGTTCCACGGCGAGCGCGGCCAGGTCCAACTTGCCCTCCTTCGCGGCGCGTTCGGCGGCCTCGTGCAGCCGGGCGCGCCGCAGCACCCACTTGGGTGAGGCGCCGACGTACTCGGCGAACAGCCGCTGGAGGCTGCGGACGGACACGCCCAGCTCTCGAGCCAGCTCGTCCACCCGGCGCAGGTCCGGGGAACCCGTGATCCGCTCCACCATGGCGGCGACCTCCTCGGCCACCGGGTCGGGCGCGGGGAGACGGGGGCGGAGGAAGGCGTCGACCCGTTCGGCCGTCGGCTCGTCGAGGATCCGGTCGTTGATCCGGTCCGCCTCGGGCCCGAAGTAGTCGGCGGCGGGGACGGACCGGTCGGCGAGATCGCCCACCGGGTGCCCGGCGAAGGGCCGGAAGGCCCCGGGACGGAACTTCACCCCGAGCACGTGTCCGGCGCCCTCCAGCCGGCGGACGAACAGCGAACGGTCCACCCCGTAGACGCGCGACCGAGGGGCCTCGAAGACCAGGTGGACGCTCGGGTGGGCCAACACCTTCTGCTCGTACGGTGGCCGGCCGGTCAGGTCCCAGCGCACCAGCCAGTAGAACTCCACGAACCGCGCCACGGCGGGTTCTGGCACGAGCCGTTCGACATCGATCAGCTCGGCCGCCCGCGCGGGATGCAGCACGCCTCGGCCGAGGTCGGATTCGGAGGAGCCCATGGCGGCCAGGCTAGTGCGCCGGGCCGGGAGTGCGCGCGAGATGCCCACGGCCGCCTTGATCCACGGCAGGTAACGGCTGGGCCTTCGTACCGACGGCGCCGCTCCCTTCACCCACTGGCGTGCGTGAACCGGGCTGCTCAGCCGACACCTCTGCGGTGGTGTCGCGTTTGTTCAAGACCCCACGGCACGGCCTCGAGCAGGATCCCGGGCATGAACGTTCACCCGATGCACCCGTTCCTCGCCCGTGCCGCCGCCGTCGCGTCCGGCGTCGCCGCCGCCGTTCCGGCCGGGGCGCGGCTGGACGCGCCGACGCCCTGCGGGGAGTTCGACGCGCGGGCGCTGATCAACCACTGGGTGCTCTACACCTCCCACGGCCTGGAGCACCGGGCCCGCCGCACCGAGCTGCCCGCGTCGCTGAGCTCCCGCGACTTCACGGCGGACGCCGACTGGCGCTCCGCGTACGCGGCCCAGCTGGAGCGCGCGGTGGCGGCCTGGGGCGAGCCGGCCGCCTGGGAGGGGGACGTCGACCTCGGCGGGTCGCCCGTCCCGGCGGTGGGGATCGCCCGGATGCTGATCATCGAACTGGTGCTGCACGGCTGGGACGTGGCCCGGGCGGTCGGCGCGGAGATCGAGGTCGACGAGGAACTCGCGCTGGTGGTCGGCGAGATCGTCGAGGAGAACGCCGAACTGTACCGGCAGTACGCAGGGTTCGCGGAGACGGTTTCCGTGCCGGTCGACGCCTCGGCGTGGGAGCGGGCGCTGGCCGCCTCCGGGCGCGACCCGCGGTGGAAGGCCTAAGAACCCCCCATTGACGCAAGGATCCTGGCACGGAGCAGCCGGACCGCCGGGGAGTGCTGGTCGCGCCGGGCGACCAGGCCCAGTTTGGCGTACGTCGCCGCGTCGGCGATCGGAACGGCTCGCAGGCCGGCGCCGTCCACGGAGGATTCGCTGAGCACGGCGACCCCGGCACCGCGCTCGGCGAGGCGGAGCACGGCGAGGGGGGAGCTGGCGTCAATGTCCACGCGCGGTTCGAGGCCGAGCCGGCGGCAGGAGTCCTCGTAGGCAGCCCTGAGGCCGGTTCCCGGGGAGAGGCAGAGGACCTTCTCGGACCGGAGGTCGGCGAGCTTCAGCTCCGTGCGGTCGAGCGGGTGCCCCACCGGGACGACCGCGACGATCCGCTCGTCCACGACGAGGTCGACGTCCAGGCCCGGGTCGGTCTCACCCGCGAAGCCGATCAGGGCCAGGTCGAGGGAACCGGAGAGGACCTGTGCCTGGAGGAGGTCGGAGTGCCCCTCGTGCAGGCTCAGGTCGATGCCGGGGTGGGTACGGCCGAGGTCCGCCACGGCGTCCAGGAACGGCGGGATAGAGCAACCCGTGATCATGCCGAGCCGGACGCGCCCGCGCACGGCGTCGGCGAACTCGGCGGCGGTGTGCTCGATGGCGTCCAGGGTGGCCAGGGCGCTCTTCGCCAGCGGGAGGACGGCCTCGCCCGCCGCGGTCAGCCGGACCCGACGGCCGGAGCGCTCCAGCAGCTGCTGACCCAACTCGCGCTCCAGCTTGGCGACCTGGGTGCTGATGCCGGACTGGCTGACGTGCAGCCGGGCCGCGGCGGCGGTGAACGAACCCTCGTCGACCACGGCGGCGAAGTAGCGCAACTGGTGCATCTCCATGACCCGTGACGATATGCGACGGCCGACGGATCAGCCCTGCGGATGCGGCGCACGGCTCCGAGAGGCGGGGCCGCCACCGCCCGTGGCGGCGACGGCCCGGCAGGACGCGGCCGAGTCGAGGCCTAGACGCAATCCTGGACTGACCCTCGGTCGGGCGCCACACAGCGTCACTTTCATCACTGATGCCGATATCAGGAATCGGATCTATATGTTGGACGGATGAATTGGGTGGGCGGAGGATGGGGGCATGACGACGACGAAGACCGCGCGTGAGCTGGCCGAGACCTACTTCACCGCCTGGGAGGCGGGCGACTTCGACACCATCCGGGGCCTGCTGGCCTCGGGCGTCGACTTCGTCGGTCCCCTGGGCGCGGCGTCCGGGATCGAGGAGGCGCTCGGCGGGCTGAAGGGGCTCGGCCAGGTACTGGAGAAGATCGACGTGAAGGTGCGGGTCGCGGAGGGGGACGACGTGATCACCTGGTTCGAGCTGCGCACCACGGTTGCGCCGCCGGCGCCGACGGCGAACTGGATGCACGTGGAGAACGGGAAGATCGCCCGGATCCGGGTGAGCTTCGACCCGCGCGGACTGCTGGCGGGGTTCGAGAAGAAGAGCCGAGAAGGAAAGCCGGGGAGAAGGGCCTGAGCAGGGCGGGCAGAACAGCAGGAGCGGGGGCCGTGATCACCGGGGGCGGTGACGGCCCCTTTCGGCTGTTCGCGCTCAGGCGTCCTCGTCGGGCGGGGTGGCCCTGAGGGCGGTGATGACGCCCAGGGCGACCGTGGCGAACGCGAGGGCGAGGAGGAAGGCGAAGGCCGCCCCGATCAGGAATCGCACTGGCGCTCGCGGTCGGCGTCGAGGAGGAGGACGAGGAGGTTGAGGAGGGTCGAGGCCGGGGCCGTGTTGAAGCGGACGAGGACCCGACCGTCGAGGGTGTGGTCGATGTCGGCGGAGGGGAAGAGGAGGCCGAACCGGCTTCCGCGCTCCTGGAGTTCGGCGAGGAGGGTGCGGATGTGGTCGTCGGTGTAGGCGCGGATGCGGGGGTCGGTCGGCTTCATGGGGAAGCGGCGGTTCACCGGGCACCGCCGTCCAGCTCGAACCAGATGGTCTTGCCGCGCTTCTGGGGGTCGACACCCCAGCGGCTGGTGAGGGCCTCGACGAGTTGGAGGCCCCGGCCGGACTCGGCGAGGAGATTCAGGGGCTGCATCTCGGGCAACACCGGGCTCTCGTCGGAGACGCAGACCCGGAGGGTGCGGGAGGTGACGGCGAGGATCTGGACGACCGGCGCGGGGGTGTTCGCGTGGCGCCAGGCGTTCACGATCAGCTCGCCGAGGGCAAGTTCGGCGTCGAAGCTGGAGGAGGGCGGCCAGCCGAGGCGGGACATGGCGCCCTGGAGGGACTGCTTGGCGAGGGTGAGGGAGGGCGTGTTGCATTGACGCATGGGAGATCTCCCGGCGTGAGGTGGGGTGGAGAACCGGCGGACACGTCGCCGTGAGCCAGGCCAGGCAGATGGGCATGGCTGCTCTGCGGTGCGGACAGCGCGCGTTACTGACGATCCGTCGGATCGATGCGAGAACGACGATAGCGCAACCGACCTGAAATTTGAGACTCATGCTGAGAACTTCCCCCTACCGTGGGGCACACTGATCTCAGACCCGCAGAGAGGACGTCATGGCCCTTCGACCGAACCCCACCCTGCGCCAACGACGACTGGGCGCCGAGTTGCGCAGGATGCGGGAGCAAGCAGGGCTTGGCGGCAGCCAGCTGGCGCGCGAACTCGGCATCCAACCAGCTCAGATCACGCAGATGGAGAGCGGTAAGAGTGGGATCAGCGCCGAACGGCTGCGGACCATCGCTTCGGTGTGCATGTGCACCAACGAGCCACTGATCGAGGCGCTGGCGAACATGGCGTCGGAGCGAGGAAAAGGCTGGTGGGAGGAGTACCGCAGCACTCTCACCATTGACTTCCTTGAGGTCGCAGAGCTTGAGGGCCACGCCGAGAGGATCACCTTCTGCAACACCGTCTACATGCCCGGCCTGCTTCAGACCAGGGCGTACGCCTCGGCGGTGTTCGCCCGACTCGTACCGCCTCTGCCCACGCAGGAGATCGAGACTCGGACAGCTTTCCGACTCAGGCGTCAGGAACTCGTCCGATCTGGGACAACCCCTCTCCGGGCTTTCATCCACGAGGCCGCGCTGCGAATGCAGTTCGGCGGGTCCGTGGTGCTCCTCGATCAGCTCGCTGCCCTGCTGGACGACTCCGAGCGACCCGGAATCTCCGTTCGAGTGGTGCCATTCGCAGTTGACACCTTCCCTGGCGCTGGTGAGAACCTGACTTACGTTGAAGGCCCAGTGCCTGAGTTGGACACCGTCGAGATGGACGTCTCCCATGGCGCCTTGTTCTTTGACTCACCAGCGAATCTGGCCAAGCATCGCACTATCTTCGCCAGCCTGGACGCCACTGCACTCTCCGAAGAACGATCGCGGGAGTTCATCCGATCCCTCATGAAGGAAATGAAGTCCACCCATGCCTAACTCAGACTGGCAAAAGTCCAGCTACAGCGCCTCAAGCAATGAATGCGTTGAGGTTCGCAGCATCGGCGGACTGGTCGAACTCCGCGAGTCCGACGAAGGCCACCTCATCCTCCGCACCACCCCCACCGCCCTCGCCGCCCTCCTCCACGGCATCAAGGCCGGCGAATTCGACCACCACGCCTGACGCCCAGTGGGAAGTCGGCCCCGCCGACTTCCCACTCCTTCCCCATGCCATCCTGGCCGCCATGAAGATCGCTGCCGCCCAGCTCTCCTGCACCCCCGCCGACATCCCCGCCAACGTCCGGCAACTCGTGGCCCTCACCGCCCAGGCCCGCTCGCAGGGTGCCGAGCTGATCGTCTTCCCCGAACTGGCCCTCACCGGCTACGAACTCGAAGCCCTGGCCGCCGACCCCACCCTCCGCACCACCCCGGACGACCCCCGCCTGGACGCCCTCCGCTCCAACGGCATCGCCGCCGTCGTCAACTGCGCCGTCCCCACCGACGGCCCCCTGCCCGCCATCGGCACCTACGTCTTCGACGCCCACGGCGACCTCCTCACCACCTACCTCAAGCAGCACCTCTACGACAACGAGCAGGGCGTCTTCACCCCCGGCGACCAGGACGGCCGCTTCACCCTCAACGGCCTCCGCTTCGCCCTCGCCACGTGCTTCGACAACCACTTCCCGGACCTCACCGCCCGCAGTGCCGCCGACGGCTGCGACGTCCACCTCGCCAGTTCCCTCTACGGCACCGGCAACGGCGTCCACGAGCGCGCCACGCTCTACCCGTCCATCGCCAAGGACACGAACCTGCACGTCGTCCTCGCCAACCACGTCGGCCCCTCCGGCCCCTGGACCGGCTGCGGCGGCGCCGCCCTCTGGGCCCCGGACGGCACCCTCCTCGCCGAGGCCGACGGCCACACCACCACCGTCGCCGTCGCCGACATCCCGTAGCCATCCATCCCCCGGAGTAGGACGTCGCCCCGGCCGACTTCCTACTCAGCTGCGATCTGCGGCCTCCTCCAACACCCGGGACTTGAACTCCGCTTAGCGGGTCGCGTAGTTCCAGGCGGCGTCACGAGCCTGGCAAGCCTCCGAAAGGGGAAGCACATGCCCGCGTTCAGCGACGGCAAGCACGGCGGCGGATCCGGCTCCGGCAGCGGTGGCGGCCAGCAGGACGACTCCAGCAACGGCAACGAGCACGGTGGCGGCGGCAGCGACGAGGGCGGCAACACCTCGGACGGCAGCGGCCCGGCGTCGGGTCGGGTCCTCGACCCTCCCGACGGCAGCCCCCGCCATCCGTCCCCGGCAGCGCTCCCCGGCCACCCCCTCGACACCCGGACGGACGGGAACTCCCCTCAGCCGCCCGAGCGGATCGGCTCGCCCGTCCGGTGCAGGTGGGTGAGGATCTCCCGGTACGAGCGGAGCAGGCCGGTCTCGTAGTACGGGATGCCCTTCTCGGCACAGAACTCGCGGGTGATCCGGGCGGCCCGGCCGAGCGCGGGGGTCGGCATGCTGGGGAAGAGGTGGTGCTCCACCTGGTAGTTGAGGCCGCCCATCACCGAGTCCAGCACCGCGTTGCCGCGCACGTTGCGCGAGGTGAGCACCTGACGGCGCAGGAAGTCGAGCCGCATCTCCGGCGTCACCATCAGCATGCCCTTGTGGTTCGGGGCGAAGACGCAGCCCAGGTAGACCCCGAGCAGCGCCTGGTGCACGGCGAGGAAGGCGACCGCCTTGCCGAGCGGCAGCGCGGCGAGGACCAGGCCGAAGTAGGCCGCGAAGTGGGCCACCAGCAGGGCGCCCTCCAGCAGCGGGCGCTTCACCGCCGGGCCGCGCAGCGCGCGGAAGCTGTTGAAGCTGAGGTTGAGGCCCTCCAGCAGGAGCAGCGGGAAGAACAGGTAGGCCTGGCGACGGCCGATGAACCGGGCCAGGCCGCTCGCCTGCCGGGCCTGTCGCTGCGACCACACGACGAGGTCCGGGGCGACGTCCGGGTCCCGCTCCTCGTGGTTGGGGTTGGCGTGGTGGCGGGTGTGCTTGTTCATCCACCAGCCGTAGCTCATGCCCATCATCAGGTTGGCGGCGATCCGGCCGCCGATCTCGCTCGGCAGCCGTCTGCTGAACACCTGGCGGTGCGCCAGGTCGTGGGACAGCAGGCCGACCTGGGCGAAGACGGCGGACATCACGGCCGCCAGGCCGAGCTGCCACCAGGTGTCGCCCAGCGCGAACAGGGCGTAGAAGCCGCCGAGGAACGCGGCGAGCACCAGGCCCACGCGGACGGTGTAGTAGCCGGGGCGCCGGTCGAGCAGGCCCTCGGCGGCTATCCGGCGGCTCAGCTGGGCGAAGTCGCTGCCGCCGGCCCCCGGCTGCGGGGCGGCGGCCCGCAGGGTCTCGGGAGCGGCCTTGGTCATCGTCACGGACTGTGTGGGCATGCCCCGAGTCTGGTCCGCCTGGCGGGCCCGAAGAACGGGGAAAGCACCCGTCCCGTAGGGGTGTTAGCCCCCTGGTGGCGACGGGGGCCGCCCCCCGGCCCGAGGGGTCGAGCGGGAGGGAGTGGGAAGTCGGCGGGTCCGACTTCCCGCTCCCGGCGCCGACCGTGCGGGTCAGCCCTGCCAGGCGGCGCGCTGGCGGAGGGAGATGCGGTTGCCGTCCGGGTCCACGGCCTCGATGCGGATGCCGAAGCCGTAGTCCTCCGGTTCGGGCTGTTCGAAGACCACGCCGCGCTCGCGCAGCACCTCGAAGTCCGCCCGCAGGTCGTCCGACTCGATGAAAACCGGGCCGGGCGTGGCGCCCGCCAGTCGCTCGGCCGGCTGCCCCGCGGCCGGGGCGTGCGGCCAGAGGATGATCTCGAGCGGACTGCCCGGGACGGCCACGGTCAGGAAGCGGCCGTCGGGGCCGGGGTGGTCGATGCGCTTCTCCAGGCCGAGCCGGTCGGCGTAGAACTCCAGGGCGCGGTCCTGGTCGGTGACGTAGACCGTCACGTACATGATCTTCGTCAGCATGGCGCTGCCGTCCCTTCGTACCGTCGGTGGTGGTTCACTGCCACACCGACGGATCCCCACGGACGAATGTGACGGTCATCGGGAAGTCGTCACGGGCGGAACAGTTCGTCGAGGTGGTGAGTGAGGACCGCCAACGCCTGCTCACCGGTGCGCTGGCCGCCCAGGACGCTGGAGCCGAGGCCGTTGACCATCGCCAGCAGCCCGGCCGCCGCCATCTCGACGTCCCGCTCCGGCGCGATGTCACCGGCCTGCTGCGCCGCGCGCAACTGCTTGACCAGGAAGCCCTCCAGCACGACCGGTGGCTGCGCCGCCTGCTTCTCCAGCACTTCGGGATCACTCAGCACCAGCGCGTAGTACGCCGCGTACGTCCTGGTGATCCGGCGGCTCTCGGCATCGGTCGGCAGGATGCAGGACAGGACCGCCGTCACCACCTCCCGAGGGGCGCGCGCCTCGCCGATCCAGCGCTCCATCCGGGCCTGGAGCTGGGTGCCGAGCCGCGCCAGGGCGTCCAGCAGCAGGCCCTGCTTGGTCGTGAAGTAGTACTGCACGAGGCGTAGCGAGACGCCCGCCTCGGTCGCGACCGCCCGCATGCTGGCCGACTGCAGGCCTTCGGTGTCCGCGATGCGCAGCAGGGCCTCGGCGATCTGGCGCCGGCGCTCCTCATGGTCGACCTTCTCGGCCACGGCCCGCCCCTCCTCATTCTCCCGAGATCTCTTGGTACGCACGTATCATGCATGTGATACATCTGTACCATGCGAATCAGCGAGTTCAAGAACGGCAAGGCCGAAGCCCGCTTCCGCACCGCGTACGAGCACGCCTTCACCCAGCTGTGGCCCGGGCAGCGCACCCCGCTCGACGTGCCGACCCGCTTCGGCACCACCCGCGTCCACCGCACCGGCCCCGCGCACGGGCAGCCGATCGTGCTGCTCCCGGGCTCCGGCGGCAACGGCCTGATGTGGCACGCCTACATCGAGCGCCTCGCCGCACACCACCCCGTCCTCGCCGTGGACACCGTCGGCGAACCCGGCGCCAGCGTGCAGAGCGCCCCGATCGCGGACGGGCACGACGCCGCCGACTGGCTGGAGGAGTTGCTCGCCGCCCTCGACGTCCCGGCCGCCCACCTGGTCGGCTGCTCCTACGGCGGCTGGATCGCCCTCCACCACCAGATCCGCCACCCAGGACGGACCGCCGCCCTCACCCTGGTCGACCCGGCGGGCCTCGCCGACGCCGGACGGCGCTTCTACACCTGGCTCGTCCTCGGCGGCCTCGCTGCCCTCGCCCCGCGCCCGCTCCGGCCCCGGCTGGCCCGGGCGGTCGGCAACAGCGCCATCCTGGAGACCGAGCTGATGTCCCTGATGCGCGCCTCCGTGGGCTTCCGCCGCCGCCTGCCCCTGGCCGACACCCTCGACGACGACCGACTGAGCCGCCTGAGCGCCCCCGCGCTCTTCCTGCTCGGCGAGCGCAGCGCCCTGAACGACCCCCGAACCGTCGCCGAGCGGCTGCACCGGCTCGCGCCGGCCGCCCGGGTCGAGGTCGTCCGCGGCGCCGGGCACGCGCTGCCCACCGACGACCCGGCCGCCGTCCTCGCCGGCATCCTCAGCATGGCGGCGCCGCAGAGCCGTTGAGCCCTCCGCGACCACAGCGGATCCGGGCCCTGTCGCCCCCACGGAGGCGGCAGGGCCGGCGACGGGCCCGGGGCCACGCCGTACGGTGCCGCCCCCCGCGGACCGGCTTCGCGGCACCCTGCCGGCCGACGGAGCCCGGGCGGATCAGTAGATGTCGGTCGGCAGACTGCGGCGCCACTCCTGGAAGCGGTCGAACCAGCCGATCCAGTCCGCGAGCCGACCACCCTCGGCCACGAACAGGGAGCCGATCGCGTCGGCCGGCTCGACGAGCGGGACGGAGAACTCCATCCGCTCCTCCAGGTCCTCCAGGCAGTCCCGCTCGTACTCCGTCAGGCCGTCCCGGGCGTACGTCACCAACGGGTAGCCGCCGGCCGGCGGGCGGGGAACCGGAAGCACCGGAACGCAGCGCCACACCACCCCGCAGCGACGGACCAGCGTCTCGCCGAGGTACCAGGCGGGGACCTCCAGCAGCGGGGTGTCCCGGGCTGCCCGTACCTCCTCCCAGGTGTCGAACCGGCTGAGGATCAGCGCCTGGAGGCGGTCCAGCGAGGCGGGCTCGAAGTCCCAGCCGCCGCCGCTCTCCCGCGCCCACACGGGGAACGCCGCGCGCTGCGCGGCGAGCCAACCCGCCAGCCGGGGATTGTCGGCCCACTCGGGGGTGTCGATCGGATCCATGCCGGCAGCCTACGACCGAGCCTGCTACCGGAGCGTAACGGTCCTGTGTACAAGGTGAGTTGACCTTCGGCAAGGCGGCAAATCGAGGGGCGCGTCCGCCGGCCACCGTCTACTGTTCGAACTTCGGCGGCGCACACGTCAATTGGGGGCCCGTCAGGGCGTCGCCCGAACAGCCGTCCTTTTCACCGGGCTCCTTGGGGGAGTAGCCACGTGACAGACCTGATATCCCGCCGCGCGCGCATCTGGGTGCGCGCCGGCCTCGCACTCACCTGCACCGCCGTCCTGGCGGTCACCGGCCTGCCCGGCCTGCAGGGCACCGCGTACGCGGCGAAGGGCAAGCGCTGCGACGAGCTCTACCCGAACACGAAGGGCGGCACCCAGGGGACGTCCTTCCCGTGGGACACGTCGCCCGACAGCGTCAGGGACAAGAACGCCTGGGACTCGTACGCGTACGACGCCCCGCGCCAGGTCTTCGACGGGCTCACGCTCCCGTCCGACCCGGCCGAGCAGGAGGCGTTCCTCAAGAAGTTCGACAAGCCGCACGAGCAGTACCCCAAGGGCTCCGAGGACCGCCTCTTCGCGACGTACAAGGAGTACCTGGCCCGCGACCCGCAGAACAAGAAGTACGGCACCTTCGAGAAGTGGCTGTCCGACGCCTACATCCTGCCGAACAACAACAACCGCCGCGGCGCCTTCTACGAGGAGAAGGTGGTCAAGGACCTCGGGCTGATCGGCCCCGACTGGCTGTGCCAGGAGGAGATCCCGATCCTCGACAAGGACGGCAAGCCGGTCCTCGACCCGAAGACCAACAAGCCGATGGTCCGCAAGTGGGACGCGGTCAACTACAAGACCAACGACTTCCTGGAGTTCAAGGCCGGCGGCGGCCGTGACACCACCCAGGACCCGACGAACAAGGCCTTCCTTCAGGATCCCCAGCGCAAGGCCGCGCGCGTCACCTACGTCTTCGGCGAGGAGAAGACCAGCGCGACCAAGAAGTACCTCAGCAAGGTCAACACCGACGTGGGCTCGGACCCGGCGAACCCGCGGGTGCGCAGCTACGAGCACCGCTCCACCAGCGTGCCCGTCTCCAAGTTCGACCCGAACACCTCCAAGCCCGACCCGTACATGAACACCGGGGCCAAGCAGCCCTCCGGCGGCGCCGCCCGGAACATCGAGGGATCCATGCCCACCCCGAAGGACATGGCCGAGCGGATGGCCCGGATCCGCGCCGACGACCCGGCCGGCCTGCGGGTGCGCGGCCCGGGCGGCGTGGACTTCTCCACCCTGCAGCTCTCCTACGTCGGCAAGCCCGTCAAGGGCCAGGCGCTGAACTACGCGTTCGCCGCCAAGAAGGCCGACGAGGACGAGGAGAACCTCGGCTGGGGCGGCCAGGAGAAGGCCCAGCTCATCTCGGACTCCTTCTTCACCTGGCTCGCGCTGACCCCGGACAAGTTCTGGGTCAACCTGATGCCAGACCAGCCCGACCGGATCATGGATCCGACCTTCGGGAAGACCGACGCCGGACGGGTACTGCTCCAGGCCGACCTGGAGATGAAGCACGACTGGTCCAAGGACGTGGACCCGCGACACGGCCTCGGCCAGAAACTCATGGAGGCCATGCGGGCCGAGGGCCTCCCCTGCGGGGTGGTCGTCCGCAACTGGATCGTGCCCCAGCCCGCGAAGGTCCGCGCCGACGAGGACGGCGTCTACATCATCGACGCGCCGTTGAAGGTCAACTCCGAGGCCGCGAGTCCCAGCGTCCACAACCCCAACGGGGACTGCAACCTCACCGAGGCCCAGATCCACACCTACGAGCGGCTGGTCCACGAGATCGTCCTCCCGGACGTCGAGCACAAGGTCAACACCGCCCCGGCGTACGCGGACCTGCGCCGCGTCTACAGCGCCCGGGTCGCCGCCGAGTACGTGCGGCAGCAGGACCAGCAGGAGGCCACCGACTACCGGTCGATCATCAACAGCAACGACGTCTCCCAGTGGCCGCTCCGGGGCGAGAACCGGAGCTGGACTCCGCGCCAGACGTACGACGAGTTCCTCAAGTCCTGGACCCAGGGGGACATCCAGTACCCCTGCGGAGAGAACGGCAAGATCTGCGTCCTGGGCGGTGTCGACCTCTCCCAGGCGCCCAAGCAGGACATCGGGGCGACGGAGTTCACGGCCAAGCACAAGGACCTGCCGCGCTCCACGCAGACCTCGGTGAAGGCCATGACCGACAAGGCGGACACCGAGGACCAACTGCTCCTCGGCGGCGGCGGGCCGGTCGACAACGGCCCGACGCCCACGCCGACTCCGACACCGACCCCGACGGACACCCCGACCCCGACGCCGACCGGCAGTCCCACCGGCACCCCGACCGGCAGCCCGACGGACACCCCGACCGCCACGCCCACGACCTCGCCGAGCACTCCGGCGGATGACGGCGGCGCCGGCCCCAGCCCCTCCCCGGCCCCGGCCAGCGGCAACGGCGGCACCGGTGGCGGCAGCGGCACCGGTGGCGGCGGAAGCCTCGCCAGCACCGGCTCCGACGCCCTGCCCCTGGCAGGCACCGCCGCCGCACTCCTCGCGAGCGGCGCGACCATGGTCTGGTGGCGTCGCCGCCGGACCTGACCCGACCGCACAACCGTACGACCGGCCCCGCACCCACCCGGCGCGGGGCCGGCCCCGTACTCAGCCCTGCTGCGGCGGGCGGCGGCGCAGGCTGAGCAGCAACAGGACCACCGCCGTCGCCACGGCGGCCGTACGCAGTACGCCCGGCGCCATCGACCAGCTGAACTGGCCCAGCGGCGAGCCGGGTTGGACCGCGCCCCCGCCGGCCTGCTTGGCGTGGTTCATCGCGAACAGGGTGGTCGCGGTCATCGTGATCAACGGGATTCCCAGGATCACGAACTTGCGCATGACGTCGGAGAGTTGACGGGTCAGGTAGCCGAGGCCCCAGCCCGCCAGCATGGCCGGGAAGAACCCGGACACCGCGCCGCCGACCAGCAGTCCGCAGGACAGCAGGATCAGCGGGGACGGCTTGCGGGCGCCCCGGCCCGCCCCCGCCCCGGCGGCGGGCGCGGCCTTGTCCCCGGTCTTCGCCTTGGCCCTCGCCTCGGCCTTCCGCTGCCGCTTCGGGTTCGACGGCTTCGCCCCGGCCCGGTCGGCCGACTGCTGCTGCGCCTCCTCGGCCGTGCGCTGCTCGGGGACCGCCTTCGGCGCGGGCTGCGGCGTGTCCGAGAAGTCGAGCATCGTCATCGTCCACGGGCTCGAACTCTGCACCGTCGGCGGCGGGATCACCTCCGAGCCGCCGCCGGGACCGGCGACGCCCGGCAGGTCCAGCGACACGTTCGGGATGCCGCCGCCCGCGCCGCCCGCGCCGGACGCGGCCGAGGGACCGTACACGCTGTCCTCGGCCGGCCCACCGGCCGCCGCACCCTCAGCCGAGGAGGCCGAGGAAGCCGGCGAAGCCGGAACGGACGCGCCGGAGGCGTCCGACGCCCCCGCCCGCTCGCTCCACGGCCCGCTCTTGCGCCACCACTCGCCGTCCGTCATCACCGACACCCCGCCTCGCCCGGCCCGCCCATGGAGAGCGCGGCCGCCCACCGAACCGCCCTCGGCCGTGACGGTACCCACCGGACCCCGCCCGCGCGAGTCCATCGCGGCCACCGTGACCGCCACCGCCGTCCGCGGTGCGGCCCCGTGCACGAGCGCACCCCGTCGTCCGCGCTCCCGACTAACCTAGGTCGAATGACCACACAGCAGGGCCCCCAACGCCAAGGCAGGACGCCCGCCGGCCCCCGCACCCTCGCCGAGGAGCTGCGCGCCCGCCCCGACGACGCGATCGCCGCCCTGCTCCGGTCCCGCCCCGACCTGCTGAACCCCGTCCCCGGCGACCTCACCCAGCTGTCCGCCCGGCTCTCCTCGCGCGCCTCCGCGCTGCGCGCCCTGGAACGACTCGACCGGTTCACGCTCCAGGTCGCCGAGGCGCTGGCGACCACCCCGGACGGCACCGGCCTGGCCACCGTACGGACCCTGCTGACCGGCCCCTCCAAGGTCAAGCCGCACCCCGGCGCCACCCCGCTCACCCCGGCCGACCGGTCCGCCGTCGCCGCCGCCCTCCCCCGCGCCATCGCCACCCTGCGCGACCGGGCACTGCTCTGGGGCCCGGACAACAGACTGCGACTGGTGCTCGCCGTCCGCGAGGCGCTCGCCCCGACCGCCGCCAACCCCGGCCGCACCGGCCTCGGCCCCACCCTCGCCGAGGCCACCACCGGCATGTCCCCGGCCCGGCTGCAACAACTGCTCGCCTCCGCCGGACAGCCCGCCACCCCGGACCCGGTCACCGCCGTCGCCGCCCTGACCGCCCTGCTCACCGACCGCGCCCGCTGTGCCGCCCTGCTCGACACCGCCCCGGAGGCCGCGCTGCGCCTGCTGGAGCGGCTGGTCTGGGGCCCGCCCACCGGCACCGTCCCGGACGCCACCCGCCCGGTCACCGCCGAGGACGCCCAGAGCCCGGTCGAATGGCTGCTCGCCCGCGGCCTGCTGCTGCCGACCAGCCCGGGCAGCGTCGTGCTGCCACGCGAACTGGCCCTCCACCTGCGCGGCGGCCGTACCCACCGCACCGTCGAACCGCTCCAGCCCGAGCCCGCACCCGCCGCTCCACCGCGCGATCCACAGGCTGTGGACAACGCCGCGGCCGGGCAGGCGCACACCGCCGTCAGGACCGTCGAAGAACTGCTGGAGGCCTGGAGCCTCACACCGCCGCCCACCCTGCGGGCCGGCGGCCTCGGCGTACGGGACCTCAAGCGCGCCGCCCAGACCCTGGAGACCACCGAGCAGCAGGCCGCCTTCTGGCTCGAACTCGCCTACACCGCGGGCCTGCTGGCCCCCGACGGCGAGGCCGACGAGTGCTGGGCCCCGACCCCCGGGTACGACAGCTGGCTGCAACTGGACACCGCGGAGCGCTGGTCCGTCCTGGCCTCCGCCTGGCTCGCCGCCACCCGCGTGCCCGCTCTCGCCGGCACCCCGGACGGCAAGGGCAAGCCGCGCGCCGCCCTCGGCCCCGAACTCGACCGCACCCTCGCCCCGTCGGTGCGCCGCGCCGCCCTCGCACTGCTCGCCGAACTCCCGCCCGGCACCCCGGCCACCGCCGAGGAACTGCTGCCCACCCTGCGCTGGCAGCGCCCGCTGCGCGGCGGCCCGACCGGCCCGGACGGCCGCGAACTGCGCGACGACCTCGCCACCTGGACCCTCGCCGAGGCCGAACTCCTCGGCATCACCGGCCGCGGCGCCCTCGCCGCCCCCGCCCGCGCCCTGCTCACCGCCGAGTCCGACCCGGCCGAGGTGCTCGCCCCGCTGCTGCCGCAGCCGCTGGACCACGTGATCCTCCAGCCGGACCTCACCGCGATCGCCCCCGGCCCGCTGCTCACCCCGCTCGCCCAGGCGCTCGCGCTCTGCGCCGACATCGAGTCCAAGGGTGGCGCCACCGTCTACCGGTTCACCCCGAACTCCGTCCGCCGCGCCCTGGACGCCGGGCGCACCGCCGCCGACCTGCAGACCTTCCTCGCCCAGCACAGCCGCACGCCCGTCCCCCAGCCGCTCGCCTACCTGATCGACGACGTCGCCCGCCGGCACGGCATCCTGCGGGTCGGCGCCGCCTCCTCCTACCTGCGCTGCGACGACCCCGCGCTGCTGAACGAGGTGCTCGCCGACCGCCGCGCCGCCGACCTGCGGCTGCGACTGCTCGCCCCCACCGTCCTGGCCTCCCAGGCCGCCCCGGACGTCCTGCTCGCCGCCCTGCGCACCATGGGCTACGCCCCGGCCGCCGAATCCGCCGAGGGCGACGTGCTGATCACCCGGCCGGACAGCCACCGCACCCCGCCCCGCACCGCCCCCACGCCCGTCCCCGACGGGCCGCCCACTCCCGACGACACCCTCCTCGCCGCCGCCATCAAGGCCATCCGGGCCGGCGACCGCGCCGCCACCGCCACCCGCCGCGAGCCCACCCCGGACCCGCGCCAGCTCCCCCGCACCGCCGCCGCCGAGACCCTCGCCGCCCTCCAGACGGCCGTCCTCCTCGGCGAACGGATGTGGATCGGCTACCTCAACGCCGAGGGCATCGCCAGCCAGCGCATCATCGACCCGGTCAAGGTCGAAGGCGGCTTCGTCACCGCCTTCGACCACCACGCCGACGAACTCCGCACCTTCGCCCTCCACCGCATCACCGGCGTCGCGGAGCTCGACGAGTAACAGTGGGTGACCGGGCGTCAGTGCCCCTTGGCCTCCTTCATCTTGTCCTTGACCGCCTGGTCCGCCAGGCTGCCCATCTGTGCCTGCCCGACCGGCAGCGAGGTGCCGCCCACCTGCTCGGCGATCAGGAATCCGGGCGCCGCCAGCAGACCGCCCGGCCCCTCCCCGATGCCCGCGAGGGCGTGGGCGGAACCGGCCGAGGAGGCCGTGGCGGCGAAGGCGGTGCCCATCAGGGCGAGGGCGGTGAGAACACGCTTGGAGCTCTTCATGACCAGCTCAACGAGCGAGCACGGACCGTGGTCACTCCGAGCGGCCTCCCGCGCAACGCCCGGGATGAGCGGCACTGGAGGGTCTGCGCCGATCCGGACTGCCAATCCAGCCGGTCAACCCCGCCGGTCAACCCAGCCTGTCAGCCAGTGGAGGGCTCCCCCGCGTGAACGACGGACCGCTCATCGTCACCACGCTGCTTGGCGGCAAAACGACTGGGCCGCTGGCGACTACGGGCGGCCATATCACTGTGGCAACACGGACCACCGATGTTCTGGTTGTCCTGGACGGACCGGAGGCTGTGACCTGTGCTCTTGTCCAGCACGCCGTGACGCGCAGCCTGGTACCTGCCATCTCTGTCCGCTTCCGGCTCGCTCACGCCTACCAGCTCGGCGCATTCCGCTTCCAGTCGGCGTCCTGGGACCTTGCCGAAACGGTCATGGACGTACAGAACGAGCTTGCCCAAACCGGCGGGCGATCGCTCTGCAAACTCTCGCTGCAACTGGTCCGGTTCACAGCGCGGGGAGCAATGCTCAGGACTTGTGGATCGGTGCGAGGAGGGACGCGGAGGGCGTACCTTCCCGAATGATCCTGTGATGGCCGACGAGCACGGACGGCGCCTGGTGGTCCGCAACGGCCGCCACCGGCCCCGGACCGTGGTCACTGCGGCCGGGCCGGTCGAGGTCAGGGCGCCGCGGGTGAACGACCGCCGCACCGACGCCGAGACGGGCGAACGCAAGCGGCGACCGGTAGCCGACCAGCAGCCGCCGGCCCCGCGCCCCGTTGGCGTCCGAGCGTGACACGACCGCTCACGTCCCGTGCCGCGTGCATCGGTAAGCGGCAACGGGACGCGAGACGGCGCGGCGGTGCTCAGGACGACGATCGCGGGCGATCTGCGGGGATGGTGCCGGAGTGCGTCAGCCGGCCGTGGGCGGCTGACGATCGCGGATCCTCGACTCGCCGCGCTGCTGCACGGCGAGAACACGGTCCCGCTCGGTGTCCGGGCCGTCTCACACTCCGGCGAGCAGCTCTCGCACGCGGGCGGCGGTGTCGGCGTCGCGGGCGGCCGCGAGAGGCAGGTCGTTGCCGCCCTCGATCCGGAACGGTCGGCCCGAGACGGTGGTCTGGGCGCCGCCCGCCTCGGTGACGAGGAGCAGGCCGGCCGCATGGTCCCAGGCGTTCTCCCAGCAGAAGGCGGTGGCATCGAGGTCACCGCGGGCGATCGCCACGTACTCGAGCCCTGCGGAGCCTGCGCACGGCCGTACGTCCATCCCGTCGATCTCCAGCCTGAGCAGGGAGCGTTTCTGCTCGGGCGTCGTGTAGTCGGGATGCGAGGTGGCGACTTCCAGAGCTGTCCCGGGCGTTGGGGAACCGGATCGCAGCGAAGTGCCGTTGAGCCGTGCGCCGCGGCCTCGGATCGCTGTGGCCATCTCGCCGAGGGCCGGCGCGTACGTCCACGACGCCAGCACTTCACCGCGGTGGGCGAGGGCTACCAGGGTGCAGAACCCGGCCTCACCTTGGACGAACGGCCGGGTACCGTCGATCGGATCGATGATCCATACCGCGACGTCACCGCGGAGCGCGTCGTACATACCGGGATCCGCATGGACTGCTTCCTCCCCGACCACCACCGAGCCCGGGAGGGTTTCGGTCAGGGCAGCGGAAAGGTACTCCTCCGCACGCCGGTCCGCGATGGTCACCAGGTCATGCGGTCCCCTCTTCTCGGCCACCTGGTCGGCGGCGAGTTTCCGGAACCGCGGCATGATCTCCGCAGCAGCCGCGTGCCGGATGATCTCCTCCACCGTGCCCGCAAGACTGCCGACAGAACGTTCGTCGAGCATCCGTCCGTCCATCCATCGTGAGTGGCCCTTCGTCGCATGGTCCGGGCCAGGGTAGATCAAGGCACCGACAACGTGGCCGGCGCGTTTGCGTGAGGGCTCATCGGCCTGCTCCCGAACTCCGGCAACGGTCCGCGAGGTGAGGGCACCGGGGAGGTGGCGAGCAGAACCACTGACCGTAGGTCCTGAAGCTTCTGGTTGACACTGAGCCGAGGGCCTGGTGACGGCCATAATTGGTCGCGACCAGTCGCCATTGACAGGTGAACCAGTCGGACCGCAGGGGGACTTAGTGGACATCACTACGCTTGCTGTGGCGGTCATCGGCGTCGGTGGAACGTTGAGTGGGACCCTGGGTGGAGCCGTCCTCAGTCAACGCGCCCGCCGCGCGGAGATCGCCGAGCACGAGTCAACGCACCGAGCGTGAACGCGAACAGGAACGTAATGAGCGCGCCCTGGAGGCGAAGCGCGACCAGTATGCGCGGCTCAACGCCGCAGCCCGCGCTTATCGGGCAGCGGCCAGGGATGCTGTTTACGCTGCCGAACGCGGCGAGGACACTGACGCTCAGACTCTCGACGCGGCGAAGGAGGCGTGGGCCGATCAGTATGCCCAAGCCCAAATGATGCTGCCGAAAAAGGTGTTGAACATCGTCTCAGACCTCAACCGGTCTCTCGGCCTCGGCTATTCAGTCGTCAAGCAACTGCCGAACAGCCCCGACCGCAACGCAGCGTGCGAACGCGGCAAGGCATGGTTCAACGGCCCGCTGTCCGACGGCGTGTACCTACTTCGCGTCACTCTTCGACACGATCTCGGCGTCGAGGCGGAAGAGCCCTTTGAGCAAACCTCGCGCCAGATACTAGATGCACTTCTCCAGTCAGATAGGTTGCTGGCCGATCAGCTCGCCTCGGAGCGAGGCCGAGGCGCAGCAGCTACCCATAGCGGTGACTGAGCGGCGAACACCTCAGTAGCAGTTCAACTACACACACGGCGGCCTGCCTTCGGCCTTCTCCGAAGGCAGGCCGCTTAACGTTCCTCAGTCCGTCACCGTCTCGGGTTCCGACAGATCATCGCCTTGGCCTACAGCTTTCTCGGCTGCCATGACCTTCCCGGCTACGGAGCGCCGCATCATCCCCTCCTCACCGAAGTGGAGGGCAAGACGCTTCAGGTCAAGGACCTTGCCGGCCTTCGCCGCGGGGGCCACCTCGACGTACGCGCCAGTGCTGAGCAACAGATCCCGCTTCCCGGCCACGTCGGCGCCCCGCCAGACCTCCTCATGCGTCTTGCCGACCGGAACCCGCACAGCGCGCAGTGCGCCACCCCGCGCAGCAGCGATGTCGCTTCCCGCCTGCGCTCGCCCGGGTTGTTCGAGCGGCGGCCCAATTCGTCCTGGAGCGCCTGCCAGGTGTCCATGTCCAGGATCGGCGGCCGGTTCACCAGCGGCAGCCCATCGGTCCGGAGGATCGGCTTGCCGTCCTCGATGACCTGCCCGAGCAACTGCGGGTTGCTCAGCAGACTCCGCAGTGAAGTCGTATACCACTTCTTCGAGTTGCTGCGCTTGCCGGTGGTCTGCCGCGACGTGTGCCCTGGCGACGGGATGTCGGCCTCGGTGAGGTCGATGGCGATCTGGATCAACGAGTCCTTGGCCAACACCCGCTTCACGATCGTGTGAATGGTCTTGGCCTCCTCCTGGTTGACCACCAGTACCTTCCCCGCGCCGTCCGGGTTCGGGGCCACCTCGTAGCCGTAGGGGACGCGTCCCCCGGTGTAGCGGCCTTCCCGCCGCAGGTGCTCGTGGGCGCCGGCGACCCGCATGCCGATGGTGTCCGACTCCAGCTCGGCGAAGACGGCGATCACCTTCGTCATGGCCCGCCCCATGGACGACGTGAGGTCGAGCGGTTCCGTCGCCGACGCCAGGGCAACGCTCTGCGCCTCGGTGATGTTCATGATCTCGGCGAAGTCCACCGTGGACCGGGCAAGCCGGTCGATCTTGAAGAACACGATCACGTCGAACTCGTCGAGCCGCTCCAGGATCTTCTGGAGCCCAGGCCGTTCCAGGCCGCGCGAGAAGCCGGAGACATCGATGTCCTCCTCGACGGCGACCACGGTCCAGCCGCGTGCCGCGCACAGCTGCTCGCAGGCCACCCGCTGGCGTTCCGGGGAAGTAGTTTCCTCTGTCTCGCGCGATAGGCGAACATAGATAGCTGCGCGCATTCCAGGCGCGCTTGCCGGAACGCCCTTCCGGCGACGGGCCCGGGGCATGGCCCGAACGGTGGCAGTCGTGGTCTCTGCCACGTGGCGATCCTATCCACGGAGGTATGCGTGTCCTGCTTGATCGTCCAGAGCGACAAAACTCTTCTCCTGGAGATCGACCACCCCAAGGCCGCCGACTGCCGCCGCGCCATCGCGCCGTTCGCCGAGCTGGAGCGGGCCCCCGAGCACGTGCACACGTACCGGGTGACGCCGCTCGGGCTGTGGAACGCCCGGGCCGCCGGGCACGACGCCGAGCAGGTGGTGGACGCCCTGGTGACGTACTCGCGCTACCCGGTGCCGCACGCGCTGCTGGTGGACGTGGCGGACACCATGGGCCGGTACGGGCGGCTCCAGCTGCTCAGGCACCCCACCCACGGGCTGGTGCTGTCCACCACCGACCGCCCGGTGCTGGAGGAGGTGCTGCGCTCCAAGAAGATCGTCCCGCTGGTCGGCGCCCGGGTGGACCCGGACACCGTGGTGGTGCACCCCTCCGAGCGCGGGCAGATCAAGCAGGTGCTGCTCAAGCTCGGCTGGCCCGCCGAGGACTTCGCCGGGTACGTGGACGGCGAGGCGCACCCGATCGACCTCGACGAGGACGGCTGGCAGCTGCGCCCGTACCAGGCGCAGGCGGTCGAGGGCTTCTGGCACGGCGGCTCGGGCGTGGTCGTGCTGCCCTGCGGCGCCGGCAAGACGCTGGTCGGCGCGGCGGCGATGGCCCACGCCAAGTCGACCACGCTGATCCTGGTCACCAACACCGTCTCGGCCCGCCAGTGGAAGCACGAGCTGGTCAAGCGCACCTCGCTGACCGAGGACGAGATCGGCGAGTACAGCGGGACGAAGAAGGAGATCCGCCCGGTCACCATCGCCACCTACCAGGTGATGACCACCAAGCGGAAGGGCGTGTACGCGCACCTGGAGCTGTTCGACGCCCGCAACTGGGGCCTGGTGGTATACGACGAGGTGCACCTGCTGCCCGCGCCGGTGTTCAAGTTCACCGCCGACCTCCAGGCCCGGCGCCGGCTCGGCCTGACCGCCACGCTGGTGCGCGAGGACGGCCGCGAGGGCGACGTGTTCAGCCTGATCGGCCCGAAGCGCTTCGACGCCCCGTGGAAGGAGATCGAGGCGCAGGGCTACATCGCGCCCGCCGACTGCTGCGAGGTGCGGGTCACCCTGACCGACTCCGAGCGGCTCGCCTACGCCACCGCCGAGCCGGAGGAGCGCTACCGCTTCTGCGCGACCACGGCGACCAAGCGGCGGGTGGTGGAGGCGCTGGTCAGGAAGCACGAGAAGGACCAGACGCTGATCATCGGCCAGTACATCGACCAGCTGGACGAACTCGGCGAGGCCCTGGACGCCCCGGTGATCAAGGGCGAGACCAGCAACCCCCAGCGCGAGAAGCTCTTCGACGCGTTCCGGAACAAGGAGATCAGCGTCCTGGTGGTCTCCAAGGTCGCGAACTTCTCGATCGACCTGCCCGAGGCGACGGTGGCCATCCAGGTCTCCGGGACCTTCGGCTCCCGCCAGGAGGAGGCCCAGCGCCTCGGCCGCGTCCTGCGCCCCAAGGCGGACGGGCACGCGGCGCACTTCTACTCGGTGGTCGCCCGGGACACCGTGGACCAGGACTTCGCCGCCCACCGGCAGCGCTTCCTGGCCGAGCAGGGCTACGCGTACCGCATCATCGACGCGGACGACGTGCTGTAGCGCTGTTCAGGGCCGGGATCTCAGCACCTGGACACCGTCGCGCCCGAGGAAGATCACGCGCACGGTGGTGTCCAGGGCGATGCCGACGTTGCGGACGGCAGTCCTCAGCAGGTTGTGGTGGCGGCCCTGGACGGCAGTCGCGCCGGCCGGAGCGGTGCGGGATTCGTTTCGACTGCTCATGTCTTCAACGGTAGGCACCCGACCGGCCGACGGCATCACTCCAAAGGCCGCATCCGGCGAGCGGGCCGTCCTCCTCCCGGTGTACGGGAGCCCCGGGACCTCCCGGGCTGGAACCCCGAGACGGACGGGTCTAAGATCGTCCGCCTGCCCCCTCCCGAACCGTGGTACCTGGCGGTGTCCCGCAGGCAGCCGGGGGAGGCGCCGACCGCACGGCAACCGGCCGGCCCGTACACCACCGTGAGCTCCATCGATCCGCTGCGCCCGCCACCGGGGCAGCCGGGAAGGTTCGCTGTGCCCGCCACCCCCACCACCGACCCCCTCCAGCGCGAACGCGACCACCTGACCGCCTCCCGGTCCGCGCTGCGGGCGATGCGCGAGGACGTCGAGTCGCTCGACATCCGCGACGTGACCGGTACCTGGGTCACCGCCGTCATCCTCCAGAACCAGATCGAAGCCAGGATCGCCGCCCTGGCCGACCTCTCCGACACCCCGCTGTTCTTCGGCCGCCTCGACTACCTGCACGCGATCAGCGAGGAGCTGTCGGAGGGCAGCGGCGGGGAGAGCTTCTACATCGGCCGCCGCCACGTCCACGACGCCGACGGCGACCCGATGGTGATCGACTGGCGCGCGCCGGTCTCCCAGCCGTTCTACCGGGCCAGCCGCGCCGAGCCGATGGACGTCGAACGCCGCCGCCGCTTCGGCTACACCGGCGGCGAGCTCACCGCCTACGAGGACGAGCACCTCACCGACCCGGCCGCGGAGACCTTCACCGGCTCCGCCGGGGGCGCCACCACCTCCGCCCTGCTCGCCGCCGAGATCGAGAAGCCCCGCGTCGGCCCGATGCGCGACATCGTCGCCACCATCCAGCCCGAGCAGGACGAGATCGTCCGCTCCGACATCGCGGGCACCATCTGCGTCCAGGGGGCACCCGGCACCGGGAAGACCGCAGTCGGCCTGCACCGCGTCGCCTACCTGCTGTACGCGCACCGCGAGCGCCTGGCCCGGACCGGCACCCTGGTGATCGGGCCGAACAACGCCTTCCTCTCGTACATCGAGCAGGTGCTGCCCGCCCTCGGCGAGCTGGAGGTCGCCCAGGCCACCGTGCAGCAGCTGGTGGCCCACGTCGAGGTGAGGGGCGAGGACACCCCGGAGGCGGCCCGGCTGAAGGGCGACGCCCGGATGGCCGAGGTGCTGCGCCGCGCGGTGCGGGCCGGCATCACCCTGCCCACCGAACCCTGCGTGGTGGTCCGCGGCTCCCGCCGCTGGCGCGTCCCGGTCCACGAACTGGTCGGGATCATCGAGGAGTTGAAGGACCGCGAGATCCGCTACGGCGCCGCCCGGGACGCCCTGCCGCAGCGCATCGCGCACGCCGTGCTGCTGAAGATGGAGCAGGGCGGCGAGGCCCCGGACGACCGGGTGCAGGACGCGGTGGCCCGCAACAGCGCGGTCAAGGCCGTGGTCAAGGAGTGCTGGCCGGCCGTCGACCCGGCCAAGCTGGTGCTGCGGCTGCTCTCCGAGCCGGAGTTCCTGGCCCGGTGCGCCGAGGGCGTGCTGACCGCCGAGGAACAGCAGGCGGTGCTGTGGCCCAAGCCCGGCCGCTCGGTGAAGACCGCCCGCTGGACGCCGGCCGACGCCGTCCTGGTGGACGAGGTGACGGACGTGGTGCAGCGCACGCCCTCGCTCGGGCACGTGGTGCTGGACGAGGCCCAGGACCTCTCACCGATGCAGTACCGCGCCGTCGGCCGCCGCTGCACCACCGGCTCCGCGACCGTCCTCGGCGACCTCGCCCAGGGCACCACCCCCTGGGCGACGGCGAGTTGGCCCGACGCCCTGCACCACCTGGGCAAGCCGGACGCGCACGTGGAGGAGCTGACCAAGGGCTTCCGGGTGCCCGAGGAGGTCATCGCGTACGCCTCCCGGCTGCTGCCCGCGATCGCGCCGGGCCTGGCCCCGGCGACCTCCGTCCGCGACGCCCCGGGCTCGCTGGTGGTCCGTCCGGTCACCGCGTGGGAGGACGACGTCCTGGAGGCCTGCCGGGAGGCGCTCGGGCACGAGGGCTCGACCGGCCTGATCGCCGCCGACGCCCGGATCCCGCAGCTCGCCGAGCTGCTCACCGCGGCCGGCCTGCCGCACCTCTCCCCCGGCACCGAGACCAGCGCCGAGGCCCGGCTGACCCTCGTCCCGGCCTCGCTGGCCAAGGGTCTGGAGTACGACTACGTGGTGCTGGACGAGCCGGCCGCGGTGATCGCCGGCGAGCCGGACGAGCGGACCGGCCTGCGCCGGCTGTACGTGGCGCTCACCCGCGCGGTCTCCGGCCTGACGGTGCTGCACGGCGAGCCGCTGCCCGAGCAGCTCCGGTAGCCGGAGAGGGGCCGGCCCCACTCCGGGAGCCGGCCCCTTTCCCCTGGTCTCAGGCGTCGATCAGCGCCCGCCACTCGGCGACCCTGGCCGCGTCGACCGGCGTCCGCCAGCCGTCGACCCGCACCGCGCCGCCGACGTGGAAGGCGTCGAAGCCCTCCGCCCGCAGCTCCTCGAGGTGCTCGGCCCGCAGGCCGCCGCCGATCAGGATCCGCTGGGTGTACCCGGGCTCGCCCGTACGGGCCAGCTCGGCGGCCAGCACCTCGCGCCCGGCGTCCACCCCGGCGGCCGCGCCGGAGGTGAGGAAGGTGTCCAGCCCGGGCAGCGCGCCGACGGCGGCGCGCAGGGCGGCCCGGTCGGCGCTGTGGTCGACCGCCCGGTGGAAGGTCCAGGGGCAGCCGGCGATCGCCTCGGCCACGGCCGTGGTGGCGGCCAGGTCGACGGCGCCCCCGGCGTCGAGGAAGCCGAGCACGAACTCCTCGGCCCCCTCGGCCCGCAGCGCGGCGGCCCGGGCGCGCAGCTCGTCCACGTCGCCGGGGGTGAAGCCGTCCCGGATCCGGAGCATGACGCGCAGCGGGATGCCGACGGCAGCGCGGATGCGGGCGAAGTCCTCGACGGACGGGGCGAGCCCGTCGGCGGCCATGTCGGTGACCAGTTCGAGCCGGTCGGCGCCGCCCGACTCGGCAGCCCGGGCGTCCTGGGGCGTCAGCGCGATGACTTCCAAAATTGGTCTAGACATATGAGACACCCTGCCACATCCGACCGCCCCCGGCGAGACCGCACCCCCCGTTCCGGTCACCCCGGCCGGGGTCCACGTCACGCCCGTCCCGGCACCACGCCGAGGGCTTCCCGGCGGCCGAACCGGCGCTCCGCCACCGCCACCAGCACCAGCAGGGCCACCGCCGGCACCGCCACCGGCAGCAGGTGCGAGATCCCGCGGGCCTCCCGCCAGATGTTGAACAGGCAGCCCGGCCCGGTCAGCACCAGCACCGCCAGCCCCACCGCCATCGGCCCCGTCCGCCCGCGCAGCCCGGCGACGGTCAGCAGCAGCGGCACGATCAGCATCACCACGAACCACGGCAGGTCCAGCGGGAAGCTCGTGTCGTCCCAGTTCTGGGCCGCCTCCAGCAGTCCGCCCGCGGCCACCGAGGTCAGCACCACGGCAGCCGTCCGCCGGTTCGGCCGGGGCAGCAGGTCGGTCGGCGCCGCGACCAGCAGCAGCGCGGACACCACGAACGGCAGCGTGGCCATCCCGATGTAGCCGGCCCACCAGACGTCGAACGCGTACGGCTGCCAGACGGCCCCGCCCAGCTCGTACAGCCCGGCGGCGCCCAGGACCAGCGCGGTGGCCCGCACCGCCGTCCACCGCCCCAGCAGCGCCGCCACCCCGAGCAGCAGCGCGGCCACCGGCGGGGCGAACGCCCGGACGTGGTTCTGGAGCGAGTCGTCCCAGGCGAGCCACCTGGTGGTCCGCTCCAGGGTGGTCAGCCAGGGCACCATCGTGGCCCCGACCGCCGCACCGGCGACCATCGGCGCCAGCAGCGCGAGCAGCCGGCCGGCCGCCGAGGCGCCGGTCAGCCCGAGCCGCACCCGCAGCCCGTACACCGCCAGGCCGAGCACCTCCCGGGCGACCGCCAGCCGGCCGCCCGCCGCGGTGGTGTCGGCGAACACCTCGGCCAGTTCCTCCCCTCGCTCCCGGCGGTACCGCGCCGGGTAGAGCTGGAGCGCGGCCCGCAGAACCGCCGAGGGCGGGGCACCGATCACCGGCGTGGTCATGAGAGTCCTCCGTCCGCCGCGGGCCGCCCCTGCGACCCGCTCCTCCCCGGCAGCATCGACCGGATCTTCGCCAGCCGGCGCTCGGCCTCGGTGGCGACCGCCCGCAGCCGCTCGGCCTCGGCGGACAGCGCGTCCCGCCCGGCGTCGGTCAGCGCGTAGGTGCGCCGGGCCCGGCCGTCCACCACCTCCTCGGCGGCGACCTCGATCAGACCCTGGCCCAGCAGCCGGTCGAGCGCGCCGTAGAGGGTGCCGGTGCGCATCCTGACCCGACCGTCCGAGATCGCGGCGATCTCCTGGATGAGCGCGTAGCCGTGTCTCGGCGCGTCGGCCAGGGCGGTGAGCAGCAGCAGCGTGGGCTCCTGCATGGAGCGTTCTGTCATACGACTACATATATCGCCAAACTACCTATGGGTCCAGTCTCGGACCACGTCCGGCCGGCCCGCCACAATGTGCCCCATGCCCACCGAGGACGAGTTGCTCACCGCCTGGACCGCACTGCTGCACCGCTGCGGCGCCGCCGACGACCCCGAACCGTACGGACGCGAGCTGCTGCGCCGCTGGTCGGAGCCCCAGCGGCGCTACCACACCGTCGAACACCTGCGCGCGGTCCTGCGCCACGTCGACGACCTCGCCGGACACGCCGCAGACCCGGACGCCGTCCGGCTCGCCGCCTGGTTCCACGACGCCGTCTACCGGCCCGACCGCACCGAGAACGAGGAGCGCAGCGCGGCCCTGGCCGTCCGCGCGCTGACCGCCGCCGGACTGCCCGCCGAGCGGGTCGCCGAGGTCGAACGGCTCGTCCTGCTCACCGTCACCCACGACCCGGCCCCCGGCGACCTCGACGGCGAGGTGCTCTGCGACGCGGACCTCGCCGTCCTCGGCGGCACCCCCGAGGCGTACGCGGCCTACGCGGCGGCGGTCCGGGAGGAGTACGCCTTCGTCCCGGAGCCGGACTTCCGCGCGGGCCGGGCGACCGTCCTGCGCCAACTGCTGGCGCTCCCGGCCCTCTACCGCACCCCCGCCGCCCACGAGCGCTTCACGGCGGCCGCCCGCACCAACCTGGCCGCCGAACTCGAGAATCTCTAGCGGAGCTCGCCCACGGGTGCCACCACCACGCCCCGCTTGCCGCACACCCAGTGCGGCTGGGGCCCCAACTCGGGCTCCACGCCCAGCGCGTGCGGGTCCCCGTCGGCCGCGCAGGCGGTGCACAGCGGCCACCGTCCGTACGCCTCCAGCAGCGCGTCCTGGACGTCCTGGGCGACCAGGCCGAGCACGTACTCGGTGCCGTCCGGCCACTGCTCCAGCCACCAGCGGCGGTGGGTGACGGCCTGCTCCACCAGCGAGACGACGGCGGCGTCCGCCACGTCCCGCGCGGTGAGGTCGGCCAGGATCAGTGCCCGCGCGCTGTGCAGGGCGGTCTCGATGTCGTCGGAAGCCATCCGCCCATCCTCTCGCGAAACACCGGCAGCCCGGAAACGCCGCGTGGGCGGCCCCCCGAAGGGGACCGCCCACGCGGACGAGGAGTCAACCGACCCGATCGCAGCGATCAGGATCAGAAGTCCATGTCACCGCCCGGCATGCCGCCGCCGGCGGCCGCGGCGGCCTTCTCCGGCTTGTCGGCGATGACGGCCTCGGTGGTGAGGAACAGCGCCGCGATGGAGGCGGCGTTCTGCAGCGCGGAACGGGTGACCTTGGCCGGGTCGATGATGCCCTCGGCGACCAGGTCGACGTACTCGTTGGTGGCGGCGTTCAGGCCGTGACCGGCGGGGAGGTTGCGCACCTTCTCCACCACGACGCCACCCTCCAGGCCGGCGTTGGTCGCGATCTGCTTGATCGGGGCCTCCAGCGCGACCTTGACGATGTTGGCACCGGTGGCCTCGTCGCCGTCCAGCTCCAGCTTGTCGAACGCGACACCGGCCTGCAGCAGGGCGACGCCACCACCGGCGACGATGCCCTCCTCGACGGCGGCCTTGGCGTTGCGGACGGCGTCCTCGATGCGGTGCTTGCGCTCCTTGAGCTCCACCTCGGTGGCCGCGCCGGCCTTGATGACGGCCACGCCGCCGGCCAGCTTGGCGAGGCGCTCCTGGAGCTTCTCGCGGTCGTAGTCCGAGTCGCTGTTCTCGATCTCGGCGCGGATCTGGTTCACGCGACCGGCGACCTGCTCGCTGTCGCCGCCACCGTCGACGATGGTGGTCTCGTCCTTGGTGATGACCACCTTGCGGGCGGTGCCCAGCAGGTCGATGCCGGCGTTCTCCAGCTTGAGGCCGACCTCCTCGGAGATCACGGTGCCACCGGTGAGGATGGCGATGTCGCCGAGCATGGCCTTGCGGCGGTCGCCGAAGCCCGGGGCCTTGACGGCGACGGACTTGAAGGTGCCGCGGATCTTGTTCACGACCAGGGTCGACAGGGCCTCGCCCTCGACGTCCTCGGCGATGATGACGAGCGGCTTGCCGCTCTGCATGACCTTCTCCAGCAGCGGGAGCAGGTCCTTGACCGAGCCGATCTTGGAGTTGGCGATGAGGATGTACGGGTCCTCGAAGGTCGCCTCCATGCGCTCCAGGTCGGTGGCGAAGTAGGCGGAGATGTAGCCCTTGTCGAAGCGCATGCCCTCGGTGAGCTCGAGCTCCAGGCCGAAGGTGTTGCTCTCCTCGACGGTGATGACGCCTTCCTTGCCGACCTTGTCCATGGCCTCGGCGATCAGCTCGCCGATCTGGGTGTCAGCGGCGGAGATGGAGGCGGTGGAGGCGATCTGCTCCTTGGTCTCCACGTCCTTGGCCTGGGCCAGCAGCTGGTCCGAGACGGCGGCGACGGCCTTCTCGATGCCGCGCTTCAGGGCCATCGGGTTGGCGCCGGCGGCGACGTTGCGCAGACCCTCGCGAACCAGGGCCTGGGCGAGCACGGTGGCGGTGGTGGTGCCGTCACCCGCGACGTCGTCCGTCTTCTTGGCGACCTCCTTGACGAGCTCCGCGCCGATCTTCTCGTACGGGTCCTCGAGCTCGATCTCCTTGGCGATGGAGACACCGTCGTTGGTGATCGTGGGGGCGCCCCACTTCTTCTCCAGCACGACGTTGCGACCCTTGGGGCCGAGCGTGACCTTCACTGCGTCGGCGAGCTGGTTCATGCCACGCTCAAGGCCGCGGCGAGCTTCCTCATCAAAGGCGATGATCTTGGCCATCAGAAGTGGTCCTCCGGGACACGGTCGACTGCTCGGACCAAGGGGTGCCCGCGACGGACGGCCCTGGTGCGCGGAGGTCCATTCCCCTACCGCTCCCGGGGGCCTCACCGACCCGGTCCGCTGTCACTCTCACACTGTGAGTGCTAACGCCAATGATTAGCACTCCGGGTGGTCGAGTGCAAGCCCAATCGCCAACCCGCGAGCCGCCGTCCGGGCCCGCACCGACCCCCGCCCGCACCCGCACGGGAACGCGAACGGGCCCGTACGACGCGTGTCGTACGGGCCCGTCGAGAAGCGAGTGGTCACCAGCCGTGGGCCGCGCCGAGCTCCTGTTCGGAAGGGGTCAGACCGCCGCGCGGACCATGTCCGCCTGCGGGCCCTTCTGTCCCTGGGAGATCTCGAACTCGACCCGCTGGCCCTCCTCGAGGGTGCGGTAGCCGTCCATCTGGATCGCGCTGTAGTGGACGAAGACGTCCGCACCACCGTCGACCGCGATGAAGCCGTAGCCCTTCTCCGCGTTGAACCACTTGACGGTGCCCTGAGCCATTCCGAACTCCCCTAGTGCTGTGCTGGCCCTTCACGGTCCCGCAGGTCGCGGGCCCGGGTCTGGTTTGGAGGCCGGCCCGGGGAACCCCCCCTGGGCGCAGCCGTACGCGCCGCAACCGTCCGCACGGGAACGCCTGACGGCTTCCGTGAGCGGGTGATTACGTCGACCGCCGCTGAATGTATCCGGATCGACGCCCTCTGCAACAGGGTCAACCGTGGGGAATTCCATAGCACGCCGAGAGACAAGCCCGAGCAAATCGGAAGGAACTCGGCATTCCGCGCCGGACATAGCGGACGAATTACCCAAATGCCCGCAGGAATTCTGACATCTGCCTGACATGTTTCCCGGGCCGGTCCCAGCGTCCGGACATCTCGGGCGCAGCACCCGGCGGCCGGAAGGGGAAGCCCTGTTCCCAGCCGAGCCACACTCTACTCCGACTCGACCGGGAAATATTCCCGCCGAAATGCAGACGGCCGCCCGCACGTACGGAGAGTGGAATTCCGTACGTGCGGGCGGCCGCGAAACGGGCCGGGAAGCGGACCGGAACGGCTCAGCAGCCGCCGGCCACCGCCGGAATGATCGAGACGCTCGCGCCGTCCCCGATCTCGGTCGCCAGACCGTCGGCGAACCGCACGTCGTCGTCGTTCACGTACACGTTGACGAAGCGGCGCAGCTTGCCGGTGTCGTCCAGGACGCGGGCGGAGATGCCGGCGTGGTTCTTCTCCAGGTCGGCGATGACCTCGGCCAGGGTGGCGCCCTCGGCGGTCACCTCGGCGGCGCCGCCGGTGTAGGTGCGCAGGATGGTGGGGATGCGGACGTTGGCGCTCATGGCTCTCCTAGCGGGGTGGGAGTGGTTCAGGCGGACGCGAGGCCGGCGGCGCGGAAGGAGTCCAGCGTCGGGCGGATGACGGTGGTCATCCCGGCCTCGGAGACGGCGTCCAGCGTCTTCAGGCCGTCTCCGGTGTTGATCGCGACGGTCTCCTTGGCCGGATCCAGCTGCCCGGTCTCGACCAGCTTCTTCAGCACGCCGACGGTCACCCCGCCCGCGGTCTCGGCGAAGATGCCCTCGGTCCGGGCCAGCAGCCGGATCGCCGCCACGACCTCCGCGTCCGTGACGTCCTCGACCGCGCCGCCCGTCCGACGGGCGATGTCCAGCACGTACGGGCCGTCCGCCGGGTTGCCGATCGCCAGCGACTTGGCGATGGTGTCCGGCTTCACCGGCCTGATCACGTCACGGCCGGCCTTGAACGCGGCCGACACCGGCGAGCAGCCCTCCGCCTGGGCGCCGAAGATCCGGTACGGCCGGTCCTCCACCAGACCGAGCCTGATCAGCTCCTGCAGCCCCTTGTCGATCTTCGTCAGCTGCGAGCCCGAGGCGATCGGGATGACGATCTGCTCCGGCAGCCGCCAGCCCAGCTGCTCGCAGATCTCGTACGCCAGCGTCTTGGAGCCCTCGCCGTAGTACGGCCGCAGGTTGACGTTGACGAAGCCCCAGCCCTCGCCGGCCGGGTCCCCGATGAGCTCCGAGCAGAAGCGGTTCACGTCGTCGTAGTTGCCCTCGATGCCCACCAGCTCGCCGCCGTACACCCCGGCCATCACGACCTTGCCCTGCTCCAGGTCGTGCGGGATGAAGACGCAGGAGCGGAACCCGGCCCGGGCCGCCGCCGCGCCCACCGCACCGGCCAGGTTGCCGGTCGAGGAGCAGGACAGCGTGGTGTACCCGAACGCCCGTGCCGCCTCGATCGCGCAGGCCACCACCCGGTCCTTGAACGAGTGGGTCGGGTTGCCGGAGTCGTCCTTGACGTGCAGCTGCGCCGTGAACCCGAGCTCCCGCGCCAGGTTGTCCGCCTTCACCAGCGGGGTCCAGCCGGGGTTCAGATTGGGCTTCGAGGCCACGTCGGCCGGCACCGGCAGCAGCGGCGCGTAGCGCCAGATGGACGCGGGGCCGGACTCGATCCGCTTGCGCAGCTCCTCGGCGCGCTCGCTGCCGAAGTCGTAGGCGATCTCCAGCGGCCCGAAGCACTCCAGGCAGGCGAAGCTGGGGCCGAGCGGGAAGCGGGTGCCGCACTCCCGACAGGACAGCGCGGCGGCGGGGCCGAGGTCGACGGGCGAGGGTCCCCCCGGCAGAAGGCCGGGGGAGGGTGCGGCAGTGTCGATAGCCATGATGGCGAGGCCTCTCTCCTCATCTTCCCCGTGGCGCGGTCGCGCCACGGGCCGGAATTGGCACCTGTCCCGCCGGGGCCTGTCGACGACAGCCGAGCGAGAAGGTTGCCGGGACGTCAACGGGCCGTTCCCTCAGTCCCTCTGGATGAGCATGTGAAGTTATGGTTCAGCGGCGACCCCGGCGTGCGCAGGTCCGACCGCTGTACGAAGACTGTATCCGAAGGCGTCCAGCCCGAAAGGGGCCGTCCGCCAAGCGAGATGGCCCGTTCCACCGACCCCGCCGAGGAGAGTCACCGTGCCCGCCGAACCGACCCCCGCGCTCCTCCCGCAGGCGGCGTCCTGGCTCCGCCGCCGCTCGTGGAGCGCGGCCGACCGGCCGGTGCACACCCTGCTGGAGGCCAAACAGCGCACCGGCCGCACCGTCAGCGTCGTCCTCCCGGCCCTCGACGAGGAGGCCACCGTCGGCGACATCGTCCGCACCATCCGCCGCGAACTGATCGAGCGGATCCCCCTCGTCGACGAACTCGTCGTGGTCGACTCGGGCTCCACCGACGCCACCGCCGCCGTCGCCGCCGAGGCCGGCGCCCGGGTGGAGCACCGCGACGCGATCCTGCCCCGGCTGCCGGCCGTGCCCGGCAAGGGCGAGGTGCTCTGGCGCTCCCTGCTGGTCACCCACGGCGACATCGTCTGCTTCGTCGACGCCGACCTGCGCGAGTTCGACCCCGCCTTCGTCACCGGCATCGTCGGCCCGCTGCTGACCGACGAGAACCTCCAGCTGGTCAAGGCCATGTACGACCGCCCCCTCGAAGTGACGATCAGCGGCTCCGCCGCGGGGGACACCGACGCGATCGTCCCCACCGGCGGCGGCCGGGTCACCGAACTCGTCGCCCGCCCCCTGCTCAACCTCCACTGGCCGGAACTCGCCGGTTTCGTCCAGCCCCTCGGCGGCGAGTACGCGGCCCGCCGTTCACTGCTCGAACGGCTGCCCTTCCCCACCGGCTACGGCGTCGAACTCGGCCTGCTGGTCGACGCGCTGGAACTGGCCGGGCTGGACGCCCTGGCCCAGGTCGACGTCGGCGTCCGGCACCACCGCCACCAGGACGGCCAGGCCCTCGGCCGGATGGCCGCCACCATCTACCGCACCGCCCTCGAACGCCTCGACCGCACCCACCGCCTCAAGGCCTCCGCCGACCTGGTCCACCCCCACCTCACCCAGTTCACCCGCGACCCGGAAACCCGCTCCTTCACCGCCCACACCCACCCCGTCACGGCCCTGGAGCGCCCCCCGATGCACACCGTCCCCGAGTACGCCACCCGCCACTGAAGGGGTCCGTCTTCGGACTCCACGGGTTTGCCGCCCCGGACCCCCGGCAACGTACCAACCATGGGCGATCTCACGACCGAACGTTCGAGCGCGACCGGCACCGCCCCCGTCCTGGTGGCTTCCAACCGGGGACCGGTGTCCTTCAGCACGACCGACGACGGCACGCTGACCCTTCGCCGCGGTGGCGGAGGGCTGGTGTCCGGCCTCTCCGCCATCGACGACCCCCACGCCGTCTGGGTCTGTGCCGCCCTCGGCGACGCCGACCGCCGGGCCGCGCGGGAAGCCCCCGACGGCCGCCTCGACCTCGCCGGGCACGAGGTCGGCCGCCAGGCCGTACGGATGCTGGACATCGACCCGCAGACCTTCGCCCACGCCTACAACGGCGTCGCCAACTCCACCCTGTGGTTCGTCCACCACCTGCTCTACGCGACCCCCACCGCGCCCGCCTTCGACGTCCGCTTCCGCACCGAATGGGCCGCCTACCAGGCGTACAACGCCGCCTTCGCGAACGCCCTGGCCGCCGAAGCCGCCCCGAACGCCGCCGTCCTGGTCCAGGACTACCACCTCTCCCTCGTCCCGGCCCTGCTCCGCGAGGCCCGCCCCGACCTGCGGATCGGCCACTTCTCCCACACCCCCTGGGCCCCGCCCGAGTACTACCGGCTGCTCCCCGACGACGTCGCCCGCGCCGTCCTCACCGGCATCCTCGGCGCCGACCGGGCCGGCTTCCTCACCGAACGCTGGGCCCGCGCCTTCGCCACCTGCTGCGAGGACCTCCTCGGGGCGACCGTCGACCACCGGGAACTCACCGTCACCCTCCCCCAGCCTTCGGCCGGGGGGACCCTCGTGAGCCGCACCACCCGGCTGGGCGTGCACGCCCTGGGCGCCGACGCCGACTTCCTCCGCGAGCGCGCCCACCGCCCCGACGTCGACGAACGCCTCGACGCCCTCCGCACCGCCGTCGGCGACCGCCGCACGATCGTCCGGGTCGACCGCACCGAGCTGAGCAAGAACATCGTCCGCGGCCTCCAGGCCTACCGGCACCTGCTCCGCACCCGCCCCGAGTGGCACGACCGGGTGGTGCACATCGCCTTCGCCTACCCCTCCCGGACCGACCTCGCCGAGTACCGCGACTACACCGCCGCGGTCCGACGCCTCGCCGCCGAGATCAACGACGAGTTCGCCACCCCCACCTGGCAGCCCCTGCTCCTGCACGTCGACGACGACTTCCCGCGCTCCCTGGCCGCCTACCGCCTCGCCGACGTGGCACTCGTCAACCCGATCCGGGACGGCATGAACCTGGTCGCCAAGGAGGTACCCGTCGTCTCCGACCACGGCTGCGCCCTCGTCCTCTCCCGGGAGGCCGGCGCCCACGCCGAACTGGGGGACGACGCCCTCACCGTCAACCCCTACGACGTCATCGCCACCGCGGACGCCCTGCACGCCGGCCTCAGTATGAGTCCGGAGGAGCGCGCCGACCGCAACAAGCGCCTCGCCGCCGCGGCCACCGCGCTCCCCCCTCAGCAGTGGTTCCTCGACCAGCTCAACGCCCTCTGAGCGCCTCCTCCAAGGCGCCCAACAGCTCCACCACGCCCTCGGGCCCGTCGACCACCAGATCCGCCCGGTCGGCCAGCTCGCGCACCGGCGCGTCCCCCACCGCCCCGGCGCACACCAGCAGCCCGGCCAGCCCCTGCCCGCGCAACTCCTCCACCGCCGCGAACGCCGCCACGTCCCCCAGGTCGTCCCCGGCGTACAGCACCGACCGCGCCCCGCGCTCCCGCAGGAACCCGGTCAGCGCCGCCCCCTTGTCCACCCCCGGCGGCCGCAGCTCCAGCACCAGCCGCCCGGGTTCCACCACCAACCCGTACTCGGCGGCCAACTCCCCCACCGGCGCCCGCAACAACTCCAACGCCTCCTCCGGCGCCCCCGTCCGACGGGTGTGCACCGCCACGGAGCGCCCCTTGTCCTCCACCCACGTCCCCTCGGGGGCCCCCACCCGCTCCAACATCCCCGGCAACGCCGTCCGCACCCCCGCCACCCCCGGATGCACCTCCGGCGCCGTCACCACACCCCCCTCCCAGCGCTCGGCCCCGTAGTGCCCCAGCACCACCAGCCTCGGCACCTCCGAGAACCCCCCGAACTCCGCCGCCACCCCCGCCGGCCGCCCCGTCACCACCACCACGGCCCCCACCACCGGCGCCAGCCCCCGCAACGCCCCCACCACCCCCGGATGCGCCCGCGCCGCACCCGGATCCGCCACGATCGGCGCCAAGGTCCCGTCGAAATCCAAAGCGACGACCGCCTCCCCCGGCCACGCCAGAATCGCCCTCAACCCATCCCGCCCGGCATCGGTGGCCGGCTCGAACATCTCCTCAGAACCCATACCAACCCCCATACCCCCATCCCCCCGCACTCCCACGTGGCCGCACGGCCACAACACCCCCCACCCCACAACACCCCCCACCCCACCCCACCCCCGCCCCTCACCCCACGCCCACCCCCTCACCCAACCCAGGCGAGAGGGACGCGCTGCGGGAGGGGCGGTGGAGGGGGTGGCCGCGGAGAGGGGCGTAAAGGGTGATTTTCAGACTGCCAACGGCGAGCA